>JAMQPH010000062.1 GCA_023717605.1 Pyrinomonadaceae bacterium
ATTATAAGGAAGTTGGGCGGCAGATGCGTGAAAGAATGGTGAATTTTCGGTGGATATGCAGAGGTTGCGGTCGAATAAAAGTAGGCGGCTATGGCTGGGAGTTGGTGGGTAAAAACTCATTCGGCGATTCCCGGCTTGTTCAGGGAGACGGCACGCTGACTACGCGCTCGCAGAGTACTCTCTAAGTTTTCACCCCCCTGGAGCGAGATGTCTGTAGCACAGGACACCCACCCCACTTCCAGCGACGTGCACCGCACAGAACCATTGCGGGTAGCCTATGGATCCCAGCACTCAGCCCCAGCGCAGCCACACACAATCCTTCGTAACCAGACCAACACCGCTTCTTTGTAAGGGCGGTCTATCATCATCAGGGCTGAGTGGGATCCTTTGGCTACGCGAATGCTTCTGACACCGATTCCCACTCGAGTTGAGTGCTGGGTTCCATTGGCTACCAGCAAATGGTTCTGTGCGCGTGCACCGCGACCAATTTGTCCGGCGAAGTTTGGAGAGAGGACACTCTAGACGCATTCCGCCCCTCCGAACGGTGAGGGGATATTCATTGGGTCCCTATAAACGCAATCTTACTCCTCCGGAGTAAAGAATTCGTGTGAAGCCACGGTGTGAATGAGATTCGAGCTGAAGCCTCTCGGCACTCGATGAGCGAAAACGGCGCTGCCGTAATTAGCGATTCGCTAACTACGGCAGCTAACCAACACCGGTCGCCCTCCTCGCGCGGAAGAGCTCTTCTGTTAGAACATGCTCTTCTATTCAGAAGTGGTTGCGATTCCCTTGTTTTGCAAAATTCTGATCTCAACCCGCCGGTTCTTCGCGCGCCCGGCTGCAGTTTTGTTATCGGCGACGGGCTTGGAATCACCATAGCCAAAAGGTTGAACCAGCCGCCGCAGATCCAGATTATGCACGCCAACGAGGTATTGGATTACGGCCTTTGCGCGTCGTTCACTTAGGGCGCGGTTTCTCGCCGTGTTGCCGCTGGTATCCGCAAATCCTACTACTTCAACTAGCCAACCGTTCGTGTTCCCCTTGGCCTTCTCCCCCTTTGCCCACGCTGCCGCGTCATCGATCGTCTGCTTAGCAGTTGCATCAATAACGGCGCTGTTTACTTTGAAGAGGACCGGGATGGTGCGGACCTGCTCGTAGTCATCAAGTCCGTTGATACGGTTGTTGGCCAACGCGGCAGCTTTATAAGCTGCATCAGCCTGGGCTTGTGCCGCATCTGCCCTGGCTCTGGCATCATTGGCGAGCGCGGTATTTTCCGCGATTTGTGCGGCCATCCGCTCCGCATTCTCTTGAGCTTCCTTAATCTTCGCCAGGTTTTCCTGGGCGAGTTCATCTGTCTGCTCGAGAGCCTGGGCGCTTCGCAGATCCTGCTCATCAAACCTGACCCAGTCTGCTACCAGATTACCGTCAGCATCTCCCTTACCCTCAGCTTGCAAACGCAGACCGCGCATGATGTAGGTCACCGGGTAGTCCTTCTTGCCTCTAAGACCTCTGCTGTGAGAGCTAACCTTTGTGTCGGCCGTCATGAGCACCGTTGTCTCGGCGCCGCCAGGGTCTCGGACTTTAAACGAATCGCCGCTGCGGACACTGACGACGCCCTGAACCTTTTGCTTCTCGCCCTGCGGAACCTGTACGGGATGGGCTTTGCTTGCGCTTTGCGCCGAGGACCCGACTGCGGTCATCAGAGTTAGCACAAAGGCGAGAGCCACCAGCACCGGGATTGATTTTCTGTTTCTCATGTCAATTTTCTCCTTCAAGTTTCTATGTTGTGGGTTAATAAACGTTGTGGTCAATAAACCAGTAAGGTGCCGGTTCCTCGAGCCACGCAGCCTCCTCGCTAAGATCCACGGTGTTCAGCGTTCGCCCCAAGCCCACAATAGGATAAGTCATCTTAACGTGGAGTAGAGAGCACTTAATACTGTCAATTCTGACAGTCTTACTGCTGCCGAATCGCGAATATGATTGGTACCGTCCTGAATCTGTAAATCAGTCGCATTACTTCTTTCCGGGCACCGGCGGAAAACTCTTGAACATCTTTGCCAACGCCTTGTCGAGCTTCTTCTGGTTCTTCTCTGGCTTGTCGCTGAGCGTATCCCTGGCAGTGCCACGCCATATGAATGACTTGTTTCTTACATCAGCCATGTCAACGACGAGTTCGCCAACCGGAATCTCCTGTACGGTAGTGGTCGAGGTTCCCATGCCACCGCGGTAGCCGCCCCAACCCCAACGGTAGCCGCCCCAGGGGCCACCAGTTTCAAACGTGTTAATTTGGGTCTTGGTACTTGTGGCGGCGCTGTAGATGACTACTACGTCCGGATCGGTGTCTACTTTTTGCCATCCCTTGGCGGCAAGTTGCGCCTCGATGCCGGCAAGGATGCGTTGATGGCTAAGCGGATTTTTCGCTGGCGTTCCCTCGGCCCAGGTATAGGTCTTGTACGACGAGAAGTTTGCCTGTTTGTCGTAGTCAGTGGTGACCTTTTGCGCGTAGCCAGTCGCAGAGATCAAACAGGTCATTAGAAGAGCAACATAAAATCTATTTCGCATTTGGTAATCTTCCTTTGTTGGAACTAAGAGCCGTCTACCATGCGTCGTCGGTGCGACGCCAAGTCTTGTCAGGGTTGTATAACTCCATCTTCTTGACGATATTCAGGGAGTCTGGTCCCAGATCCTTCTGGTAAACGATCCCTTCGTAGCTGACGATAAAAGTTTTCACACCCGTCACGCGGTAGTCTGCCGGCACGGCGACGAGTGCAAACCCTCCAATCATCACGCCCTCCACCATGAAGTCCATTTTCCCCAGCGGCGCTGCGGGCCCCTGTCCTTTCAAGATCTTGTAGTAATAGCCATGGTAGGGTTCCGTCCTGCTCGTGTAGCCCTGCTGCAGAGCTTTGGCTATTCCCTCTCCAACCGGCCCACCCCATGTGCCATCCTCATTTTTCCAGGCAAGGCCATCACGTTTCCCGGGCGTGCTGATGATTCGCTGGGCGTACTGGTTAACTCCGTCATGAGCTTGCAGCGCATATTCTTTTTGAACCTCAACGTAACCGCGGCAGATAGTGATCGCATCCAGTTCGTTGGCCCCGATGCGACGATCAAGAATTTCCTTGCGGCCCGCCCTGGAGTCGAAATACCACTTTCCGTTTCGCTTCACGATCGGAACCGGATATGGCCACTCCTCATTGCCGATTGAAAGGATGGCACGATTAGGATTTTTCGGATCCTGAGTCACTGAGGTTTTTTCGCGCGCCTTAGCGGCAAACGTAGCCGCTCTTTGTTTGTCTTGCGCAGTGTCCCTGGTTACCACAAGGTCGGCGCCACCCGGCCCCACAATTTCCAGCAGCGTCGGGACGTCAAATTGTTCCGCCGCTTGAATCACCGCCGTGGCAGCTTCTTGTGATGTGGCGAACCCTCTTTGTTTGACCGGTGGAGTGTCGGCCGCTTTTGCCTTCGTCTGAGCCGCCACGTTCCCGGCTGACCCGAGAACACAAGAAAGAGCCATCGCGCAAGCGGGCAAGAGAATCCTAAACACAAATGAGATGTTTGGTTTGGCTTTCATTTTCTTTTCCTCAAACATTACTTTCGCTACCTCCGCCCGCCCCCGCCTCGCATTCCACCGCCACCTCGCATTCCGCCGCCTCCGTAGCCGCCGCCTCCACGACCCATACTTGAAGCGCCTCGTGAGCTACTGGCCCGGGCGGCGCCGCCGCTCCAAGACCCGCCACCTCCAAAGGAGCCGCTGCCGCGTTGACCGCCCCCTCTCGATATATCTCGGCTGCCAATGCGGTCCCCGCCGGAGCCGCCGCCGCCCCCACCCAAGCTGGCCCGGTTGCCCCCCAAATTGCCGCGGTTGCCTCCGATGTCCCGGCTGCCTCCGATGCTGTTCAGGTCCCGATTGCCGAGACCAAAACTGCTGCGGTCCAAAGTGCCGGCCTGTCTTGCTCCGCCGAGATTCTGGCGCGCGCCCGCTTGACGGTTTGATAACGAATCACCGCGAGTCGAGCCGCCAAACCGATTTGCCGTCGCCCTGTTTGAGTAAGGAGCGCCTCCGCGATGTTGTGGGTTGTGGCGCCAGGTGTTGTTACCGGAATTGAGCTGATTGACCCGATCTCCCCGGTTAATATTCCTGTTGTTGTAGTGGTTTACGAAGTTGTTGTTCCGGTTGATAGTGATATTGTTGTTTCCCCAGCCGGTACCCCAGCCCCATCCTCCTCCCCAAGCTACTCCGATCGCGATGCCGGAGCCGTACCATATGCCAGCACCACCGTAATATCCTCCGTAAAAGGGTGGATATGGGTAATACATCGCTCCCCAAACAAACATCGGGTTGTAAGAGGGCACATATACCACTTCCGGACTCGCCTGTTCGATCACCACGACGGTTTTGCTTTCAACCTCTCTTGTTTCGACCTTCATCTGCTCACTGGACTGCAACTTCCCGCCATCCTTTGCTTTCGTGCGCATTCGTTGCACTGCGTCCATAACGTCACCCTGCTGAGCCAGGAAAGCGTTGCCCAGGTCCGTGGTCCACTTGATGTTCTCCGCCAGCCGCTTAACCACGTCCGGCAATACAGCCATAGCCTGAATGCTCGGGTCCCAGTCCTCCTTTTGTACTGCCTCCGTCACGGCCTTTTCACTTAAAAAGCCAGCGGTTTTCGCCAGGTATTGCTGCAGCTGTACCAGCTCCAGCGGATAAGTGGAAGCCACCAGCACCTGGCTCAACAGCGGATCCGGATAAAGTGCAATTGGCGCCACCAGTGCGTCTAATTGATCATTCGGAATCTTTGGCGCGTCTGGCGTTTCCTGTGCCGTTGCCGCCTCCGGTGAGGGCGTAGGAGTGGGCGTCGGCTCCTGCGCAAACACCGCGAGTTCGCAAAAGGCGAGCAACGCTCCTATTAGAGCCACCGCCACCAGGCCTCCTGCTGGGCGCTTGTTAAAGGTTGATCTGTAGAGTTGTGTCTTCATGGTTTTCAACAAAGATCGTTCTCTAAGTGCTCCTGACGAAGGTCTGCGTGGACGTGACTATAGGGACGCTGAAAGGGAAATGCGTGAAAGATCGGTGAATTTTTGGTGAATCTACCGCAGGATGAAGGTAGTACGAACTCGCGCCAGCGGGCCGCCCGTCTTGGACGAGGTCGCTTCAGCGTGGGGCCCACCTGCTTCCAGTGTTACAACTCATGACACCATTCCGAGAGGACACACCAGCGCAAAGTGGGATCCAGAAAGATTCCCGTCTCGGTTCTTAGGCGGCTACCTTAAGCGGCTACCCAGATCGTCAGGGTTGTGCCGCAGCTTTGACAGTCGGCGCAGTCTTCGCCGGAGAGACCTTAGCTTCCTTTGGTTTCTTATAACGGCTAACGGCCATTACATCTCCGTTGGAGAGCATGCTGGTATAGCCGCGTGAGTTCCAGCAAAACACGACGCAAACAAGTCGCTTCGGCATCTCCTTTTTGACTAGTCCAGTGACTTGCTTCTCCACCAGATCATCCTGTTTTAGGGTCGGATCCAGCTCAACTAGTTCGCCGGCAATTGTGGCCTGAGACTTGATAAAAATGTTCAGATCAAATTTGGTCTGATAGCCCTGCTCAATCAGTCCTGTAAGTAAATCTGAAAGGGCATCAAAGCTGCCCCGTCCTGGCTTGGGCTTAACTACTTCGGCAACCAGAGCGTCGACCTTTTGCAACTTCGCGGGGTCGCTGGGTAATCCGCCTTCCACCAGCGCTCCTACATTTTTACGCAGACGCTTTGCATCTGACATTTGCGCACCAATAAGCAATTGCACCAGTGCTCGCCGGTCCGCGCGTGGAAATACTCCCATCAAGCCCCAATCCAACAAGGCGATTTGATAGGGGTTTTTGGGATTACCCGTCACTCGATAGACGTTGCCGGGATGTGGGTCGCCGTGGAAGATAGCTTCAGACTTGGGTGAAAAAATGACATCCCCGGTCATGACGTCGCTCAATCGAACGGCCATGATCGAACGTTGTCTTTGGTCGCCCTTGAAAGCGCTAGTGATCTTTTCACCGGCAACAAACTGCATCGCTGTGACATGAGTGGTTGAGATCGGCAATATCTCTGGCACTAAAACTTTATTGTTACCCTTGTAGTACTCTCGAGCTCGAACGAAATTCTTTTGCTCAGCGACAATATTGATTTCGTTGGTGAGGGCCTTGCGGATTTCCTTAAAGAGGTTAACCAGCGGCATGTCGCCGAGGTTATAGAAATCGTGATTGACGGTGAAATACTCTGCCAGGCCATCGATAATTGCCAGATCCTCGGGAAGATAAGCAAGCACGTAGGGTTTGACGACTTTAAAAATCATTTGTTGCCGGGCACTGGTTCCTGGAGGAATGTAGCTCGCTCGTATCGTTGCGCCAACACTCGCCTCAGCCAGCTTCTTATCGGCAAACACCACCTGATACTTATCAAGCCCAGGTTTGCCCACATCGGTCGTAATGAAGTCAACTAGTTCGTCACGAGTCATTGTGTTGATACCGTTTTCGAGCCCCTGCAGCGCCTGGCGATACTCGGGAGCAAGATCCGGATTGCGCGCGATGATCTGCCCCATCTTTTGCAGGCTCGGAACTTTGGCAACGAATTCCAGGAGGTAGTCGCCGGTAGAAGCGTTCGGCCCCAGCATGGCCAGACCCACCAGCTTGTCCAATAGACGATCATCCGAAAGATTATCCAGGAAACTGAGCAATGCATCATGAACAATCGGAATCCATATGGGACCCCACTTTTCGGGGATCATGTTCAGGACTCCGGACTGATGCACCAGCAACTCAATGATCACCGGACGATGGCTGGCCCAGTCAGTTTTCTTGAGCAGAGCGACGGCCTGTGGACGCACAATTGGCGCCAGCTTCGGTAGCCCGGCTGCCTCTGCCATGTTCCGGATCTTCTGGAGGTCTGCCGCGACTTCAGGGTTCACAGAAGCGTCCTTCAAGCCCGCTGCTAGTGCGAAGCGTAGGAGGACCTGCTGGGCTTCAGGCTCGAATTCTTTTAGTAAGTCCATCAATAACGGAAGTCCAGTAGTGCCCCGCTTGTAAGTATCGTAGTGACTACGCGGAGTTGGCAGAGAAACTCGTTTTCGACTTTCCTGCGCTGACCGTCGGGTTTCTGCTCGCGAAACTGGACAGAATTGCGTTACCGGGCCCAGAAATAGAACCGCGGCAATCAGAAGGCAGCTAGCGCTGCTTATTCGCGCCCGGATGTGGTATGTGTTTCTTGAAAACATGATTAGTGGACCTCCGTACCTATTTCATAAAAGAACTACAGTTTCATTTCACCTGCTTTTGAACCCAACATTATCGACTGGCAGCCATGGCGGGTGCGGTGCGCGCTGATTGAAGCGCTTTGCGTTGGACCTCCAGCGTATAGCCAGTCTCGCGCGCCAGCCGCGGGCTCGTCTCAAACAGATGTCGGACCACGTCCGGTGCGATGAGCACGACATCAGTATCCTCCAGGGCAACGGCCCGCAGTTCCGCCGCCTGATGGCCATGCATCCCGGTTTCCCCACAGAACTCTCCGCCCTGAATCGTTGCGATCTCGCAAGCCTCACCATTTTTGACCATCTGTAATGACACGGCTCCTGACACCACGAAGTAGACTCCATCAACATCATCGCCTTGGTCGTAGAGATGCTCGCCGGCACCAAAGGTCAGCGATCGAGTGCGGGAACGATCTTCGGGAGAGAGCTGCGGGAGACGCGGGAACCGGGCCAGCAGGTCCGCAGCCTCAGGTTGAGCCCCCGCGAAGTGACTCTCCTCTTGGGGCTGAAGGGTGAAGTTCACTCGGTAGGGCATGGTGAACCCGTTGCGTTTCGCCACGTACCAGATGCGGGTGACCAACTCGTTTTTGACCGGCCAGCGATCTCTTTCCATTGTTTGGTAGACCAGGCGGTACTTGACGCTGAACTCTTCATAGCTGAGGGTTGCCACGATCGGTTTCGGTTTTTTTAGGACGCCCTCGGTCTGTAACAAGAGTTCCAGCAAGGCCTGGCGGACTTTGTAGGGAGGATCCTGATAGCTAAACCCAACGTCGAACAACTCCATGCGGTTGGGCAGTGGCCGAGAGAAGTTAAGGATCGTCTCTTTGTTCAGCGTCGAGTTGGGAACGATCTGGATAGAGCCGCCAAGGGCTTCGATGTGGGCGGACCGCCAGTTGACCGCTTTCACTTCTCCCGAGACATTGCCCACCTGTATTGTCTCCCCCACCTCGAAAGGGCGCTCCATAAGCAGCACCAGGCCAGAGAATAAATTCCCCAGGGGTTCCTGCAGCGCGAGTCCGACAATGAGCGACGTGACGCCAAGGGTCGCAATAGCGCCCCCGATCTCTCCGCCCCAGACGATCGAATAGGCCAACGCCATACCGATCGCGACGAGGAGCAGGCGCGCCAGATCGCGCAACAGGCTGGGAACTTTGCTCTGCCAGGTATCTGGTCGAGCCGACTCGAACACCAGGTTGTTGACGACTCCCATGATAGCGACGATCACTATTGCCCAAGACAGAGTCTCCGTAAGCCGCAAGCCAAGACTCGTCCTCGGCAGAAGGACCACCCAATGGAGAAATACTACCAGGGCCAGGGACGGAACTACCCAGCTGCGGAAGAACCGTACCGACCTCGCTGCCGGATGACCTGCACGCGCAAGGGCAAACCCCCACTCATTCAGCGCTATCATCAGCACCGGAAAGCCGATCACCAGGGCGAGACCGAAAGCCCAACGATCCTGGATCGCGTTGAGGAATTCATTCATACCGTGGCCTCGTTCAAAATGGAAAACAGCTCGACCGAGCCCATGCCGCGCACTTCTGCACTAGTCTCTGCTCCGAACTTAACTAAATCGCGGACGCGTTCGTAGACGGGGCGTGTGACCCGGATCGAAGTCTTGCCGTCAGACTCGATTCCTCTCGCCAATTTCACGGTGTCGCCCCAAAGGTCATAAATGAACTTTCGTCGGCCCACCAGGCCGCCGATGACCGGGCCCGCATTGATGCCAATCTCGGCGACGAGATGTACACCGCGTTCTGCGTTGAATCGTCTTACGATGCGAACGACCTCGCGAGCGAACTCGACCATCCGCGCTGTGTGGTCGGGACGCTCCACCGAAAGTCCGGATACTGCGAGGTACGACGAACCAATAGTGCGCACCTTTTCAACACCCTGTTGCTCAGCAGCCTCGTCACACGCTGCCACTATGTCGCTGAGCAGACCCATCGAATCGTCCTCACCGAGATCGGGTGGCAGCGATTCGAACCCAACGAGGTTGATGTATGCCACAGTGACATCCGCAAACGATTGCCTCGCTTGGGCATTGCCGTCGCGCATTTGTGCCGCGCCGGAGGCAGGCAGCAGACTCACCAGCAGTCGCTCGTTCTCCAACACCTGGTGGTCCAATTCCGCCCGGTTGGTGCGGAGACTGATGACCATTTCGTTGAACGCGTCGCCTAAATCGCGGTACTCGTCAGTTGCCAGTAGTTCGACTCTGACATCGAGCTCTCCCAGGCTCACTTGCTTCGCAGCCCGCACCAATTCATTGATAGGTCGCGTCAAGGCCTTCGCCAATAACAGGGCCATGAGGGTCGCCAGTAAAGCGATGCCGACGCCCCAGACGACAACGCGTTTCGCGTAGGCACTCAGCGGCGCCATCGCTTCGGATTGGTCCATCTTTGCGATGACACCCCACCGCAACGAGTCCAGATCGACAGGTCCGTAAGCCATCAAAGAGGGAACACCGCGGTAGTCGTTGAGCTCTGTCACTCCCGTCAGTCCCTTAAGGGCCAACGCGGCGGCCTCTTGACGTACGGGAACCGCGAGGATCGTCGTATTGAGCTTTTCGATTGTGTCAACCGTGCGGCTCGTTAGCCTCGAGCGCCGCAAGCCGGCGAGAAACGCATTTCGGTCCTCGATCAGAAAACGCGAATCGGTCCGCATCGTCTGATCTGGGCCGAGCAAGTAGACCTCGCCAGTCTTCCCCAGACCGTCGGCCTCCCATTGCCGATTGCCTGATAGCGCGTTGCTGATCGGTTCGATCGACAGGCGCAGCATCATGATCGCGTTCATGCGCGGACCATCGAAGACGGGCGTGCCCACAAAGGCCTTTGGTCGGCCAAACGCCGGGTAATAAGTCTCGAAATCGGCCACCCTGTAATCGTCTACATTCTGCGAATTGCGCAAGCTTCGCGCGAGTTCCGACAACTGGCTGGCCGCATAGGGCCCATTGATCAGATTGGTGCCCACGATGGACGACTGTTTGAGGCTGAAGAAAACCTCGAGAGTTTCGGGGTCCACAAGAATGACACCTTCCTGTCCAAGTCGCTGGATCGACCCCTCTATTAAGGGCAGCCATTTTGCCATCGCCTGCGCGTACGCGCTCTTGTCTGTGGACGAGCGGTTCGTATTTTCCAGCCCATATGGCTTAGGCCCTTTCACAAGGTAGTGGTAATGCAAATACCAGCCTGTCTTTGTCGTCGGCAGGAGGCTATCATTGGGAGGCTCAATCGCCGAGCGTTCCCTAAGCTCCGGCTCAAACTCTTCCTCATAGAAACGCCGTACTTCTGCCTCCATCTCGGGCGTAAATGGCTCGCGGTCAAGCTGCCGGTACGCTGCCAGCAGTTCCCGGGCTGCATTTGTCGCCCCCGGCGATGACGAGAGGCTCAGGACTTCGTTACGCGCCGACTTGAGAATGTTCTGAACCAGCGCGGCCTTCGATCGCTGCAAGCCCATGAGCTGGCTCTCAGCGGAGGCACGCAGACTCTCGCGGGCGCTGACATAGCCGATCCACGCCACCGTGCCAATTGCCACCAGGGTAAGGAGAACGAAGGCTATGATCAATTTCGACTGGACGCTGAACGAGCGGGGATAGAGCCGCCGGGCCAGGGTTCTGCGAGTGTCAGTTTTTTGTGTGGGAAGACTCACTTTTCAAGCTTCCTGAAGTTGTGGTGTTGCGACATCCAAGGGTGGCTCCTCCGCCGGTGCCGTTATGCGGTAGTACTCTCTCAACAACAGGATGGCGACACCGATAGCAATCAGAACAAAAGCAATGTTGGCGCAGGCAAAGCTGGTTACGCCGAAGCTCAACAGTTGCGTGCCGACAAATACGACACCCGCAGCGAGCATGTCTCCGGCCCGCACGAAGAAAGTGTCGATAGCCTGCTTGGCCTTGTATTTCTCCTCACGACTAGTCGGCAGCCACAGCATCTGCTTTCCAGTATTCATGACCGAGTAGTCCGTACTGTTT
>JAMQPH010000066.1 GCA_023717605.1 Pyrinomonadaceae bacterium
GGCGAGAACGTGGTCGAAGTGCGTGTACGGGACGCAGAAGCGCGGCCGGTGACCGACGCCGACATCCGGGTGCTCCTCTCCATGGCCCCGATGCCATCCATGAACATGCCCGCGATGCGGTCCGAGGCCCTGCTCACCCACGCTGGGAACGGGCTTTACGCCAAGTGTCTCGAGAACTCCGTTGAGTTGCTTACAGATGAGGTCTACGCCGCTCAGAAAATGGCGAAACTCATCTGATTCGTTGGCTTCAACGGAAGCTTCGGTTTCAAGGGCACGTTTGAGATTGTCCAAAACCGGCAACAGCTTAGCGGCAACATCGACGACCACGCGATTATGGCTTTCGCCACGCTCGCGTTCGACCCGTTTCCGGTAGTTTTCAAAGTCAGCCTGACGGCGCGCGAACCGATCTTTGAGCTCTGCGCTTTCGGTCTCCACCCGCTTCAATTCCGCCCGCGTCGCAACTAACTCTGCGGTATCCGGGCCTCCAATAAACTCTTCGAGGTTCGAAAGGTCTATCGCGGGCAGATCCTCGTCCGGCGCTGCGACCTCGTTTAGATTTTCGTTGTCGGGATCTGATCTATCCATGTCGGCAGGATTGCTCTCGGCGAAAGCGTCGCTTTCGTTGTCATCTACAAATCTCACTGGGATTCGCGTCCGACGCGTCTCGTCATTCTCTGATGTCATCAGGAGGGACTTAAAACTCGCTCAACCCACTCAGTTTGCAGCAGGCTCATCGAACCGCTGCTCAATCAAACGCGCCATGTAGTTTACCATAGCCATGATCCTTGCATATTCAATTCTCATCGGCCCTACGACACCCAAAGTCCCAACACTATCGTCAGATCCCATGCGGTATGGTGCGGTGATTAACGCGCAGCTTCGCAGTGAAGAAGCAGGGTGTTCACGCCCAATCACAACGTGAACATCGCCGGGGAAACTTTGAGTGTCGTGACTGACACATTCATTGAGGACCTTCAACAACCTCGACTTTTCCTCAAACGTCCGGAAGAGGTCTCTCATCCGCTCAATATCGACAAAGTCAGGCTTCGTAAGGATATTAGACGCTCCGTCAACGTAGACATCGCCTCCACCACCCTCTTCACCTGCGAGACTACTTTCGCAAAGCAAAACTGCATTTCGCAGTAACTTGTCGTATAGCGCCTTCTCTTCCTTCATTAACTCGACAATTTCGGATCGAATGGCAAGCAGACTCTTCCCGCTGAATTCAGCATTCAGATACCTGGCGGTGCTATCCAATTCATCCTGAGTGATGTCATCGGTCAGGCGAATTACTTTGTTATGAATGATGTTCGAGGTTGAAACCAACACCACCAGGATGCGCTTATCCGGCAGCTGTACGAACTCGATGTGCTTTAAACGATTATCAGCGAGTGATGGTGAAATGACGATTCCGATGTTTTGCGAGAGCGCCGAAAGAACGTGTGAAACTGTCTCCATAAATCGATCGGGGGACGAGTCAGAGTCAGCATTCAGCGCAAACAGGTT
The DNA here is from genome assembly GCA_023717605.1 of Pyrinomonadaceae bacterium. Taxonomy (GTDB): domain Bacteria; phylum Acidobacteriota; class Blastocatellia; order Pyrinomonadales; family Pyrinomonadaceae; genus PSRF01. Next base: position 1,507 of record JAMQPH010000066.1, read on the forward strand.
ATCAATGGCTTTCAGGTCGCCTCGGGACAGACGAGCTTCGCCAAGCATGTTATCAACGTAGTACCGATAACCCGTATCTGTTGGAACGCGACCAGCGGAAGTATGAGGTTGCTCAACCAATCCACCTTC
>JAMQPH010000080.1 GCA_023717605.1 Pyrinomonadaceae bacterium
AGCAGGGGCTTCCCCGTTGCGCAACCCTTCAGTACTCCATCAATTCTGGATATCTTCTATAAACGGCTAATCTGCGTCAAATTTCTTAATTGCAGCGATCATTTCACAGCTGCCAGCATTAGCCTTACTGGTAAATTTTCAAGTTGAAAACCTTTTGCCGTCTAAGCCCTTCCCGAGCCAACGGATCCCACCCCTCACCGCGCGCAAGAGTAACTCAACACAGAACCATTTGCGGTAGCCAATGGATCCCCCTCTCACCTCGCGCAAGAGTAATTCAACGCACAGAACCATTTGCACTAGCCAATGGATCCCACCCTCCCCCCGCGCAAGAGCCATTCCGTAATTAGGGAGGCGAGAGGAGTCGATGGTGTGGTGACTCAAAGTGAGGTTGAGGCATTTGTTGCTCATATATGTGAGGTTTAAATGTCTGCGAGAGATTGTAAGTCGCCAAAAGTAGTTGAGTCTTTGGATGCGCAGTTGAGTGGCTGCTGCCGGGCTGAGTGGGGGATCCATTGGCTACAGCAAACGGTTCTGTGGATGAGTGGCTGTTGCTGGGGCTGAGCTAAGTTAGCGACGTGATCGGGCGTTTTGCTGGAAACTCCTTACGGCGGCGAATCTGATACCACTTCCGCTTGGCCTTAGTCGCAGCTGCAATCACCTTCTCGATCTCCGGGATACTCTCAACCCCTGCCTCGTAACCGGCCGCGATCAGCTCTTCGGCACGCCTCAGTTCATCCCAACGTATATGGCCAACGCGAGGTTTAATCACCACATCGGCCACCGCCAATTGGTAAAGGGAAGCGGTGCGCTGCACCAACATCATCGACTGCAACACCACGCTGATGATGGAAAGCGATGGTCCTAGAAAGGCAGCCCCTTCAGCGTTGACGTCAACTGCTATGACTATGTCCGCGCCCATAGAACGCGCCACGTCGGAAGGGATATTGGCCACCAGACCGCCATCCACCAGTTGTCTTCCATGTTCGTCGGTCACGGGAATGTACCAACCGGGGATTGCACAGCTGGCGCGGATGGCGAACGGCACATCGCCCTCACCTTTCAGGATTACTCCCTTGCCCGATTGAAGGTCGGTGGCCACGGACGCAAAGGGAATGGGAAGATCTTCAAACCGCGTGACCGGTAAACGCTCACGTAGATACTGTTCAAGGCGCTCATTACTCTGCACGCCCATTCGCGACATTGTCATTCGTCCGACGTCGCGCCAACGCAAACTCCTGCCAATGGATTCAATCTCGGAGAGCGCCATGCCCGCGGCCAGCGTGCCGCCCACCAGAGCGCCGGCTGAAGTGCCGGCTATGCAGTCAATTGGAAGATTATGCTCGGCGAGGGCCCGCAGCACTCCGACGTGAGCGATCCCTCGCGCTGCGCCTCCGGAAAGTGCTAACCCGATACGTGGCCGCTTCTCTGGCTTAAGAGCTAACATGGCTTATCCACTCAAACCTGACTAAGCATCACAATCTCGGCCCGTTCTCGCGCGCTGTCAAGGAAAGCATCGGTGTCTGACTCGATCTTGGCTTCAGTTAGGGTTTTCTCGATCTCACTTCCCGCCTCTTCGAGAGTCGGTATGATTTGACCGGGAGACCGCTTTCTTAAGCGCGGAACGTAAACATCCTGATAGTAGTCTGCAATCTCTTTTTGGGAGATCAGCACGAAGTTGCGAAAACGGAAGTCGAGATATTTCTCAATTCTCACGCGCTGCTCGAGAATTTCATCCAGTTTTTCACTAGTGAGTCCAACTCGCAATAGTCGCTGCTGGAATTCGGTCATGGACGGAAACACTTTTACCAGCGAGTCTCGAGCATCCCTGATCTCGTCGTGGGTCGGTGCGATCGTTGGCAACTTCTCAGCCTCCTGGAGAATCAGTCGCTGGTCGGTAACCAACCGTAAAGCTCGATTGAGATCATCTGAACCCGGATTTGCGAGCGACGTGTTTGGCTGCAGAGCCAACTGCCACAGAAGATCTGAATACGTGATCAAATCTGTGCGAACACCAGTGTTTACCGTGGCCACCATCTTGTCCACGGTCTCTTGTGCGTGAGAAACGGGCGGCAGAAAGCAGAAAACGAATAGGAGGCAGAGGGCAGATGGCAGACGGCAGAGAGCGGATGGACCGCCTTCTTTCGATCTGTTTTCCGCATCCTGCCGACTGCCGTGTGCCGTCTGTCGCCTGTCGCCTGTCGCCTGCCGTCTGCCGTCTGCCGTCTGCATTCTGCCTCCTCGTGCGCTAAAACGTCTGTGTAAACCTGAAGTGAACTTGCGTTTGCTTAAGGCGATATACGGCCGGCGTGCCTTGAAAGTCTGGGGCCTGCTGAGGAATCAGAAACTTCGGCGGGTTGAACAGAAAGCCATAATCAATCGCTAAAGCTCCGCCCAACGGGGTGTGAAACCTGAAACCGAGTCCCACCGTATGTGACCATCGGGAGCGCAAGTTTGCCGCGTCGATCGCGGCCAGGAGATTGCCCGGCGGAACAGCATTGTCATCATTCTTCCCAAATAATTCTCCTACTCGACGGAATACGTTGCCGCCATCGTAAAAAGGTACTACCTGTATTGACCTGGTTAGCGGAATTCTCGCTTCCAGATTGACTATCGCCACCGCGTTGCCACCGACAGGCACAGTGAACGGATTGAGAGAAACAACTTCTCCGTTCTGATCGTGGAATACGCCTACGGGAATGAGTGCTTGCCGGGGCCCTGCTTCCTCAAAACTGAATCCCCGCAGGGTTGAGGAACCCCCGGAAAAAAATCTTTCGCTGATGGGCAGGGTGAGGTCGATCTCATCTATGGTTCCATTGTCATCTCGATCGCGAGGATTGAAAATGTTGGCCAAGCCCAGAGTGGCATTACCGGCGAACACTGTCCCGCGCAAACTGTTCATCTTGTAGTACCGCCGATAACTTGCCTGGAACCTATTGAAAGAAATGTTCCCACCCAACTGCCTCAACGCCAACGCATAGTCCATGGTTAAAAACTCGCCCCGCGTGGAATCAACCTGGTTATAACGGCAGATCTCGCCCCGTGATCCAGGCTCGGACCCCTCAGCGGTGCGCACAGTTCCAATCAACCCGCGTTCACATCTTTCGCGGGTGTCACGCACAAAGGAACCACCTAAACGGGACAGCCGGATAGCCCGATCGGGCTGCAGAATGGGTCTAATCAACAAACTCTGAAGGTTGAATAAGCGCACATCCTCGTAGGCGTAACGTGCAAATACGATGGTGCGGGTTCTTCGGTCAAGGACCCGCTGGGTTTCCAGCGCCACTATAAATCGATTGATCGTGGGTTCGTCGACGGGCACTCCAAATACATCAACCGGGTTTCCGTTCTCATCCAGGCGTTGCACGATACCATTTGTCCCGCGGTCAATTGTGGAACGGAAGAAGCGAGTCACTGTGGAGTCGCGTTGGTATTCAACTGAAAAAGCCAGCGGCGCGAATCGTCTTTCTCCGTAGCGGGCGAACCTGGGATCGAGATACTCGAAGCGCACCAATTGTTGCAGGAGGCTGGCACGCAAACGCATGGCTCCATGACGCAGCTTGTTCATCAGGTTTACGTTACTGAACTCAAGCAAACCCAGCGGGCCGGTATCAGTCGAGAAACCACCGCCGTAATCCATGACGCGAGGCTTTTTCTCCTCAACGTCGATAATCACATCCTCCTTTTTGAAACCGGAGGCGGTCTCGCCCGCAGGCTCTGTGCGGATGATGACCTGGCGATAGGCATCCGTGAGGTAGAGTTCTCGCTCGCTTTCCGAAACACGGTCAGCTCTGAGCACGTCGCCTTCCATCAAAGTGATCGCTCGGGCGATGGCGTCTCGCTTGGTGCGCTGAGTTTGTGCGCTGCCGGTCACACCATTGATGATGATGCGATTAACAAAAACTTTTTCACCTTCGTTGGTGATCGAGTAGATCAGACGGATCTGCTCCTCCTCGCCCTTCTTCGGAAGTTCAACGACGGAAAAATTGATTTGCGCGTTTACGTAACCTTCCCGGGCATAGAGTGCCAGGACTCTCTCGCTGTCGGCCCTGGCCTGCGAGCGTGAGAAGGGAGCGCCGATGACGGTCCGAAGCCGATCGCGAAGACGCTGCTCGGTATAGACCGTGTTACCGCGCACCTCCACGCCGGCGATACGAGTGAGCGGTCCTTCGATGACATTAAAAGTGATGATCAGGTTTTCACCGTTGATGGAAACGCCCTGCAGCACCTCCGCTTCCGCACGACGGTAACCAAGATCACGCATGTAGTTTCTGATTATTCTCCTATCCTGCTCGAGCAAAGTGAGACTGGTATAGCCGCGACCGTAGCCCAGGAACGGAATCAGGCCCAGGGCGCTCGCTTTCTGACTCTTCAAGTCTGCTTCGACATCCTCGAGGAAAAGTTTGTTGGTTCCGGTAATCCGAATATCGGTAAGCCGAAACCGGCGACCTCTCTCGATCTGGTACGTAATCTCTACCGAGCGGCCGCTCAACGCTTCCGGGTTTAAGCTTTCACAAGTTTCCTCCCCGACGTTTGATCCTGGCGCAAGTGTTGGCGGGGTAACTTTGCAAACGGAGCTGATTTCCGCAAAAAAGTAACCCTCTTCCTGGAGTTTGTTGCGTAGTCTGCGGGCACCCTCTTCAATGGCGGAAACGTCGATGTTGCCCTCGCGCATCACCGGTAAAAGCTCGCGCATTGTCTTTTCACTGAGTGGATAATCCGGAATGTTTACTTTCACTTTGGGTCCAACAGCGCCCTTCAGGCTGATGGTCATCAGGTTCAGTTCTGCGTCCCGCTCAACGCGGGGTTCATCCAACTGAGGCGCCAGATATCCGTCGGCAATAATCGCTGCTTTAATGCGCTTGACGTCCTCACCCAAAGCTTCGCGAGTGAAGGGGACATTGGGTGCGAGCCTCAGGAGCGGTCGCACTTTTCCCGCGTCAAAACCAGTGATGTCGATATTAAATGCACCAACTCTCGATTGTTCGCCCAGGGTGACGCGATAAGTCACGATAGCTCGCGTTCCGGCTGGGTCAACTGTTTCGACAGGTTCTATCGAAGTGTTGAAATAACCGCGGTCACGCAGATAAATTTGGATCTCGTCAGCATTCCTGACGATTATCTGCTTTGACAGTCGTGTGCCTGGTTGGATCAGGTTTAAACGGGCGCGCAACTCATCTTCAGCTATCGGCGTTCCCAGAACAGTACCCAGTTCGAGTCTGACTTCCCCAATCTGCACTTGTCGTTGAATTACAAATCGAAGTCGAAGCGGACCTGTTTTGGTAGCGGCTTCGAAGACTTCCACACGCGCATTCGCTATCCGACCGGAGTCGAACAGTGCTTGCAGCGAATCGCGCACTCGCACGGCTGAGAATTCGGCGTTGGGAGCGACTTTGAGAATTGTGAGGAAGTCTGACTGGGCCGCCGGGTCGGCCGGGGATCCCTCAAAAACCACTTCGATCGTAGTAATCAACCGGCCTTCATATTCATCCATTCCTCCCGCGACTGCGACAACCGACACTGCGCAAACAATCGCCGTCAACACGAACAAGACCGAGAGACCTCTCAGTGTCCTTGATACGAGAAGATTGTGCCCCGGGGCTACGGCATTCCCGTCGGCAGGCATTCTGTCTGCTGTCGTCCAGCCTTTCTGATTTTCCCTCCAGCTGTGGCTGTGCCCCATTGCTCAGAACCGTTTCCTAAACCGAATTTCAAAACTAAAGGCGTCGTTGCGAGTCGTGAGCTGACTTGTAGCCGCCTGCTCGTACTGCGCAATGAAAGAGATACGATCGGAAACGCGATACTCAACAGCCAATATCTGGTTCGGGTCAGAAGCGACGTTGGTCGAATACGTAACCGACAAGTCTTTGTTGATTCGCTTGCCGACAGTCAAACGCGCTCCTGGCAAGGATCCTGTAGTACCGCCAATCACGGGATTGATTTCGAAGCGACTGATTCCAAAAAGCTTGCTGGTCGCGCGCTGGGCCGGAGCATTGATGAGAGCATCGGTGAGCAGACTCGTAGCTGTTCCCAGCCCAGACTGCGAGAGAATCGAAGCACTTGCGTCGCCCGTTGCAAGTTGGCCCGTAGTAATCAGGGACACAACGTCAGCTTGCGGCAGGGCCGGCTCAGAACTTATCGAAGCTTGCGGCTGGGAGAGAGGTCCGGTGAGGTTTACCGTGATCCGATAACCTCGAATCTGCGATTCCCCTTGAATGTTAACTACAGGATCGGCATTGCGGCGTGGGGGCAGGTCCATCAAGGCGCGAGTGATCTCGTACCGATCATTGCGGAAATTCAGGGTCCCGTTGGTGGCGGTTATTCGACCAGAGATAACGGGATCCTTAACGGGACCATTCAACCGCAGGGAGACTGATCCGACCAGGTCGGCGAGATTGTTTCTCACGACCAGCGCGTTACGCCCCTCCACACGCAAGTCGTTGAAGAAGGCGGCGCCGGTGAATTCCAGTTCGCCTCCTTCCTCGATCGATTCTTCCCGTCGGAAATTGATTAGATCAGCGAGTTCGATGTCCTGCGTGTATTCCGTGCGGCGCAAGCTCACCACACCGCCGACGAGTTGCTCGCGCGCGGAACCTTTGATCTCAAGATCGGTATCCACCGTGGAGCGGAAGTCCTCTGGGAAGGGTACCGTAACATTATTACCGTGTACGTTGATGAGAAAGTCCGCCAGAGTAAAGCCTTCCAGGCGGGCACCGCCGGAAGCGCTGATACGGCCCCCTCCCATCGTGCCTGCAAACGAGTCGATCTGCGCCTGATTTGAAGTGAATCTAATGATTGAATTGAGATTCGATATTGTCCATCGCTCGTTACCAAGGAGAATGGAGACTGAGCCTGAGGCGACGGAAGCTGTGCCGTTTAGTCGCGGGCTCCCGTAGCTACCGCCGATACGAACCGCGACATCGGCTGCCCCCGAAGTGAACACATCGGGAGACAAACCGTTCAGTACCCGCAAATTGAGCTGGCCATCCGCCGTAAGCGTTTGCCTGCCGCCTTCCCCAACGGCCAACACTCCACCCAAAACGATATTCGTCCCCGGACCGGTGAACTGAGTCTTTTCGAAGAACACTTCGGTCGGTGAGAAGCGCACCAGGAAAGGGGAAGTGGCGGTAAGCTGCACGTCTTGAGCCCTAAACGTGAGCTCGGAGAGATTGGCCGTACCTTGCAGGCCGGCAGCCGAAAAGTAGCCATCTTCGTCTACCAGGGGCCCAGTCGCCTTAAGCGACCCTGTTGCCCGGCCGGTGATCGTCACAGTACTTTGCGGCAAGATGATTGAGAACAGGTTAGACAGCTCAGCATTGTTAAATGTGGTATCGATCGTCGCCGGCAACTTCTCATCAGCAAGATTGACCTGAGCCGAGATCACTTGAGGAGTACCAAGCAGCCCGGTTGTTAGCGTCACATTGAGTTGCTTGTTCTCAGTTCTCCCGACCAGCGCAATAGTTCCGGCGGGTCGACCATTGATGGTTACGTTCTGACCCTGCCCATCAAACGTGATCTGGAATCCGGAAAAATCTGCAGCGGAAAAGTTTCCGGACATGCGAGCCGTGAAATCTGCCGTGCCCGTTAGAACGGGGCCGATGCCTTTGTTGGTGAGGGCCGCAAGCCTGCCGAGCTGCACCCCTTCGGCGCGACCTTGCAGATCGAAGTCTTTCGTGGAGGTGTTGTACGTACCGCTCGCAACGATATGGCCCGCACCGAGTTTCGCGTCGACGTTTTCGATATTGACATTGGAACCGTTGAAGGTGGCGCGGGCAACCAGGCTTTCCAGAGGTTCACCCGCCAGGCGACCCGGACCGAAGCGTAACTCCGCGCGACCACTCATCGCGTCTGGTATTCCGGCGATTTGAATCTGGCCCGAAACGTCCGACTGGGTATCGCCAAGTTGTTCACGCGTCGTTTTGTCCAGCGGCAGTGTGGCAATCAAAGTTCGAGCATTCACTCGATCGATTGTCGCTGCGAATGTTGCGTTGTTCACGCCTGTGCGCGGAGCGTTGAGCGTAAACTGGATGCCGCCGCCGTCTCTTTCCGTCAAGCGTCCATCGGCAACCCGCAGCTCATCGGGAGTCGACACGATCGAGGCGGACAGTGAACCAAGATCATTTCCGTTAACCAACAAAGAACCGAGAGACACGCGACCGTCGATGTCTGGTGAACTCAGCGCACCCTTTAGACTGCCGTTGAATAACAGCTGGCCCGCAAGCTCGAGACCATAGCTACGCATCTGCTCCTCCACATCAGGCAATAGCCCCGACGAAATCAGAACAGCTTGCAGCTCCGAGGCATCGGAAGAATTGAGGTCGACCTGGAGGTTGGAATCGCCTTCGAATGAGAACTGACCCGAAGCTCTCAGCTTGGTCGCCGCGGTTTGGAGATCGACACGTTGAATCTGAAACAGACCGCGATCCGCCAGGACTGACAACTCTCCGGTGATCGGGATGCGCCCGCTCTCGTTGTCGCCGGCTGCCGCTGTCAACTGAGTGTTGAGCGTGCCAGAGGCTTGTTTGAAGTCGGTCCCCGGAAATGCCAGATCGATTCTGCCGCTAGCTCTGCCTGCGAGTGGAACAGCACCGCCGGCGAAGGCCGTGAGTGGACCGGCTATGTCGACTCCGTCAAAGCTTGCAGCGATGCGGGAGGTACCGCCCCGACCAATCGCAATTCTGGCGGTACCGGCCGCGTGGCCCTTAAAGATGTCCGCCTTGAAATCGTTGAGTTGGATCTCGGAACTTGTAGCAACCAGCTTCGCCTGGATCTGGCCCAGCTCCATTCGTCCCAGCACACCGCCACCAATACTCAGATCGGCGCTCGCGCGATAACGTCCAGAAGGCTCAACCACGAATACCGGCCCTGCCAACCTGACATTCTCTGCCTGACCGTCCGCAAGTTTGATCGTACCGGCGTTGATATCAGCGGTGGATCCTTCGATCCTTCCGCCCCGAACGGAAAGCCGCACACCAGCGATATTCAAGCTGCCAATCTCAGCACCGGCGGCGCTTGTCGCTCCGACCTGCACTTCCTTGACGACCACACTCGTAACTCCGCCACGGCTCGAGATATCAACATTCCTGGCCGTGATGCCGTCGACCTTCGCGCCTGAAGCCACCACCGTTCCAGCTTTGACGCTGGATACAGTTGCTGTCGTTACATCGTTCTGACTACGCAGGCGCAGATCCGATGCGGTGATCCCATTCACCCTGGCGCCTGACGAGCTAAGGCTGTTCGCGCGAAACTGGCTGGAGGATGCCGCGAGCACTCCATCGTTCAAGTCCGCCCGCGCATCTTGCAGAATCAGACCGGCGATGTTTGTGCCGTAGGCTCTGGCCGCGGCGGCTCGCAACTCACCCACCCAGCGAAAGTCGGAACCGGTCCCCATCACTCCGCCGACGAGTTGCACTGTATTCAATTGGAAGTCACCGGCAGTGAGGAGTTCTGCAACTGCCCGGCCATTGACGTTGTAGCTCTGACCCTGGCCCGAGCCTTTGGCCGTTACATTCAAACCTTTGAGTCGTACACCATCCGCTGCGAGGGCGTCAGACGTAATGGTGCCGTCAACTTTGTACTGATCACCTTCGCCCGTTACCGTGCCAACAAAGTTTCCCGCTCCGCGCAGGGCGGCGCCGGGCTGCAGAATCTCTGAAATCTGGGTGAGGTCAACAGTCGAAGTGATGTTCATCTGGTACTTCAGTGCGCGCCAATCGTCCATCGTGCCTTGCAAACGTGCCTCGGCTACCGGAGAGCGCAGCACAAGTTCGTCCACTTCGACTCGTGTTTCGTTTGCCCGAGCGCGCGCCTGGATGTCGATGTTGTTAACCGGACGGCCATCGTAAGTAAACGTCGAGTCAGAGAGGGAGAAAACAATTGGATGTAACTGACTCTCGAGGGGCGCGTTAGGGTCCTTCGGCTCAATTGTCGCCTTCAGATTGCGCGCTTCACCGGAAATTTCGTGACGTTCATCTCCGTAATGAATGATGCCGTTTAGGATCTCGATATGAGCTGTGGTGTAGGACAAAAGAATGCGTCGGTTGGTGACGGGAGGCGGAATGCGAATGTTGCGGAAATTCGAGCGGCCCTGCTCATCGAATGTCACCCACCCTTCAAGTCCTTCTATCTTGATGTCCTCGAGATCGATATTGCGGTTGAGACTGAGAGCGTAAAGGTCCCTGACGTTGATCGTGACGAGCAGGCGATCGATTTTCCCCAGCTTGTCGCCTGTCTGCGCGTCGTAAAGTTCCAGATTGAGCATCTCTACGGTGTTCGGCGGGAAGTCTGCGTGAAAGTCTCTGATCTCAGCCCGAATACCATACTTTGAAAACGTGTCTATGACCTGGCTGGCAACATATCGATCGACGTAACCCAGACGGTAGACCAGCAGCAGCAACAGGATGAGCGCGACAACACCGATGGAGGCAGCGATGGTGGCAATCAAAGCGTTACGGCGGGTGAGGTAACGGCGGCGCCTGCCCTGCGGCGTGACTGGATGAGGTCTGGCGGCGTCTCGTTCAGCGATTGCCTCAGCACGTGGCGGTAGTGGCTCGTCTGTCTCCGACTGCAGCGCATCGACAATCGGGTCCCGCTCAGGAATTGATTCTGAGGGACTCTTATCTGAACGATTATCGCGGTCGTCTACACTCATAGCACACGTAGCCGTTAACGCGGCCCGAAGACAGATGCAAATTCTAGAGGGAGAGCCGAAACGCCAAATCCGAGTCTATGGCAGACCAGAGCATTCAATCAAACTCATGGTCCGTAACTCAAGTTGACAGATGGTCCAGGCGCTCAAGTGCGTTGCTCCTTTTCTTTCGCGGAGGTCATTTTTCTCTCCGCCAACGGCTCCTTGAGAGGCTCTGGTTCACCTAGAGGGACATTGCCGGCAACCTCGAGCTCAAAACCCTCGAGCGCCGCCACTTTGGGGGGATGATTCGTTAGTAATAGTATGCGACGCAGGCCCAGATCGTGAAGGATTTGGGCTCCCACGCCGTAATCGCGATCGATTCCGTAGTTTGTTTCCAAACTGGCTTGCTGCTTGGTCAGACCACGTTCCTGCATCACGGCGTAGGTGCGCAACTGATTCACGAGATCAAGGCTGTGCTCACGCTGGCGCAAGTAAAGAACAACTCCCTGGCCTGCGGCAGAAATCTTCTCCAGCGCCGCATGAAGTTGAAAGCCCGTGTCGTCGATCAGGGAACCAAACATGTCACAAGTCACGTTCTCAGTGTGCACACGCACTAACACCGGCTCGGTGGTGCCAACATTTCCCATGACCATTGCCAGGTGTACGTCACCGTTGATTACGTTTTCATAAGCAATGGCTCGAAACCGTCCGTAGATGGTCGGCAAGTCGGTCTCCACAATGCGCCGTACCAGAGCTTCCTTACTAATCCGATACCTGACGAGATCCGCAACCGTGATCATCTTGAGCTGATGAAGAGCAGCAAACTCCCTGAGCTCCGGAAGACGAGCCATGGTCCCATCTTCATTCATGATCTCGCAGATGACGCCGGCTGGATACAACCCGGCGATGCGGGCGATATCGACGCTGGCTTCAGTCTGCCCGGGACGCACGAGCACGCCGCCTTTCTTGGCGCGCAGAGGGAAAATATGACCCGGCCGCGCCAGGTCGGAAGGTCTGGTCTGGGGATCAACGGCAGTTAGAATTGTGGTCGCGCGATCGGAAGCTGATATACCAGTCGAGACACCTTTGCGGCCATCAATCGAAACGGTAAACGCCGTGCCCAGGAACGAAGTATTGTCGGCAACCTGCGTTGTCAGGTGAAGCTCGTCGCAGCGCTCCTCGGTGAGCGGCAAACAGATCAGGCCGCGGGCGTGCCGGGCCATAAAGTTGATGACCTCTGGAGTGGCTTTTTCCGCCGCACAAACGAGGTCGCCTTCGTTCTCGCGATCCTCGTCATCGACGATGATGATCATGCGCCCGTCGCGGATGTCCGCTGCGGCGTCTTCAATGGAAGCAAAGGGCATGGCTTGTTGGGATCTGAAATCTGAGATCTCCAATTCTTGATACTGCACGGTCATGTTACCTGAAAGCTTTGATTTTTTCGACTGTGCGGTTCGGCTGCACGGACAGGAGCCACTCAACCCCAACAGGAGCCACCCAACGCACAGCCCTAACCAGAGCGACTCTACGCACAGAACCATTTGCGGTAGCCAATGGATCCCGGCACTCAACAGCGGCAGGAACCACCCAGCCCTAACCAGAGCGACTCTACGCACAGAACCATTTGCGCTAGCCAATGGATCCCAGCACTCACCGCGAGCAGGAGCCACCCAACACACAGAACCGCTTGCTATAGCCAGCGGATCCTGCCACTCAACTGGAGGCACTAAGACTTAACATACTTTGGCTATCGACACTCATGACTTACAATGTCCCGCCGACATCTAGACCTCACAAA
>JAMQPH010000174.1 GCA_023717605.1 Pyrinomonadaceae bacterium
TCAAACTGTTCCGTGTTTGCTGTTATTGGGACATCAGACTGGTCTGGGAGCCGCACAAGGTAGGCTGGATCTGCAGCGAAGACTTCCGGAGCAGTAACGGGAAGCTCTGAAAAAACCTGGTCGTGAATCTCGCCCGCTTGCCACAGCGGATAAAGTCCGACGCCTGGGTCAAACGTGTAACCAAACTTTTCAAAACCTGCCACACAGCCGCCCGGGCGTGACTGCCTCTCGATCAAACAAACGTCGACGCCCCGAGCCGCAAGCAGCGCCGAAACGGTGAGTCCGCCGATGCCGGCTCCCACGACCACAACTTCGTGTGCCATAGACTAGACTTAGATCGCAAGGTTACCGAGTCGCAAGAGCATACCGAACACTTGCTCCCCAGTCTGTGTAAGTTTGGGTAGGTGAGGCTCAACTACTAGCACAACGGCCTGAATTCCGTTGAAGACAAAGTGAATAACGACGCAAGGTAATAAACGGCCAGTGTAGGCGCGGATGACGGTAAGGGAAACGCTGAGGAAACCGACCGCTGCGATGACTCCGACGTTTGGCCAGTATTGAGGCACATGAATCAGAGTAAATACGCCCAGAACAATGATTACCGCCGGCCAGCTTCCAACCAGTCTATGTAGGGCTGAATAGAGCACTCCACGATAGACAAGCTCTTCCACCAGCGGCGCCGTGAAAACGGCGAGTACAGCCAAAGCATATCTGGCAGCCAAAGAGCTGTTTATTATTTGGTCCAATTGAGTTGGCTTCTCAGCTCCCAGCAACCATGCGAGCCCCCATCCTACGCCACAGAGCACGATTCCAAGGCCCACACTTCCCCAAAGCCAGCGGTAGCCAGACCACTTCAAACCCAGGGGAGCCAGTAATGGTAGTTTTCCAAAACGCGTAACTACCGCCCAAACCAAAGCGAGAGTGAAGAGATGGGCCGGCAGGATAGCAATCACTTGAAGAAAGATTGCCGTTTTATCAGTCAACGCGAATTCCAATAAATTCGTAGGCGCATCTGGCTTGAGCGAAAGCTGAATTAAGTAGGGCAGAAAGAACAGTATTGAAAATGCAAACTGCAGTACGATACTTCCAATCAGAACCACCACCGCCCCTCCAAGTCCCCAGGGTGGATTGTTAGGATCGGCAGGCAGGGGCCCTAAAGGCGTAACTTGTATTTCTGGTTGGCTAGGTGCAGTTAGACTGATTGAAGGATACGCTGGCTGATTATCTGTGGGCACGGTACTGAGAGTTTATTGGAGTTGATCTAAAACGGTCAAACTTGAACCTACTTCGGGTAGTTACCGGGACAGGAAAATCAATTACACAGCCGGGTATTCAATCTCCAACATCGAAGGACCAATGCGAGGTGCAGCCAACATCAAACCTATGATGGTCTTAGCGTCTTCTATCTCGCCGGCCGTAATCATTTCCAATGCTTGTGCGAACGGAAAGCGCACGACCTCCACAATCTCATCGTCCTCCAGTTGCTGTTTCGTCTCTGTCATCTCGGTGGCTAGATAAACCCACATTTTCTCTTCACAAAACCCGGGCGACACAAAAAACTCAGACAATTTTTCCAGTTTGCCGGCCACGAAGCCAAGTTCTTCTTCCAACTCCCGAGCCGCTCCCTCTTCTGGTCGCTCACCCCTATTCAATGTTCCTGCCGGCGCTTCCAGAAGATAACGCAAGGCCGGATGACGATACTGACGCACCAGAGCGACACTACCGTCTTCAAAAACCGGGACGATCACCGCGCTTCCGGGATGGTGGACCACTTCGCGGGGATACGTCTTGTCGCCCTCGCGCACGGTGTCGACGGTGACATCAAAAATGCGCCCGCGAAAAATCTCGATGCTTTCCAGAAGTTGAGGAACCTGTTTCGGTGATGATGCCATTATGTATCTCGCCTAAGTTTTTGCACTAATTAGGAACTTGCGCCGCAGACATATCCTGGATCAATTCCTGGACCTCGCCAATCAAGTAAAGAGAGCCACTGAAACATACCAGTCCATCTGGCGGGCTGCCTTCGATGGCTTCTCGAATGGCGTTACCCGGTGAAGTCGCCGTAAAGATTTTCTGAGGCGCGATCACACGGGATGCTAATTCCTGCAGTTCGTCCAGACTTGCAGCGCGCGGATTATCTGGCCTGGTCAAAATCAACCGGCTGGCGACCGGGAAGAGATTGCGTGCCATCTGCTCAAGGTTCTTGTCTCGCATCGCGCCAAAGACGAGTGTCACTGGCGTGTCTACAAACTCGTCCAGGTATTCGCGGAGAGCCTTGGTTCCAGAAGGGTTGTGCGCACCGTCAAACAAGAAAGCCGGGCGTCCTTCCCATATTTCCAGTCTTCCCGCGTGGTTGGCCGTTTCGATCCCTTCGATAATCGCCGAACGAGAGATGGCGAAACCGCGAGCACGCAGCGATTCCGCTAACCGGATCGCTACAGTCGCGTTTGTGACTTGATGTCGCCCTCGCAAACCGGGCAGAACATTTTCATAGCAATCCTGTTCCGTTCTGATGGTCACGCGCACACGACCATCCTGCGTCACGCTTTTTACTGCTGCAGTACATTGATTGACACTCGGTTGAACGTTAACCTGCGTGCATCGGCGCAGAATCACGTCGAGTGCTTCCGCAGGCTGGGGCGCGATTATCGCAGTGCTGCCCGGGCGAATGATTGCCGCTTTCTCTGCCGCTATACTCTCGAGCGTTTCGCCGAGATATTCTTGGTGGTCTCTTTCAATTGGAGTTATGGCGACCAACTCAGCTCCCGCCACGCTGGTCGCATCAAGCCGCCCGCCCAGTCCGGTCTCGAGTATTGCCAGTCTCACCTGTTCTTCCCGAAAAGCCACCAGAGCGATGGCGGTCACATGTTCGAAGAAAGTCGGGCGTGCTTCAACGCTTCGGTCAGCTACGAGGCTTTCTGCGGCACCTCGTACCTGGCTTGCGTGCCGGGCGAAATCCTCCGTTGAGATTTCACGGCCTGCAACTTTAATGCGCTCGGTGATGGAGATGAGATGCGGTGAAGTGTATAGCCCGGTCTTGATGCCGGCAGCTTGGCAGATTGAATCAAGGAAAACGGCGGTGGATCCTTTCCCATTTGTTCCGGCGATTTGCACAGTCTGAAAGGACTTCTGAGGATCGCTGAGCGCCGAGAGGAGCAATTCAGTATTTCTCAGACCGAGTTTGATGGTGAGGGTTTCGACCCCAAGACTAAGGAGATACCGGAGGGTCTCGTCAAACTTCATGAAGATTTCTCACGTTGCCAGAACAATAGCGTGCCAGACGATCAAATGTCCGACATGCTTCAGCTTGCCGCCGGCATTGGCAACACTCAATCTACGACGATACGGGCAGTACAATGCGTGAGTGTAGTTTCTCTCGACGACAAGCGAAGCATGTCGGACACTTCATTTCCCCGACACTGTACCGGTTCGCGCCTTCTCAGTTACGGGCTCGTAGATCTCGGGATTCATCGTGAAGTTGAGCAGCTTGATTATGTATTCACGCACTTCTCGTCGATCCACGATTGCGTCGAGTATGCCGTGGTCTAGAAGAAACTCCGACTTCTGAAAATCCTTTGGAAGTTTCTGACGGATCGTTTGCTCAATCACGCGCGGCCCCGCGAAACCAATCAGCGCTTTCGGTTCGGCTATAATGAAATCCCCGAGCATTGCAAAACTCGCGGTAACTCCTCCGGTCGTCGGATCAGTTAACACGGAGATAAATGGCAGATGGGCCTCATCAAGTGTTGCCAGGGCGGACGAGATCTTTGCCATCTGCATCAGCGAAAGAGTGCCTTCCTGCATGCGGGCGCCACCGGAAGCCGCGAAGATGACAACCGCTCCATGTTCTTTGAGTGCCCGTTCGATTAGACGCGTGACCTTTTCCCCTACCGCTGAGCCCATGGAGCCGCCAATGAAGGACATGTCCATGGCTCCGGCAAAAACGCGATGATTCCCCACTTTGCCACGCGCGTTGATGATTGCTTCGGGAAGGCCGGAAGACTTTTTCGCCTGCGCTAGACGTGCTGGATATGGCTTGCTGTCGACAAACTCAAGTGGGTCAATCGAAATCACTTCCTCGTCGAGCTCTTCAAATTTCCCTTCGTCATAGAGCATGCCGAGTCGCTCTCGCGCGCCAATGCGAAAGTGAAAGCCGCAGTGCTTGCAAACCTGGTGGGCCTCGTCAAGTTCGCCCGTGTAGAGGTGCGCTTCACACCCATCGCACTTGACGAAGACATTTTCTGTCTTCACCACTCGCTCTTCAGGACGAACGGTCTCAATTCTTTTGCTCTTCTTGCTAAACCAGGGCATGACGGCTTCGCGGTATGGATCTCCTCTAACAGGTTCGGATACTGGTGTAGGTTGGCTTAATCAGCTAGTGCTAGTCAACCACAGAACCGGTTCATTTTCCATTTGTCATTTAACATTTTTCATTTTGTCATTTATGTGAGAATTATCCTGTTCAAAAGTTACTCCCAACAGAAGCCTCCCGCAAATCAGAAGTTATAGTTCTGCAGAAATGACCAAATGAAAAATGTCAAATGACAAATGGAAAATGACGCGTTCTCTGGATTCCCATGATTACCCTTCGGTTAGAATTCTATCCCCTGCTGTGCGCGAATTCCCGCGTTAAATGGGTGCTTGATCTCACGCATCTCCGTAACCAGGTCTGCGGCTTGAATCAGCTCGGCCGGAGCATCACGACCCGTGACCACAATATGCAATGCAGGCTGGGCCGCCCTGACTTCGCGCAACTCTGAAAGAACTTCCTCAACCGGAAGCATTTTGTAGCTCAACACATAGACCAACTCGTCAAAGACAAGCATATCGTAATCTCCGCTACGCATCTTCTCAATGCAAAGGTTCCACGTGGCGCGAGCGGTAGCCCGATCCTGTTCAGGGTTCTTGGTGTCCCAGGTGAAACCGTCACCCATGGTATGGACTTCAATGCCGAGCCTTTCAGCTGATTCGTGTTCTCCATAACGATCGTTGCGCGACTTCATGAACTGAATCATGCAGCAGTTCAATCCTCGTCCAGCTGCGCGCATCATCAGTCCCAGCGCACACGTCGTTTTACCTTTGCCGTCGCCGGTGTGAACCATCAGAAGCCCTTTGGTGATTTCCTGATAGTCTTCTCGACGCCACTTATATTTCTTTTCCGTTGAGTTCATTGAGAGTGGGAAGTCGCGGAGCAAGGTGTGACAAAGGGATTGCCCAGAGTCGAGCGGAACTAGCGATCAGATTTCCACTCGCGGCGCAGGGCCGTTTTAGGCGACCGGCTCTGGTCGGGTCTCCAACTCCGAAGCCTTCAGCGCATCCTCCGTCGTATCCTTCAATCCGTTCGCGCGCTGGACGGCTTCATGTAGCAGAACCATGATGTTGGCTTCGAGTTCGTCCCAGTTACCCTTGAGGGTGCAACCGGCGGCGTTTCGATGTCCCCCGCCGCCAAAGAGACCGGCCACCCGCGCCACATTGACCTCGCCCTTCGATCGCAAGCTAGTGCGATAAACTCCCGGCTCGGTTTCCTTAAGCAAGGCCACAGCCTCAACCTCACCCACTGTCAGCGGGTAGTTAACAAACCCATCCGTTGCTTCATCAGACGCTTGAGCGAGATCCTGCATCGCCAGCGTCTGGCGCATGCAGGCCACACGTCCGGTGGAATCCCGTCTGGCAGTGGAAAGCACAGCGCCCAGCAACTGAATACGACCCCACGGATAGCTAGCAAAAACAGCTTCTGCCGTTTTCGCAGGGCGCACGCCGGAGCGCACAAGCTCGGAAGCCACCTTGAACGTCCGCTCGGTCGTGTTGGAATAATGGAATGAACCGGTGTCCGTGATAAGTGCGGTGTAGACGCATTCGGCGATCTCTTTGGTAACTCGCACGCCGGTAGCCTTGCACAGGTTGTAGATCATCTCGCCGACGGCAGACGCGGTAGAGTCGATCCAGTTAATCTTTCCAAAAAGCGCCGTGGTGGAATGGTGATCGATATTGATGACAAACTGGTTTTCCAGGTCTATCAACCCGGGACGCGTGATGTCAGAGCATTCAATGACGAACACCGCGTGATAAGGTTTGTCGACTGCCGGAGTTACGCGGACGCCGTCGGCACCCGGCAGTTGCCGGTAAGCATGCGGAACGGGATCACGCATGATAACTTCCACGTCCTTATCGAGCGCTCGTAATAACCAGCAGAGACCCAGAGATGAACCTAAGCTGTCGCCGTCGGGGCGTAGGTGGGAGGTGATGGCAAATCGGCGTTTTGCCTCGATCAATTCAACAACTTGACTAAGCATTGCTAGCAAGGATGAAGGATGAAGGATGAAGGATGAAACGGATCGCTGCTAGCGCTCCCTCATCTTCATCCTTCATCCTTCATCCTTTATCCTTTCTTCTCTTTCCCAATCTCGTTCAATCTTGTCGAGCAACTTATCCACACGTTCGCCTTCCTCTTCGACCCGGTCTCTAACAAAATGAATTTCCGGAGTGCGAGGTAGGTTGAGCGAGAGGCCAACCTGTTTGCGAACGTAGGGAGCGGCTTTACGCAGCGCTGCGAGCGCCAACTTGTGTTCTTCTTCGTTGCCTGCAACTGTGACATAAACGCGTGCGGCCTTGAGATTCTCTGAGAGACGAACGTCTGTCACCGTTACCATTGTGATCCGAGGATCTTCCAGTTCATAACCGACAATCTGAGTGATCTCGTCACGAAGAATGTCGGCAACTCTTTCGGGGCGGCGCATAGCTAAAATAGTCTCGAGTTTCGGCTTTCGAGTTCCGAGTTCAACGCGAACCTCGAAACTCTGAACTCGAAACTAAAGCTCCGTGGCGGCGACTTTCTCCACAATATAAGCTTCAATCTGATCGCCAACCTTAATGTCGTTGAAGTTTTCGAGACCAATGCCGCACTCAAAGCCCTCGCGCACTTCCGAGACATCGTCCTTGAACCGCCGCAGGGAGATTATGTTGCCTTCCCAACTGACCACACCATCGCGGATCAGCCGAGCCCTGGCATTGCGGCGGATACTCCCATCGACAACCATCGATCCCGCCACGGTGCCTGCACGAGGCACACGGAAGACTTCCCGCACATCGGCTTTGCCAATGATCTTTTCCTTCTCGATCGCCTCGAGCATGCCGATCATCGCGGCGCGGATCTCTTCTTCAACCTTATAAATAATGGAATGCAGCCGAATGTCCACGGCCTCCTGCTTGGCCAGATCGCCGGCGCGAGATTCAGGCCTGACATTGAAGCCAATAATCACCACTGCCGACGAAGACGATCCGGCCTGGGTGGCAGAAGCGAGTAACACGTCCGATTCCGTGATCGCGCCGACGCCGGAACGAATCACCTTTACCTTCACTCGTTCGGTCGAGAGTTTCTGCAAGGTCGACTTCAGAACTTCTACCGAACCCTGCACGTCGGCCTTGATAATCACCAACAGTTCCTTAACTTCGCTCTCTCCCAAAGCCTCAATACCACGTTTGGTTGTTTGCAGGAGCGTTGCCTGGCGACTCACCATTTGGCGGTGCTGCGAAATCTGCTGAGCTCGACTCATGTCGGCAACCACCTGCAGAGTGTCGCCGGCCTGCGGCACGCCTTGCAGTCCAAGCACCTCCACCGGCGTCGCCGGACCGGCCTCGGTCAGAGCTTCACCACGATCATTGAACATCGCTCTAACTTTTCCTGAGATCTGGCCAACGATGAAAGGATCGTGATTGCGGAGCGTTCCTTGCTGCAGCAGCACGGTTGCGACCGGACCACGACCGCGATCCAGTTTTGCCTCGAGCACGACGCCTGAGGCAAGACGCGTCGGGCTCGCGCGCAGATTGAGAATATCGGAACTTAACAGAATGGTTTCCAGTAGCCCGTCCAGATTCTGACGTTTCTTGGCTGACACCAGCACCATCTCCGTGTCTCCACCCCACTCAACCGGTGAGAGCCCATGCTGACTCAATTCCTGTTTCACTCGATCAGGATTGGCGTCCGGCTTGTCGATCTTGTTTATGGCAACAACGATCGGCACTTTTGCTGCGCGCGAGTGTTCGATGGCTTCAATGGTCTGAGGCATAACGCCGTCGTCAGCCGCCACAACCAGTACGACTATGTCTGTGGCCTTGGCTCCCCGAGCGCGCATCAAGGTGAAAGCCTCGTGACCCGGCGTGTCGAGAAAGACGACTCTGCGCGTTTCGCCTGGAGAATCCGGACTGGGCACTTGCACACTGTAGGCGCCGATGTGCTGGGTAATACCACCAGCCTCTCCGCCGGCCACATCGGTTGCGCGAATGCCATCGAGTAGCGAAGTCTTGCCGTGATCGACGTGACCCATCACCGTTACCACCGGCGCGCGAGGCAGTTCAACGTCGTCTGCATCCGTGGCAATCAGTTCCTCAAACTCCTCTTCCGCGACCATCTCCTCAAACGGCACGAAGGTAACGTCATAGCCAAAGCGCTTACCCAGATCCGCGGCCACGTCATCGTTCAAAGGCTGATTGATAGTGGCGAAGACCCCGCGTTGCAAAAGCAGCGTCACGACATCCTTGGGCTTGATTCCGAGTTTCTCGGCGAACTCTTTAACGGTGGAACCCTCAATCAGGCGGGCAGACTTCAACTCGCC
>JAMQPH010000195.1 GCA_023717605.1 Pyrinomonadaceae bacterium
ATGCATTGCCATCGTGGTCGGCTTCCGCAGTTCCAGCAACCTGGCTGCGGCGTACGGCGTGGCCGTGACATCGACGATGGTGATTACGACGATCCTGTTTTACGTCGTCGCGCGCAACCGCTGGGGTTGGGGCCGGCTGACGGCAGGTTCACTGTGCGCATTCTTTCTCATCATCGATCTTTCATTCTTCGGAGCGAATATCATCAAGGTTGCGCATGGCGGGTGGTTTCCGCTACTCCTCGCCGCAATAGTTTTCACCGTTATGATGACGTGGAAGAAGGGGCGGCGCATCCTCTCCGAACGAATCCAGGCGGATGCTCAACCGTTAGAAGACTTCCTCCAGGAGATTGAACGTCGTCCGCCGCTAAGAGTGCCCGGCACTGCCATCTTCATGAATGGGAACGCGACACGGACTCCTCCGGCCCTTATCCATAACCTCGAGCACAACAAAGTGCTGCACCAGCGAGTGCTGTTTCTCACGGTCAAGACCAGGCTGATTCCTTATGTCGAGGAACACGAGAGAGTCGAATTAGAGCCTATCGGTAACGGGTTCTACCGCTTGAGAGTCTTCTATGGATACATGGAAGATCCGGAGATTCCGAGGGTGCTGCAGAACGTGAGGGCGCCGGGGTTCAAATTCGACCCGCAAGATACCACCTATTTCCTTGGCCGCGAGACGATCATGGCCAGCAAACGCCCCGGTATGGCGCTTTGGCGTGAAAAAATCTTCGCCCTCATCTCACGGAATGCCACCAGCGCGACCGCCTATTTTTGTCTACCGCCTGATCGCGTGGTCGAGCTGGGTTCGCAGGTTGAGATCTGATTGGCCACCCAATGCTATCCGCAGATTACATCGATTACGCAGAAACATTTAGGCAGTAAGACGAAGTAAAAAAAACAATTTGTAGTCAGTCCCGTTTCTCATAATCTGTGTAATCTGGGCAATCTGCGGATAGCATGAGGCGCCCACGGAGGGACGCCCCTACAACTCAAACTGCACCTCTCGCTCTTTTGTCATACAATCAAGCGCATGAGGCCTATGGCCCTTGCAAAGAGTTGGACAGGCTATTTGATTGCAGCCTGCGGCATCGTCGCCACGACGGCAGTTCTGAAGTTGTTCAGCTCACATGTCAATGCCACTACGGTTGCATTCGCGCTGTTGCTCGTCGTGCTCCTGGTCGCCACCTGGTATGGGGCCAGGCCAGCGGTGGCGGCCTCACTGCTCGGTGTTTTGTGCTTCAACTACTTTTTCCTTCCACCGTTCGGCACGCTGACGATTGCCGCCCCGGATAACTGGATCGCTCTGATTGCCTTCCTCGTTACAGCCATCACCGTGGGGCAGCTTTCAGGTCGCGCCGAACGGCGTGCCCAAGAGGCCGATGCCGGGCGCCGTGAGATCGAGCGACTCTATGAAGAGTTACAGAATGCATTCGAGCGGGCCAGCCACGCGGAAGCCCTCAAGCAGAGCGAGAAACTAAAATCAGCGCTGCTTGACGCCGTCACCCATGACATTCGCACACCCCTCACTTCAATCAAGGCTTCGGTCAGCACGCTGCTGGAAGAACTGCAAACAACGACGGTCAACGGGCGACCCGTGACTCTAGACATTGATGCGAGAAAAGAGATGCTGGAGGTGATCGACGAAGAGTGCGACAGGCTGGACCGCTTCGTTGAAGGGTTAATAGAACTGGCGCGCATCGAAGCAGGCGAATTGCAACTGCGTCGCAGGTGGGGAGTTGTCGACGAGATCGTCGCCACGGTGCTGGAACGTGCCGAGCCGCTGACGCGGAATCACCAGGTAATAGTTGAGATCGCGAACGAATTACCCGCAGTCCAGGTAGATCCGCGTGCGGTGGCCGAGGTGGTGTTCACCCTGATTGATAATGCGGTGAAGTATTCTGCGGCCGGAACCAAAATTCTCGTTAGCGCGCAGACGGCGGACGACGAGATGATCCAGATAGCTGTCGAGGATCAGGGACAGACCATACCTCGCGAGATGCGGGCACGCGTATTTGATAAGTTCTTTCGCGCGACCCGCGACGGTGATGCTAGCGACAGCATCCAGCCTAAGGGCACCGGCATGGGACTCGCGGTCGCCAAAGGTATTGTCGAAGCACACGGCGGGCGTATTTGGATCGAAGATAAAAGACAGGGCGTCGGCACGCGGGTTGTATTCACTCTTCCGATTGGCGACGCGGAACCTCCAATCGAACGAACACCGGATGTGGTTGTCGGCCCGGCCATATCTCGGGAGATAAACTAATAGTGTCCAGCCAACCACCGCGCATACTTATAGTGGATGATGAGGCGCAGATCGCGCGCGTCTTGCGCACGGGACTCAAGACTCATGGTTATGATGTGCGTGTTGCGGCGGATGGAGTCTCAGCATTGGAGACGTTCAGCGATTGGCATCCAGACCTCGTGGTCACCGATCTGGCGATGCCTAACATGGATGGCCTGGATCTTTGCAGACGTCTGCGAGAGATCTCACAGCTTCCTATTATCGTCCTTTCAGTTCGCGGCGAAGAAAAGATAAAAGTCGAAGCACTTGACGCCGGCGCTGATGACTACGTCACAAAGCCGTTCGGGATGGATGAGTTGCTGGCGCGGGTGCGTGCACAACTACGGCGGGCGACGACACCTCCAATAACCGAAGCCTCTTCAGCGGTTTTAGAAGTCGGCGATTTTCGGATTGACTCCGATGCGCGCAGGGTTTTCGTGCGTGAGATGGAAGTTCATCTAACACCCAAGGAGTATGAGCTACTGCTTCACTTCGTACGGCACGCTGGAAAAGTCCTAACCCACCGCACCCTGCTGAGCGCCGTCTGGGGCGGCAACTATACCGAGCAGGGAGAGTACTTGCGCGTGTTCGTCGGACAACTGCGAAAAAAGATCGAGCCTAACCCTTCGACTCCACGTTATATCCTCACCGAACCCTGGATTGGCTACCGCTTCAACCCCGATTCATAGATCTTGAATTGGCCAGCTCAACATCAACTACCTCACAGTCGGAAGGCGGACCCGGTCCCCGCTCTTGCGCTGAGTGGCTTTCAAGCTTTGAGGCGGGGACAGCCAATAGAGGCGGCCTGTCAAGAAAAAACACTTCAGGCTTTGGCCCCGCTGCGGACCATCCCGTTCTTTCCTTTTCGTGACGCTTTTG
>JAMQPH010000197.1 GCA_023717605.1 Pyrinomonadaceae bacterium
AGCCTGTTGCCAACTATCATTAGTTCCTCGATCAAACGGGTGAGAGATTCAAACCCAGACAACTTCTCCTGAGAGAATAACGGTTGTGCACACTCGCCCCATCCGAGAAGACAATTAGATCATCTCAATTGGTTCAACCTCGAACAATTCGGAGAGGAAGTCCAGCGGCTTTGTGGGGATCAGGGTCCTCGGGACTGGGGAATTGTGCCCACGCTGCATCGTCCCATCCTATCCACTCCTTCAATTGTGCGATGTCACTTTTTGAGATATCAACGTAGAACTTCGAACTCAAGTTTGTGGCCCGGTCGGCGCTGCGATTCATCCATCCAGTCATCTCAACCTCATACCTACCTTCCGGCCATGAATATAGATTAGCAATACCCAAATCAGGGCCAATGAACTGTATGCCTAGTAGGTTGCTGCCTCCAGCTGGGATAGCTATGGGATGTATGTAAGAAGACATCGTGTGTAATAACCCA
Organism: Pyrinomonadaceae bacterium; assembly: GCA_023717605.1. Classification (GTDB taxonomy): domain Bacteria; phylum Acidobacteriota; class Blastocatellia; order Pyrinomonadales; family Pyrinomonadaceae; genus PSRF01. The sequence goes on from JAMQPH010000197.1 coordinate 480, forward strand.
CCTCGTTCACGTCCATAGAAGAGATTCCACACAAATCTAAAACTCGCGCCCTCTGGACCTGTGAAGATGGCCTCCAAACCATCGACAATGCCAACCTCCTGGCCTTCGTTGGTTAGCTTGGTCAGAACATTAAAAGCAGCTCGAGGGTTGTCCTTTTGAACAACCAACGCCAAATACTCCTCTCCAGGGCATACTGTAATCTCCGCCCGCTTTAAAGTGGTCTTGGTTGGTCCTCCAACCTCGCTTAGCAGCTCCAGGTTGTCTTCAAGAAACGTACGCTCCTCTGGTTCTGCTGCTGCCGATGCTCGTTTACCTAAGACGGTGGCTGCATGAAGTAGTGTTTCAAGTTTTTCGCGATCCCGAGATGCGTTGTATCTCAGACCAATCAGAGTCGCACCTAGAGATGCACTGATCGTTGCCAGGGCGCCAATGATTGCAGCAATAAGTGTAGTATCCATAAATCACCTACGATTGTTTGCTACGAGGCCATGTAATACCAGGTTAACCGGTTGTCATGGCTCTACAGACTTTCGGAGAACGCCCGCAGGCGCTGGTTGAAGGTTGCCGCATCATCCCAGAAAGGTGCGTGTCCCGCGTTCGCAATCATCTGAATTTGAGCATGAGCCAGGCCGGCCATGCGCTGCTCGACACCGGCTGGCTTGACAACCGCATCATTAGCCCCATGCGTAACCAGTACAGGCTTGCGGATCTTCGGTAGCAGATCGTCGTTGTCAAACGCGCGAGCGAACAGCGCCTGACGGACATAGGGTGGAACGGACACGTTGTATCCCAGCATCAGATACAGGTCCTCGGCTGAAGGCTCTTGGGCGAAGCACATGCGTAACAGCGACTCAAGGCTCTTTACGCTCTCTTCGACATCCGTGGCAAAGAAACCTGGTACGAGGTTGAGAAACTCAGGCGTGAGAGCGGACAGCGCCTCGTCACTACCAAGCTTCGTGATGCCACCGACAAAGTTGACGCCGCTGATGCCATCCTCACCGTAATGCCGGATATAGTCCAGGATTACGAGCGGCCCATATGACCAACCACTGAGAATCGGATGATCAAGACTCAGAGCTTGTATGGCCGCGTTGACGTCATCAGCCCACAATCTCGAGTCACCATAACCCTCGCGAGGCTTATCTGAAAGACCATGACCCCGCATATCCATTGCGACAAGTCGGAAGTCGTCTGCCAAGTCCGAAGTCATCTGCCGGCTCCATGAGAGCCAACACTGAGAAAAACCATGGATGAATAGAATCGGGCGACCCGTTGAGTTGCCCGACTCAACGAGGTGGAGCTGTGTGCCTCCGCCGCCGGTGATTTTATGACTGTTCATCTTGTCCCTCCTCTCGCGACGCTGCTCGCTTCTGCGCCATGTACACGAACCGGGAAAGACGTCGCTCACTCGTCAGACGATGCACGACGGAGAAGAACTGCTGGAGCCCCACGTAACGCTCTTCGCCCTCAATCTGCACCATCGCATTGTAGTCCTCAGCCCGCGCGTCGAACCACCGCTTTGAGACCGCTGCCGCATTCTCAGTTACGTCCTCCTGCCGAGCAAGCTCGAAACCGGCCTCTTCGATTAAGTGCTCATTCACGCCTGGCGGCGCGAACAGAAAGTAGCCGATCGAACTTCGCGCTGCGAGTTCTTCGTTCGACACCAGCCCGGTGATGACAACAGGGTCAGTAAAAAGCGCCTTGCCCCCGGGTTTGAGAATACGGTGCCACTCCTTCAACACACCGAGACGATTAGGAAAGTGGTTCGCAGAGTCGATGCAGATGATCGCGTCGATGGCAAGATCGGGGAAGGGGAGTATCACGTCCGCGTTAGCCTTCTGGAAGGTGACGCGGTCGGCGAGACCGTGTGCCTGCGCTCGCAAGACCGCCGCTGCTACACCATGTGCGTTGATGTCGATGCCCGTGACGCGTCCGCCGCAAAGCTCCGCGAGAAAGATCGCCGGGCCACCTGAACCACTGGCCACCTCCAGGACGTGCGAGCTCTCATGAAGGTCGAGCCACTCTGCCCAGTGCCGATACTCATCCGCTGTTGTCCAACTGTTCTGGCCGAAGTCCTCTCCGAATGTCTTCTGGCGAATGCGTGCGAGCACCTCTGCTTCGAAGTGGCTGTAGGTACTGTCGAAGAGGTCGACCTTGCGATTCATGGCAATCTCCGAAGGCTAGGAGTGAACTGGTCGTATAACGGCTGCGCGCGGGATCAGCATTCAGTTCCGAACGGTATCATCCTGGGAAGCATGTACCGCGGCTGCAAGCGCTCTTTTATGCGGCGCTGGTTGAATCCGGACGGTCACTCGCTTTCCACAACCAAACTCCGATGAGCGCGCGCGCAATTGGCTGAAAGTACGGTCCCACCCATTCGAAGTGGATAGAGACCGCATCAGTCCCTCTAACGGTATCCACATAACCCGGAACACTCAGTGCAGCCCACAAAAGAAGGAGTAAACCCACCTTCTGTTCAAGGCCTTTAGCGCTGAGAAAGGCGAAACCATAACAGAGCAGCCCAATGATGAAGGCAGTCAGGAAAACGAAGAACACAGACTCGTTGATTCCCGAAAACGCTCGAATGGTCGCTCCCAGAGCCACGCGAGTGGCTTCATCCGTGGCAGCTTCATATCCAGCGCGCCACGTTCTGTTGAGCGCAAAGATTACCAGGGATGTTCTGAGTATTTCGGTAAAAGCGAAGAACAGAAAGCCAAGGAACCCAAATCTGACAAGAACTGGAGCAGCGGCCACTCTCTGAACTCCCAGGGCGAACATGGACACGACAACGAGCAGGCAATGAACGATTACGACCCACAAATTAAACAGATAGATGGAATTGTGCCGAAGTTGTAGTCGTTCTTCGAAGGTGTCGGCGTCAGCCCAAAGCTCAGGCAGGAGATGAATCGCCAACGTTGTAAGTGCAGTTACCAGAGCGCAGACGCTTGCAAATCTGAAGAACCTGGTGGACACACTCATCACTACTCCGTTGCGTGTAAACATTGGCCTAAATTCTGCTGCCGCATGCTACTGCGCTTCAGTGGCAAGCCGACAACAAATCCAGCATTTAGGTTAACGGATAAGAGACATGCTTATTTATCAGAACAAGTCGCCTTTGCCCACTTTCGCCAGGCTTAGTTCGCCGCCGCTTTCACTTCACTGGCGGCCTTTTCGATGAGCGCGGCCACCGCATTCGGCTGCGACACGTAGATCGCGTGACTGCCCGCGACCTCAACGACAGTTGAACCCGCGCGCTTTGACATACGTTGGGCCGCTGGTGGGATCATCTTGTCGTCGGTGGCAATCAGGTACCAGCTCGGTTTGGTCTTCCAAGCCGGCTCGCTGATCGTGCCGCTGAGCGCTTCCACGCCCCATGGGACCTGGGAGTCTGCCATGAACGCCGCTCTTTCATTGTCCACGTCAGCCGCAAATGAGGCGTGGAACTTTGCCTTGTCGAGGAATAGATAGCCATCCTGCGGCGGCAGTATCGGCGGCACCGGCGCGCCCGACGGTGGATCCTTGATAAGCGTGGACACCGATTCACCGCTGTCCGGGGCAAAGGCCGCGACATAGACAAGCCGCGCTACCTTTGGATCGTTGCCGGCCTCGGTGATCACCACACCGCCGTAGGAGTGGCCAACGAGAATCACTGGGCCATTCTGAGCCGCGACAATTCGCCTGGTTGCAGCGACATCATCGGCCAGCGATATCGTCGGATTCTGAACAACGCTGACCGTGTAGCCGTCCTTCTTTAAAATCTTATAGACGCCTTCCCAACCCGAGCCATCCACGAAGCCACCGTGGACTAGAACGACGTTCGTTGATTTCAAACCTGGTATTTCAGCCATGATGATCTCCTTTCTCTGGAACAAATCTAATTAATCAGCAAGAGATGCCCACGCCGCCCTTCGGTTGGCTGGGCGACAACTGCATTCTTAGCCGGATGTTCCCCGCGATGCTTACCACGATAAAAAGCGTGATCTCATGCTCGCGTGCGAGGGCTGCCGTGACCAAATGACGACCTACAAATCTTGTTCCGCCAAGAATCAGTAGCTTCATCTATTTGCTCCCTGTTACGAAACACTTATCTGGACCCCGACTCACGAAACTTCTCAAACTTGGCAGATGACATTAGCGTGACGCGCAGTCAGAAGCCATTTACCCTTTCTCTTCATCCAAAAATGCGTGAAGCGTCGGCGGACGGTTTGTCCCGCAAAGGGAGCATTGCCGACCGGTTTGATTGTTTCCAGCCCCATAACAATAACGGTGTCTCCGTGGAATAACATAGTCTCAACCTCTCGGACGAAAGAAGAGTAATCAATTGTGCCATTGCGAATAAGTGCCACGACTGCTTCTCTCCCGTTGGATATTCCATTACGCGGATTATTAACAGTAAAATCTTCTGCCCAAAGCTTCTCCAACACCGCCACGTCTTTACGCAGAAGTCCATCGGCTTCGGCGAAGTCGAGCTTTCTAATTTCTTGTTCCAGCGCATCATTTTGTTTCGCACTCTGTGCTAATAGCAAACCGGGTACGACAAAGATCACGACTGCCGCGAGCAGAATCAATTTCAATTTGTTTCTCCTTTTAGTTTCCTCACGATTTACACCATATGCCGAAGCGACATAACTCTGCGCTTCAGACCGTGGCGCGTGATCAGTTCTTCATTTTAGCTGTGTCGCTTGAGATCATGTGCGTCAAAAGACAGCCAACTTAAACCAGCGCCGAGCAAGCGGCACATAATCTAAGTCGGATGAAGCAGCATGAAAAGAATGCTATCAAGGCGTCGGGTTGAATAAGTTAGGTTGGGGTGGGGAGATATGCCGCCTCATTAACTCTGAGTTTCGTCAAGCCATGTGTCTCCAGGCCAGTCTGTTTTCGACTTAGCATATTCAGTCCAATCACCTGATGTAATTAATGTACGAGGGGAATAAAATTCAGGGTTAGGTTCATATACCCAACACATCCTTCTTTGGTTACCAAGAGAGATTTCAACCTGCTTCCGCAAATAATTGCTTGATGCTTCGAAGTCATCCAACTCATTCAGAATCTCATCATCAACTTCATACACTTCGCCAATAACCGATGAGTTCGATTCATTAAGTAGCAAGCCAGGATATGCACCTAGATCATAAAGGCTGCCGCTTACTTTAGCATCAGCAATAAATCTTGAATCGGGAAATCTTATAGACATTGAGCGCGCACCGCCGCGTCTCAACGTGCCATAAACAAATACGAGATGCTTATTCATTTTGAGACGCGAGGGACAGCCGGAACGCGACCATCTCCTGGCCGTTGCGAGCCAGCAGGACGTCGCCGGCGAGTACCGGATGGTTCCAGGTCTTGCCGTCGATCGCCCGAAACCGCGCGAGCTCCGCGAACTGGTCGGGTGTCGCTCTAACTAGCGCCAGCCCACCATCCTCCGACAGCACCAGCAACAAGTCCTGGTCGGCCAATAGGACGAGCTGGCCGTGGCCGTAGCGTCCGCCCTTCCACTTCCCGCCGCCGTCCTTGAGGTCGATACACGCGATGTTGCTGCCATCGAAGCCAAACGCATGGCCCTTGTGTACGACGAAGTCGCTAAAGTAAGGCTTAAGCCCAACCGACGTCCAGCGTTCTTCGGCGGTCCATCCGCCGGGTCCGTGCGTGATCGCGATGCGACGCATTTCGTTTCCCTCGCCGTCGTGAGTCAGGATGTCGCCCTCCGCAGTCAGGGCCGGCTGCACGATGCGGGTACCCTCTGGCAACGGGTGTTGCCAGAGGAGCTTGCCATCGCCCGGCGCGACGCTGATCGCTCCAGGGCCGCTCAAGAGCAGGATCTGCTGCACTCCGTCGATCGTCAATGGATGTGGCGAGCTGTAACCACCGCCGCCGTTTGGACCGACCCAGCGTGGCTCGCCAGTGGCCAGATCGTAGGCGGCAAGCGTACCGGCGGTGGCGACGACGACGATGTCGCCAACCACCAGCGGTGAGCTCGCGAAACCCCATTCCGGAATCTTCGTCTTGGTGTCCGGCGCCGCGTTCCGGGACCAGACAACAGCCCCGGTACCGGCGTCGAGCGCATTGACGATGCCGGTTCCGCCGAATGTGTAGATGCGACCGTTGCTGAGGGTAGGCGTCCCGCGTGGACCGGCACCGCCATTCGATTCCCAGAACCGGGCAGCGTCGCGGTGTCTCCACAGTGGCTTGCCGGTGGTCAGGTTGTAGCAAGCGACGATCTCGTCGTCACCGCGCTGTTCCTGGGTGTAGAAGAGGTCGCCGCTGACTGCGAAAGAAGACCAGCCTGGTCCGATCGGGCGGCGCTATAGCTCGACCGGCGGGGATGCCGTCCAATCGGTCTTGATCCGAGTGCCCCGAACAATGCCAT
>JAMQPH010000229.1 GCA_023717605.1 Pyrinomonadaceae bacterium
GACCATGCATGTTGTGGCTAATAGGAAAAAGAAAATACTCGTAGTGGACGACAACGACGATTGCCGAGTATTGCTCTCTCTGTGTATCAGCCGCTTCGGCTACGAAGTCTTTGAAGCCGCTACAGCCCGTGAAGCCGTAGAGCGGGTGACTGCTGTGCATCCCGATTTAATTATGATGGATCTCAGCTTGCCAGGAATGAGTGGGGAGGAAGCAACGACATGCTTAAAGGCAAATCCGACCACCAGAGAGATACCGGTGCTTATAAGTACTGCTTTCATCGCTGGTACCCAAATAAACCGTGCGCTTGAAGCAGGTGCCTCAGAGGTTTTGCATAAACCGCTTGATTTACTAAGGCTGCGCGAAGTTCTCTCCAGATACTTACCGGTCGAAGACGCAACAATCAGATAGCCGAGTTAATCACTTTAGGCAAGTCTGACACGAAAACCCTCGGAGTCACTTAGATCCAGGAGGATTGTGCTGAGTTATTCGAGGCGATTTCCAGGTCTTCGAAGATGTTCTGCGCAAGAACGTCGGGATCGGGAAAGTTGGTGGAGCGGAAGTTTTTCACAATAGATCGACAATGCCAGCCTCGCCATCGTTTGGCTCGGAGACGAAAGCCGCCGGTTGTCCAGAACCTTTTTTTCTTCTCCCTTTCTTCATCGGATATGGCATAGCTGGCAACCATATTACGTTGAGAAGCTATGACGCAAATCAGACCACGACCGCAGCATTTCATCGGACACCAAGAAACAAGACCTGACCCTAACGCATTACGGATTGAGTCCCGTCTCTCGTCACGACCACCACGCAACCGGTCTGGAACCCTGAGCAGCCGCAGTCCGAACAGCGCCACTTGATTCCTTGGCATTCGTTCTTCCTCTTCCTGCTCCGGCTCTTTGGAAAAACTATCTTCTCTGAATCGCATTCGGGGCAACCGTCGATTCTTGCGAGTCCGAAAGTCGTCTCCACGGATTCTTAAAGAGATTTACAACTTAGCGGATTCGTGTTGGCGAGGATTAAGATAAACCCACATGGGGACTTTGCGCTTTCCTTCTTTGCGCCACTCGTAGAAACCGTCAGCAGGGATGATACAGCGGCGACTGCCGACGAGACGCTTGAATGCAGGCTTCTCCGTCAGGGATTCGGCACGGGCGTTAATCATCCGGTTTCCGATTGACACCGACAGCGACTTGGAGCTAAGGAGGGATCGAGGCCACACGTATGAGACCGATGATCTCTATTGCCGCTACGACCGGCTTGTTCGAGGCCATCACGGCGGCTGGTGGAAACCCGGATCACATTTTGCGTACGATCGGATTAGACCGCTCGGCCTTTTCCAATCCTGAAGGATTCATCGCGAGTGCCAGTTTCGCCCGCCTTTTGGAAGAAGCCGCCCGGGCAACAGCTGATGACTGTTTCGGACTGCATTTTGGCGAACGTTCCAACCCTAAGAACCTCGGCCCGGCGATCTATGTCTTCTTGAACTCCCCCACGATTGAAGCCGGGATAGTCAACGTAGAGCGTTACCTTCATGTCTTCAATCAAGCAGCCAAGTGGTTTTTTGCTGTCAAAGGGGATCGGGGTTATATAAGATTTCTGTTAACCGACTTGGGTATCGAAGCCCCGCGACAACACAATGAATGCAGTATGACAGTAGCGCTGAACACTCTGCGCATTATGGTAGGCAGCCAGTGGACACCGCAAGAAGTGCAGTTTGCACATCAGGCTCCAGGTCAGATTGCAGAACATCACCGCGTTTTTGGCACCCCCGTTTCGTTCGGTTGTGAAACCAATGCGTTTGTTGTCGAACGCGAATTTGTTGAGCGAGAGGTACCGGCCGCTGATCCACGGCTTTATCGGATCTTGAAGCGTTATCTCGAAAGTGTATTAAACGAAATGCCGCAAGAAGACAGTCTCCTTGCCTCGGTTCGAAAGTCCATCGCGGAGTCGATGAGAGATGGAGACCCGAAGCTTGCAACGGTGTCAAGGAAAGTAGCGATGAGCTCGCGCACGCTACAAAGGCAGCTGAAGGAATATGGTGTTGATTTTAAGAAACTGACCGACGATACACGCAGGCGTTTTGCAACCCACTACCTAAAGGACCGCAAAAACACACTTACGGAAATTGCCTTTCTGCTTGGCTATTCCGAAGTCAGTGCTTTCAATCGCGCATTCAAACGCTGGACCGGTTCAACCCCTTTGGACTATCGCCGTCGTCGGATTGCGGCGTAACAGTGGAGAAGATTGAATGAGACCCGCCCGTTTGCATCCAGGGCGACGATCTCGCCGTCTAATAGAGTGTTCGGTGGGAGACGTTCACACGCTTGAGCGATGTGCGGGAACTGAGTGGTAAAGAGGTTTCCTCGCCTCGACCAGAGAATGACGCCCTTCCCATCTCGCCCGGCAAGACAGCGGTATCCGTCGAATTTGACTTCGTAGAGCCATTCCTTGCCTTCCGGCAACTCGTTGACCAGCCTCGCATACATCGGCTCAATGAACCGGATCTCTGCTTTTGGTAATGCGCTGAGAGTTTTCGCATTCATCAAAGAACCAGCAAATTCTGGCTGTATATCCTTGAAGAAAGAAAGGAGTCAATATGCAACGATCAAAGTCAAATGAGTTTAATAAGGAGATGGATAAAACGAGCGAGCTGCTCGGGGAGGCCTCTCAGCGCGATTCGGTTAGCCGTGCGCGAGGAAATTCAGAGAGGCTTTGAGTCGAGGCGGGTTTAGCTTCGACGATCGCCTGCTGGATATCGAAGAAGTCTCCAAGGTGCTGCACCTTTCGCCGGACTGGCTTTACCGCAACTCTCGCAAATTACCGTTCACACGGAGGGTCGGGGCGAAAGCCCTACGCTTTTCCTATCAAGGGATCCAGACGTGGATTCGGAGAGATGTCGGCCTAGTTTTGCAAAGATGGTATCTCGACTGCCGTCCCGCTTTCCTAACAACCAAGAGCGTTCTTTATCTCCGGCGCAAGCGCCTGCAACAAAAGATTTCCCGTTTTGTTTAGTGAAGGAGACGTTGATAGAAGATTGTGGAGCAATCAAAGCACAACCCCAATCCCCTACACTGAAGTAGTTCTTCTAACGAGTGGTGGTTGGCGCGCGGCATTGCGTATTTCTTAGAGTGAGCGGTTCAATGGCGTTGCGTCCTCAAAGTCTCGGCCGAGTCTCAATTTCTTAAACGATTTGAACGGAGCAAAGCGGTGGAACCCTTCGATAGAACTCAGGGCAGGCGTTTGGAACGGCTGGAACGGGCTTTCCGTTTGCCTCAGAGCGTCGGTTTCAACTCGAAAAAGCTGC
>JAMQPH010000236.1 GCA_023717605.1 Pyrinomonadaceae bacterium
GTGAGTGGTTGTTTATCAGCTAACCAAGAAGGCTAAGGGAGAACGACATGAAAAAAATAATGTTCAGCACGATTGCACTAGTTGCTCTGATTTTGGCCACAGCTCCTCAAGCCCAAGCAGATCCACCAGCCGCTGGTTTCAGGGCTGCGATCGGCTACAGTTATTCCGACCCAGGTTCGCTGGTACTGTCAACGCTAGGTCTGAGCAACGCGACTGTGGCGCCGACGCTGCGCGAGTCCAATGGTCCCGCCGAACACCTGGGACTCCTACGTTCCGCCCTCGGCCAAGACGCTGACACCGCGAGCGCGAATGGTCACCTCTCTTGCGAGCACGGCAGTCGGGGGCGACTGATCCGCTACGAAAGGGTCGCTTCGTACCCGACGGCGGATTACGTGCGAGCCTATTTCGATGAGTGGATCGCCTTCTACCAGGACTTCTATCTGTTCCCCCCGAACATCCCCGTCACGTTCAACTACGGCTTCGACAGCTACAAGGTAACGTACTGCACGGTTGACGCGGTACTGCAAGGTCAGTCGACTGCGCGCCCGACGATCGCTACGGGCATGGTCTCCGTGCCGCGCAAGTCTGGGCCGCTGTCGACCGTCGCCTATCTGCACGGCACCTCCGTCTCGTTCTACGACGCAGTGTCGAATCCGAACATCTTCGGTGAGTTCAACGAGAGCGGAGAGAGCTTCGATGGCCCGCCGTCGAACTCGGTCTTCGCCGGAGCCGGTTTCATCTACATCGCTCCTGACTACCTCGGGCTCGGGGACTCCACGGTCCCTCGGCATCGGTATTTCCACGCCGCAACTGAGGCGTCGTCCGCCGTTGACCTGCTTGCCGCCTCGCGCAGAGTGCTCGCGAGTCTGCACGTGGAGCAGAACGACGAGCTCTTCACGTTCGGCTTCTCGCAAGGGGGCCATTCGGCGCTCGCCCTTCACCGAGAGTTGCAGAATGAAGACGTCGACGTGACCGGCACCGCTACGGTCGGCGGAGTGTTTGACATCGAGCAGTTTTTCCTGGCGTCGCTGACCAACGAGACGACCGTAACGGTGCCCCTCTACGTCTCGTACATCCTGCTCGCCTACGATGACGTCTACAACGTTTACGGGCAGACTTCGGACGTCTTCCGGCAGCCTTATGCCCAAACCGTAAGCGGCCTCTTCGACATGGAGCACTTCTTCGACGACGTTCTCGCCGAGCTGCCCCCGAACTCGCGTGCACTCCTCAGATCGTCCTACTACGCCAGCGTCAATGCGGACCCGCAGAATCCGTTACGCGTCCGCCTGCGCCAGAACGCAGTTGATCGGTGGAGGCCGCAAGCTCCCTTGCGCGTCTACCACAGCCCCGACGACGAGGAGGTCCCCTACGAAGAGGCGCTCGTGTCCGTAGACCGCCTGCGAAGCAGAGGCGCCAACGTGACGGTCCGGCAACTTCGGGGCTTCGACCACGTCAACAGCTGGATCCAGGCGATGCCACGCGCGGTGACCTGGTTCCGCTCGCTCGATTGAGGCGACGAGGTGAGCCTATAGTTTTCATCTCTCACAGCTTAATCCCTGGGTGGGACTTTTGAGTTTTCACAGAGCCTCTACCCCTTGGTGGTCCTAACCTCATGGCCGATGGCGCCTCGAGAAAAATCTAACGACATGTTTTCACTTCATCTATCAGTAGTAAGTGAAAGCTTGCCAACTCCGAGAACTTAATTAGGACCATCATGTATGAATCGGACTCGATCGTTTGTTAGCTTCTTCGCGATCTCATTAATGGTTTTTGTAGCCTCGGTGTTGGTGGCAGACTCATCGCACTCCAGAGCGATGGTCAAGAACATTACAATGGCGGCCTTCAACAAAACGCCGGATGCTGTGAACGACTCAGCTGTCACTAACAAGAACCTTACGATTACCATCGACGTGCTCCGAAACGACTTTGACGGGGACGGCGACAAGCTCACTGTCGGTGCTCTGACTCAGCCGGCGAACGGCCAGGTCATTAACAATGGTGTAAATGTCACGTACACGCCAAATCTGGACTTCTTCGGTCAGGATTCATTTACCTACACAGTCAGCGACGGCCTCCTCGCCGACACTGCGGTCGTGACAATCGGCGTCAACAACGTTATCAACTTGAATCAGGTACCCTCAGCCGACGCGGGACCGGACCAAACTGCTCTCGTAGGAGCCAACGTTCAATTGAACGGAGGCAACTCGAGTGACCCAGATGGTGATCCACTGACTTTTCAGTGGTCCTTCCAGTCGTTACCGATAGGCAGCACCGCAGTCTTGTTCAACTCGACTGCAGTTGATCCAACCTTTGTCCTGGACCAACCCGGCATCTACATCGTTCAGCTCGTCGTCAATGACGGAAATTTCGATAGCGCCGTGGACACCGTACAAATCTCCACCGGGAATTCAGCGCCAGTTGCCAACGCGGGCGCAGACCAAACGGCTATCATCACCAACACCGTCACGCTGGACGGCAGCGGATCGACTGATATCGATGGAAACCCGCTGACTTTCCAGTGGTCCTTCCAGTCGCGACCAGTGGGTAGCACGGCTATGCTGTCAGATCCAACCGCAGTGAATCCCTCGTTCGTCGTCGATCAGCCAGGAAACTACATCGTCGAACTAATTGTGAATGACGGGCTAATCAACAGCGCGCCCGATACCGTAATAATCAGCACACAGAACTCAACGCCGGTTGCCAACGCTGGACCCGACCAGTCGACCTCTGTCGGCAGCACGGTCCAACTCGATGGCAGCGGCTCGAACGATGTTGACGGAGATCCACTGACTTTCCAATGGTCGTTCGTTTCGCGACCTGCGGGTAGTACGGCAACATTGACGGGCCCAACGACGGTGATCCCGACCTTTCTGGCAGATCAACCAGGCACTTACGTGATCCAACTGATAGTGAACGACGGCTTTGTCGACAGCGCTCCCGATACAGTGATGATAACGACGGAGAACTCGATCCCGATTGCGAACGCCGGGCCTGATCAGACAGTAACGGCGGGAGCGACCGTTCAGCTCGATGGGAGTGCGTCGACTGACCCGGACGGAACGCCTCTACAATTCTCCTGGGCACTGATTACGTGGCCCATCGCCAGCGTCGCCACGCTGTCCGACGCAACGATCGTCAATCCAACCTTCGTCGCCGACCTTCCAGGCGTTTACATCGTTCAGCTCATAGTGAGTGATGGTGTGCTGGCCAGCGCCGCGGACACCGTGATGATCACAGCTGTGGCGCCCGTGGCAACGCTGACTGCGACAGATGCCGACGCAGCCGAGGCGGGCCTGGAACCGGGTAGCTTTACAGTCTCCCGATCCGGTGACGCCAGCTTTGCGTTAACCGTCGCTTATGCGGTCGGTGGTACTGCCACTAACGGCACGGATTACACATTGATACCAACCAGCGTCACGATTCCTGCAGGATCTCCCACCGCTGTTATTACGATCACGCCGGTTGATGACAACGTTTTGGAGGACAGCGAGAGCATTGTACTGACGCTCCTTGAAGGCGACGACTACGACGTAGGCACGGAGGGCACAGCGACCGTCACGATCGCCGACAATGATCCTCCAGCGGTATCGATCGACGCCACTGATCCAGACGCAGCTGAAGTTGGAGGCGATTCCGGGACCTTCACTGTTTCGCGGACAGGCCCAACAACAAGCTCGTTGACTGTTAGTTATACGATCACGGGCTCGGCGACCAACGGTAACGACTACACGACGCTTCCGACAAGCGTGGTGATACCCGCTGGAGCGGCTTCGGCTAGTATCACAGTCGCACCCTTGGATGATGCAGCTTTCGAACTTCCCGAGTCTGTAGTCCTCACACTAGTAGCCGGTAGCAACTATTTGGTTGGAAGCCCGCACTTTGCCGGCGTGACGATCGCCGATAACGACTCCGTCGTGTCAGTGCTGGCAAATGACTCTGCAGCGTCGGAGGACGGACCTAATCATGGATCCTTCGAAGTAAGCCGAAACGGTCCGACGACGAACGCCCTGACAGTCTTCTACGCAACCGGAGGCAGTGCGATTAACGGTACAGACTACGCAACGCTTCCGAGTAGCGTGATCATCCCAGCCGGATCAAGCACGGCTTTGGTCACGGTAACCCCGATCGATGATGCTCTCTCTGAAGGTCCTGAGACAGTGGTTCTGTCACTAAGTCTAACGGGGCGTACACGATTAGTGCACTGGGCGCTGCGACCGTGACAATCACGGACGACGAACGGCCGACAGTGACGCTCAGGGTGACCGACGATGCGAACGAGGCGGGATTGGACCCGGGATCGTTCACAGTCACTCGAACTGGGCCCACCACCAATCCGTTAACAGTCAACTACACGATCGGTGGTGGCGCGACCAACGGAGTGGACTATCAGACGATTGGTACGAGTGTGACTATCCTGGCGGGTTCTGCAACGGGTACGGTTGTGATCACGCCCATCGCCGACAACCTGATAGAAGGGGCTGAGAATGTGTTATTGAGTCTTAGCTCCAGCGCCGATTACGCGGAAGGTACCCCAAATTTGGCGTCGCTGACGATCGCAGATGACGATCTGGCAGTGGTAACAGTCATGGCCACCGATCCCGCGACTGAGCTGGGTCCAACGACCGGTGCTTTTACCTTCAGCCGAACCGGTGCCACTGCCGAGGCGCTCACCTTAATTTGCTTACAAAGCGGAACGGCCTCGGGCGGTTCTGATTACACCAGCATCGGGAGCACCAACTTCGCGGTAACGATTCCGGCCGGCGAATCCTCGGTCGTCGTGACAATCACGCCGCTTGCGGACAACCTGGTTGAAGGGGACGAGACGGTCGTAGTATCAATCAATCCCAGTCTCAGATACGTTCTCGGCACACCCAGCACGGCGACGCTGACGATTGTCGACGATCCACCCGTTGTGAGCATGTCGGCCACTGACGTACTCGCCGCGGAGGCGGGTCCTGATGTTGGCGTGTTCACGTTCACGCGAACCGGAGGTAATCTCGCGGCCGATCTCACGGTGATCTTCTCCCGCGGCGGGACTGCAAGCATCCAGGATTTCGCCGGCATCGGCCTGAGTGTTACGATCCCAGCGAACCAGACTTCTGCGCCGGAGACGATCCTCCCGCTAGCGGACAATGTAGTGGAGGGAGACGAGACTGTGGTGCTGACAGTTATCCCGAGCGGGAGTGTGTCCTCAACCTACTTGATCGGCACGCCCAGTAGCGGAACCGTGACGATCGCTGATGATCCGGCCATCATCACAGTGACGTCCGTGATCGATCCAGCTGCGTCTGAGTTGGGCCCGGACCCAGGAGTATTCCTCGTCACGCGCAGCGGCGGCGAAGTGACCAGCTCGTTGCTCATTCTCCTGCAACCCTCCGGCACAGCGACTAACGGTACAGACTACGCTTCCATAGGCGGTAGCAACTTCTTTTTGACGATTCCTGCAAACCAGACGACGGCGACGCTGACGATTAACCCGCTGCCTGACAACCGTGTGGAAGGAAGTGAGACCGCGGTTCTCACGATCCAACCGAGGGCGGCCTACACAATTGGCACTCCATCTTCGGCGACAGTGACGATCGCCGACGATCCGCCGATCGTGACCGTAACGGCAACTGATGCAAACGCATCAGAAGCCGGCCAGGATCCCGGGGTCTTCACCTTCACGCGAACCGGAGGAAATCTAGCTGCTGCGCTCACGGTCAGCTTCTCTCGCGGTGGGACTGCTGCGAACAACTCTGATTACTCGAACATCGGCTCCAGTGTCACAATCCCGGGCAACCAGAGTTCAACGACCGTGACGATCACGCCAATCGACGACACGGCCGTGGAAGGACCAGAGACGGTCATCCTGACAATCACCGCAAGCACCAGCTACGTCATAGGAACGCCTTCATCGGCGACCGTCACAATTGCTGACAACGACTAGGAGTTCTACGAAGCAGTTGTAGGGGCGTCCCTCCGTGGGCGCCCCAAAACTATCCGCAGATTACGCAGATTACACAGACTCAAAGAAACACTGCGTTCCTCGACTGGTCAAACTGCATCAGTACCGGTTTCTGTGTAATCACCACTCATGCTTCCCTTCCCGCGGGCTTCTCTCAAAAAGTTCTACGTTGGTTTTGATTCAATCTGACTGCTCTGCTTCTCGATGAATGAAAGCCCGATCCTGAAAGAAAATCTGCGACACGTTTCCCGCCTCGGGACCAGTAGTAACCGAAGGCGCTGTCAGTAAAGATTGCGATGAGCCTTAGAGGTTAAGCAATTTTTCAACCAGAAGGAGAATTCATGAGAATGTTGGTGAAATCGAGCATGCAACTGCTTCAAACTGTCGCTCTGCTTTTGGCACTTTGCGCGGTGGGCGGCGCTTCGGCGGACGCAGTGGAGATTCTCGACGGACCGATGATGATTAAAGCGTACCGAAGCGAGTTCAACAATAAGATCATCGGGACAGTAGTCGTCGTGGGACGCAACAATCTGAATCCACCCCCGGGTTACACTGCCGGTAAAGAGTACTGGACCTGGACACCCGGAGCGGCCTGGCGTGGAACGTTCACGCTCGTCCCCATCACTACCGTTCCGGACTACTATTCACACAGTTGGGAAACGTTTCCCCACGAGCACTTTGACCTCTCGCGCACCGTGCCAATGCCGTCGATCTCACCTGAGGCGGGCGACCGATTTTATCGGGTACAACTCCGGGGCGAAGCCATTTGGATCGATGGGGCCTGGATGGGGCTGAGGAATGGACCTGAGCGCGTGCAGGAATGGTATGGACGTAATCTAACGTCGGATCTCATAGGAACAGGAACAGCGATTCGGTTTACGAGCGTTGATCCTCCCACGCCTGGCTCGAGCGACGTGTACCTGCTTATCCATGACTGATCCGATCCCGCCAGCAGGGACGTCATCCGCAGATTACGCAGATTCCAAAAACACAACCCAAACGGTACAGAGGCAAACCGCACTTCTTACTGTCCAATTCTGAATCGGTGTAATCTGCGTAATCTGCGGATACTTCTTTTTTCACACACGCAGCTTTACGGCTTTCGCTGTCGCCCCGCCACTAAACGCTAACGGCTTCGCCACTTTCGAAAGGTCACCACCGTCAATCGTAATTCCTGAATTGGCTGAGCCGACTAATTTCAGAAGCGTTGCCGCTGGCGTTAGGACACGCGTCGCGGTCAGTAAGACATCCCGCGTGCTGTTGAACCTGAATACGGAATCCGCTTTTTGATCGCCCTGCGCGCTAAGACCGTTCAGCGCCGAATCGGCAACATTGTCGAAGACCACAGCCGGCCTCAGGTCAGATTTCACTAGTTCAAGCCGAACGTTGTTTAGCGTGAGACCGCGCACATTGCGCGCGTAGATGCCATACGCAGGTGGCGTCCCGATTTCGAAATACTCGCCCGCCAACTTGGGAACTACTGCGTTCGACTCCTCTGCGGTGCCACCACCTTCATAGGTCACGTGAATATCCTGAAAACTTATCTTTTCAAGAATGTCATCTCCGACGCCATTGATGACAATGCAGGACCTTGTCTCACCCGGCCGAAACTTCTGCGGCCACGGCAGATCAGAATGCTGCTTCCCTTCGGCGATGACAGTTGCCCTTATCCCATTGAAAGCGATGTTGCGCACAATTCCTTTTACCGTCGGTTGCGGATTGGGATTGGAGGAGGAACTGTTACGCCTGGTCGAATCCAATCCAATCGAAATCGGGCCGGTAACGTTCTTCATGATCAGATTCGAGAAAGTGATATTCTCAAAACGCGACCTTGCTCCACACCGCATCTTGATGACACATCCATACGTGTCGTAGATCACGCAATTGCTGATCGTGATGTTTTCAGCTTCGCCGCCGCCAAATCGGAAGATCGACCAGCGTGTGCTGAAAGTACAATTAGTGACGGTGACAAACTTGTTGCTTCCAAACAAAGCGCACGCATCATCCTGACAAGCAACGTCACAGTTAACGATGTGAACATATTCGGAGCTGTTGATGTGAAACCCATCGTTGTTCAGATTTACGCGGTTGTAAATGCGAACCCCGTCCAGATAGACGCGACTGCATTGAAGGATGCGTGTGCAATGGTAAGCACTGGCGGTGAGAAAAACATCCCGGATGGCGAGATTCTTGCAGCGGTAGAAGATCAGCAAGTGCGGTCGCTGAAAATACCCTTCCGAAGAATTCTGCCCCGGTCCGGTCATGTCGCCCTTGCCCGTAAAGAACTTCGCTCCGTTTCCATCAATCGTTCCCGGCCCTTCGATCGACACGTTCTCCGCATTTGCGGCGGAGATCATCACGATATTTCCGTTACCCGGTGGAATGCCGTTGCCCGCTTTGTAGTCTTCACTTTTCGGACTACCAAGGAGGCGACCCTGAGCCGCCAGGTGCAAGGTTACGTTACTCTTCAATTCGAGCGTGCCCACGACAAAATCTCCAGCCGGAACCAACACAGTCCCGCCTCTGTCTTTCGTGCAGGCATCGATCGCCGCCTGGACCGACAAGGTGTCCAGCCTTGCGCCGTCGCCTTGAGCGCCAAAATCGCGAACGTTGTAGACGCGTGCACCCAGCGTCTTATCGTTAACGTCAGGACAACTCGGTTGTTGTGCGGCAACCTCGACGGTACCGGCGCCAAACAGACCTGCGCCGAGCGATGCTGCCAGTGGAGGCACGGACACTTGTTCGAGCCACTTGCGCCTCGACAGATTTCCACGCTTCTTCATTAGAACCCTCTCGCAAACAGGAATAGTAACGACGTAGCAGGTAAGGAATATTTCTAACACGAAACCCGACAACGGAAATTGGTTTATTGGTTCAGTGACGCTTAACCGATTCTCATACTCGTGCTGCAGGCGGGAGGCGAAGGAACAATGCGCTGAACGCGAGCACCACGACGATCAGCGTCAGTAAGTAAAATATTGCGGCGTAAGAACCCGTGCGACTCACGCACTCTGCCAGGAGCAGCGGTCCGACCGCGGACGCAACTACCGTTAGTGCTTGCGCTGCACCCCGAAGCTTGCCAAGGTGCGCGCGGCCGAACGCACGACTCCAGAAGCTAAAGAAAATGACTATGACGAAACCGCCTGCTAGTCCCATAACGAGCGCGTATGCCGCCACGTGAGCTTGAGTTCGGACGTGTGGCAGGGCCAGAAGAGAACCCGCCAGAAGGACCATCGCCAGCGCCAGCAGGCGGTTCATTGGCCACTTCGATGTCAGCCAGCCGCCGAGAAAGTTTCCAATCAGCGCGGTGAGGGCGACGATCACGAGGCTGCGATGATAGGTAGTAGCATCGAAACCCCTTTCGGCCAGAATCGATTCATTGAAGAGAGCGATGCCGGATGCGATCAAACCGTAAACGGCGCTGGCCAGGCCGAAGATCCAGAAGGCCGGTGTTGACAATGCTTGCCACAGAGTGTGTCCGGCTATCGCATCGCCGATGCGATTTTCAACGCGTCCGGCGCCTTCGGCCTCGAGGCCGCACGCTTCGGGTGTTCGCCGTACCAAGAGCCACCCGAGAGGTGCGAGGCCGAGTAGCAGCGTCAGGCCGACGGCTGACCACGTTGTGCGCCAGCCATACTCAATTACCATCGCGCCTATGACAGGGAATGCCAACATGAACCCGACGCTCAGCACAATGGTGTAGACGGCCATCGCCAGGTTGAGCCGGCGCACGAACCACTTGCCGACAATCGTAATGCTGATGACTGAAAGGGCGCTCTGTCCCAGCCCCCGCGTGAGCGTGATCAGCAGAGCGATTGCGGCCACTCCCCTCACGCCGCTCATGCACAGAACAACGACCCCGAGCGCCACGGTAACGAAGGTAAGAACGACTCGGCTGCCGAATCGGTCGATCAATCGTCCAACGCCGAGGCAGAAGAGCACACCGACGAGCGTTGCCCAGAAGTTGATGCGAGCGAAGACGACACGGTCGATCTGAAGGTCTGCTAGCAGTGATTCGGTGATCAGTCCAAGGCCCTGTGTCCTCCCTGGTAAGGTCCCTACCATCGCTAGGGCCGCAACCACAACGTTCACCCACCCGTAATAGAACGGAAGTAGAAAGGGGCCGACTGTGGGCCGGCGCATCTCGGCGCCTATCGAGTCCATGCGTTTAGACCTTTGCCGGAGTGGGCGGAAACTCATTCGGCTTCCGGGTTGAATTGCCGCGAGCAGCGCGCCACCAAACAAGGCCCAGACCCAAGCAAATGCAGAGGCCCGTCCAGCGCACAAATCCAGTCCCAAAAATGACGGTGGCGTTGAAGATGATGAAAATCAAAAATCCGTGCCACGCGGTCACCAGCAGCCACGGCCGGCGGCGGTAAGCCTCGAGTCCGCCCAGCCACCACCAAACGACATCCGCCACCCAGACGATAAGAAGAGCATAGTTGACGTAAAGCCCGCCGCCCCAGTTGAGGCCGAATAGGTCGTTGGTCTGACGAGCAGTGTCGCGATAGGCCGAGTCGTGACTCCACTCGTGATAGAAATGGAATGCGCACAATACGTGGGCGACCAGTCCGACGCAGGCAGCAGTCCAAGCCAGCCTCGCCGCCGAGTCCCACTTATCTCTCTTCCGGGAGAGTGCGAACGCGACGGTCCCGGCAGCGTAACCCCCGATGGCGATCCAGATAGTGACTTTGGTTAAGATTTCGCCGCTGCGCATCCGCTCATCAACTCGCTCTATCGATTACAACTTGTTCAGCCCAGCTTTCTTGCGGCTCGGAATGCGCCCGGGGTCATACCTGTCATCTGTTTGAAGACGCGGGTGAAGTGGCTCTGATCCGAAAAGCCGGCTGCCAGAGCAACAGAGGCCAAATCCGTTTGATGATCAAAGAGCTTCTGACAGGCGAACTTCACCTTCAGATTTTTAACGTATTCGCCGATCGTCTGATGATGAAACTGCCTAAATACTTTGGAGAGGTGAAATGGGTGGACACCCACTTCCGCGGCCACGCGATTTATAGTCAAGTTCCTGTCGAACTCTTCATGCAAAAGCTCGACCGCCTGGACAAGCCACCTCGGCGGTCGCTTCTCGTCCTTCACGCGAGTGCGAGTTAATTCCGCCAGCATTGTCATCACGAGCCCTTCAATGCCAAGGGGGGAATACGCGTGTGGTGCTTTAAATTCCCGGTAGAGTCTGATAGCCAGCCACGTCAAATCAGAGCCGCCGCCGCCAACAGGCCTGTCCGGCACGACCGAGTACTCGCTGAGGCATTTCATCCACTCTGCCTCTAACTCAACGTTGAAGAAATGACCACCCTGGTTTCCGATCTCGTCACTGTGGGTTAGTTCGGGAGGGTGAAACATTATCGTCATCGGCTTGTACTCGAAGACTTGCGTTCCGTAATACTCGACATAATCACCTTCGATTAAGAGACAAAAGTTTGCCAGTTGATGAGAATGTTCAGGCAACTTCTTGCCGGTCTTATGCGTGAGTTCGGAGAGAATCAGTCCAGAGCAATTACCCTTCTTGGTGACACTCCCGTAGAATTGGCCAGGCTGCAAATGGTTATCTAAGATATTGCTGGTCCTTACACTCATAAATAATCACTCCTGATATGATCTTCTCATTCAGTGTAACAAACAATAGAGCGGTAGCTATTGTAATTGGTTGCCCCACGCTCATCGTGGGCAAGTAAGTGAAGCTCAATGCTCGTCATTCCTTAAGATGCGAACTACCTGCAGACACCGATGCGCAACCTGCTCGCCCTTTGTTAACGCCAGCTCGTCCTGGCCTTCGTCCAGTTCATCCCTTCAATCTCAGTAAATTGTCAGTTTTGAGTTACCATTCGTCGACGAACTTATCACTCAATGCGAATTGCACGCTCAACGTCAAAGTCGCTACGGCTCCCAGTCTAATTAAGGAGAGAAAACGGTGGTCAAAGCAACACGTCGAGATTTTCTACAGCGGACCGCTCTGGGACTGGCTGGTGTCGGTGCTGTCGGATTCGTTCTGCGCAGTGACGCGCAACCCACCCTGGCCACTGTCAGCGGTGACGAAGCAAATCGCGTCCTGATTCAGATGGGGGCGATCCCTAAGGAGGGATCGTCAGCAAAAGGTGAGTTGAAGCGTGTGACCCCTGTTTCTTTCGGCCCATGGTACAAACCGGGCGCGCCATTCCGGGCAAAGCTCTCGGTGCCCGGTGAGCCGGGAACAACTTTTGTCCTGTCGGGCCGTGCCTGGGCGTTTGATACCAAGCGTCCACTTGCAGGGGTAGTCCTGGACTTCTGGCACGTTGATATGCAGGAGAAGTACTCGGACGGCGTGACTGACTTCAGGAATCGAGGTCGGTTGGTGTCCTCTGAGACCGGCTACTATGAATTGGAGAGTATCCGACCGATCCCTTACCGGCCCAATCCTTCCGGGTCGCCAAACTTCTGGCGTTGTGCGCATTTTCATCTGCTGGCTGTTTGTCCGGGTTATAAGCCGCTCGTTACTGAGATTCACTTCAAAGAGGACCCAAAGATGTCCGACTCCATGTATCGACCTGAGAACGCCATCGCGCCGGAAAGGCGCACCATTAACGGCGCGAGCTTTGAGACTGGGGTGTTTGATATTGTCCTGGAGCGCGAAACCGCCTCGAAGTGACAGTGGCTTTACTTTCAACAGAAACGCTGGGCTAGGTTTTGGTAGTGGTCATTCGAGTCTTACAGGACGATCCACGAAATCACACGAACCAACACGAAGAATTTAGTGACGTTTCGTGTGATTTTCGTGGATCGTTTTTCTCGATTCTCGCTATGAGAGTTGTCGAATCTGGGCCCTGTAAGTCAGCTGTGCGGAATTCGCTTCCCTTCCCATTTAACCTTTTCAAACGTTCAAGCCCACCGAGTGCTTGAAGCGCCTTTTCAAGCACTGCTAGCGCTTCCTCATTGCTGTTGCGATTTGAGTTGGCTTGCACCTCTTCGCGTTGCACCAGCGAAACGGGATCGAGTTCTGATGGAATCTCAGACTCCTGAGCTTGGGTTGGCAGACTCAGTGCGGCAATTGCTGGGATCGCGTCGAGACAGAAGGTTAAGGCGACCATGCCGGATAAGATTAGTCTCACAAACGGAAGGCGTTGTGCCTGCATTAGCGACCCTTCGGCTGGTCTCAAACTATCCAACTCTTGCTCTGATACTCCATGTAGGTAGCCGTAGCCTCTGCCACCTCTCGTCCAAAGTATCGCTCAACAACCCTGAGAGCCAGATCAATCCCGGAAGTGAGGCCGCCGGCTGTGGAGATCTTTGATCCTTCGATGAAACGAAGGCCACGCTTGATCTGGATATCCGGAAACTCTTTCGCCAGGCGATCAATGAAATCATGGTGTGTGGTTGCTGGCTTACCGGAAAGCATGCCGGCTTTTGCGAGGATGAATGCACCGGTGCAGACCGACATGACCACGTCCGCGGTCTGGCTAACCTTAGCGAGCCATTCGAACATCGACTGGGTTCGTCCGCCTTGAGCGGGGATCACTACGACTTTAGGCAATGGCGCTGTCTGAAAAGCGTAGTTGGGCACGATCTTCAACCCGGCTGAACCCTCAACTGTCTCGGTGGTGTCCGATACCGTAAAAAGCTCAAACGGCATTTGCTCGTCCATATCGGAGCCCCGACTCGGCACATGGACATCTTGAAATACTTCCCATGGGCCAGCGTAATCAATCATCGTCACGCCTCTTGAGATAAGAAATGCGACTGGGATCTTGCCCTTGCTCGGAGGCGTGAGCTTGTTCCCATTTGCCGCATAATTCTGTTGCACGTTGGTACTCCCCGATTTTGGCGTTTGACATGTCACTGCTGAAACGCCGGAAACTCCAATCGCGGCCCCCGCGAGACCCATATCCTGCAGAAAGTTTCTTCGCTTCATGGTTCCTCCTCCATAAGTTGTGCACAAGGGCAAGAGCTTTCTCTCTCGGTAGCGGGTTGGTTTGATTCCGGAAGTTTAGAGTTCAACCTTCAGGTTGCCGTTTCGCGACCACAAACTAAAGTTTGAACTCTAAACTGACCCACTACTTCTCTCTCGCGCAGTTTGCCATTGTCGAGACCTGTCGTCTTGCACCGTTCAAATCTCATGGACTGGATCAAACACTATTTGTAAGCTAGCTTTTGCTCGATGCTGGGAATCGAGCGCACCTGGAATTCCGGCTCTACCGTCTTCGCCAGCACCAGCGCTTTCTCATACGCCGAACGAGCCTCTGCTGCTTGCCCCATTGCCCCTCGGACATCGCCCAACATTATCTGTGGCTGGACGGCATCCGGCGCCAGCGCGACCGCCGCTTGCGCCTCCGCCAGGGCTTGATCCACTTCCTTTGCTGCGAGCAAGTTCTGAGCCTTCTGCACCCGACTCAACGCAGACGCGAGTGGTATCTGGAAATGCCCGTCGAACACAAAGACTCCATGCTCGATCACAGCTGTGGGTCGAAGCCCCTTGAACTGTTCATACGGATTGAGGGAGCCAGGGCCAAACTCGACCCCTGAGAGGTTGCTTGCGCTAATGAGCACCGACCCATCTATCGAGGGAGGAACGTCGATCTGTTGATTTACCCACAGAGTGTTTATCGTTGGCAGTGGCTTACACGGTATTCCGTAGTAACTGGGTTCGGCTACTCCTTCTGCAAAATATACAAACCAGCAATCTTTCACCCCGCGCTGATCCAAATATCGCTTCGTCGCCTTGAGTTGCTGTCCCCAGTCGACGTTCGAGTCGGTCAGGTACTTGTAGGTGTTCGATGGTCCGCCCCACAGTTCATTTGAGTAAGCTATATAGGAAGGGAAACTCCGCCAGGATGAGACCGCCTGGAAAATGAGAATCGCCAAAACCGCGTAAGCCCATTTTGGGTTTTGCCGAATGAAGGTCCATGCTGCGCCCCCAATGAGTACCGAAAGGAACACATAGAGCGGCAAAATGTGGCGAACTCCGATGTTCATTCCACCACTTACGGCCAGTAATAAGTAGAGCGTTGGTGGGATGATCAAGAACAGTATCTCTCTCCAGCACTTCAGCCGGCGAGTTGCGATGGCCGCAACAGCCAGCAGCAACAGGGCAAGAAACGCAAGCGTTGACTTGATCAAAAAAGCGACGGGAAAATAGAACCACACTCCATGCGCATAAATCTTTCCTAAGACATAGCTGGTGTGAAAGTCAGCGGTTAACCGCACATCCGTCAATCCGTAAAGATATGACTCTGGCAACAAGTGCCATCGGGCCATAGTAGAAACGATCGCAGCCTCGTGAGGTTTCAAGCCCTGCGCATACTCCGCCAGACTCGGATTAAGTTGCAATCCGTTTGGGCGCGCATGATAACGGAACGCATAAAACGACCACAACACTGCCACCGCGATCAGGGTGATAGTAACCAACGATG
Organism: Pyrinomonadaceae bacterium; assembly: GCA_023717605.1. Classification (GTDB taxonomy): domain Bacteria; phylum Acidobacteriota; class Blastocatellia; order Pyrinomonadales; family Pyrinomonadaceae; genus PSRF01. The sequence goes on from JAMQPH010000236.1 coordinate 15,349, forward strand.
CGGCAAGCTTGAGTGCTTGCTTGCCGGACCCTGTTACGGCTTCACTCTTCCCTTTTGCAGCAACGCGGTAACGCACCACTTCGCAGATCGCAAGCAGTAACAGCATGGGGAACACGAGAATCCCGGTGTGTTTGACGGCGAGCGTAAGCCCCGCCGACGCGCCGACGATCACCATGCGCCAAACTGATGGGGCTTTCAGATGGCGATAGAACGCGTAAATAGTCGCAAACAGGAAACAGGAAAACGCCGCGTCGGTTGTGACAAGGGCGCCATGGGCCAGCAGGTTCGGCTCGAATGCCAGCAGCGCGAGGGCAATAAAAGCTGCGCCGGTTCCGAACATCTCCTTTGTCGCCAGGAATACGAGCAGCGCCAGAAGTAGCGTGAGTGTGGCAGCCGCCATACGTGTGCGGAAGAGGATCATGTCCGCATCGTTCTGGTAGAGGAAATCCTTGCCGCCCAGGAAGGCCTCTTCTTTGAAATAGCGATCTTGCAACTCCGGGACTTTCAGCGGTAATGAGAGGAGCGGCGACGTAGCAAGCAATTTCAACATCGGCGGATGCTCTGGATTGAGCCCAAAATCTGCATGAGTCCAGGACATATAGCCGGAATAGATATGGTTAGCTTCATCCCAGGTTTGTGACTCCCGCCGTACCGACGTCGCCAACTGAAGACCAAGAATCATTAAAAGGCAGACAACCGCGCCAGCCACAAATCCACCGCGCCATTTTCCTGATCTTCCGATCACATTCCCTCAATCGTGAGACCTGAGTGTGTGTTCGAGAGCACGACGGCATGAAAGAAACGGCGATACGATACGACTGCTTTCATGGTCGGGCGAGGTTAACAGCCGACACTGCTAACTTCAATGATTTAGAAGCGATGGAGTTCTTGGTGGGGAGCTAGGGACTGATTGAAACGCTGGCCCCAGCCAAAGTCGACAGAGGCTGCATTTGCAATCCAAAAGTTTGCGGATTCTCGCCAATGATTGCGGCTGCGAAGAATGTCGGCACATAGCCGGCGTTCTCGTCGCGAAAGGTTTCATCCAGTATTTCGCGGTTGGCAAAAAGCGTCCAGAAGTTTCTTTCGTAGTTCTCCGTGCTTCTCAACTCCCGCAAAGTATCTCGCACCCATTCTGCTCCGCGATTATAACTAAGCAACACCAACGTCACGCTTTCCGAATCCTCGCCGAGTTCGGCCATACGATCGGCGATGTAGTGGGCGGCAGCAGGCGTCATCTTCTCCACGTCACACATGTCCTGACGCGCGACGCCGTAGCTTTCCGCCGTCTGCGGCAGGAACTGAAACAGACCCTTCGCCCCAACACTATTCTCATAACAGTTTTGATACCCCGATTCGATTAGCGGCAAATAGATGCCGATGATGACCGGAACCTTACGAGCCGCGAATGAACGCGCAATTAGTGGCACATATGGCCGTGCCCGCCCGTAGACCTCGCTTAGACTCTCCGAACCCAGATTGGATGACACAACGTTGCGAGCAGCGTAGCGATCCACGTAGGCCTTGATGACCCGCACGGCGTCTTCGTTGAGCTTGGCGGGATGATCGCCCATCATCGTTGAAATCCGCTGCCCTTGGGTGTCAACAAAATCGAGTCGTTCCGCCTCGCTCATTTGCGAATAGAGTTTTCCGGGTCTGGCAATCGCTTCCGATGTCGTGTTAATACCAGGCTGCCTCAGCGCTACCGACCGCCGATAAAGAATAGTTACTGCTGTTGCGGCTATCAGCAACACAACTGCGCCGACTATTGGCCAAATATAACGGGACGGGTGCGGTGCAATCAACTTCGCGCTCGTGCGCGCGTCTCGTCCGCCGTTTTTGATCTCCAGGCTAGTTTGAGAAGATCGACTGTTAAGTTGATCGCTCGCACTCTTCAAGTCCACGAGCAGCTCACTGACCGTGCGATAACGGTTCGTCATTTCCTTGCACAAACATTTGTTGACGATCTCCTGCAACAGCGGTGGCAGTAAATAAGGGTTATGCGCGACTTGCGACAGCGGCGCAGGTTCGCGATCGAGAATAGCCACCATCGTATCCATGCGTGTGGAACCACTGAACGGCAGACGCTGGGCCAGCATTTCATAAAGCACTACGCCCAGGCTCCAGATGTCGGTGCGTTCGTCAACCGGAAGCGCGCGCGCCTGCTCCGGCGACATGTAGTTGACGGTCCCCATAACCAGGCCCGCTTCGGTGTGTGTCCGAGCGCCGGTAGTTTCGCTCAAGTAGTCAGGCGTCTCGGGCTCCATCAGTTTGGCGATGCCGAAGTCGAGAATCTTCACCAGGCCGTCGGTGCGCCGCATGATGTTCTCGGGTTTGATGTCGCGATGCAGGACGCCCGCTTCGTGTGCGGTGGAGAGCGCGTGGCCGATCTCGCGCGCCAGCTTGGCGGCCGCTTCCGGCCCCAGTGGGCCACGCGTCAGGCGCTCCT
>JAMQPH010000247.1 GCA_023717605.1 Pyrinomonadaceae bacterium
TGCAGGCTTGCGGTTTGTAATGAGTGTTTCCCAATTAGCAACAAAGTAGTTCGTACAAAAACTGATGAACGTGCGCTTGCAGCGGGAGGTGCCAAATGGCAGGCGAAGTAAAAATCATCAGCCGCACGTACCGTAAGATCAAGGGCAAGTATTATGCTCGTGTCCGCTACAAGATCGATGACGGTAAACCTCTCGACATTCTGCGCCAGGTTGAGAACAAATCTGCGATCAAACCGAAGCAGGCAGAGATCGAAGTTGAACTACTGAAGAATGGACCCGCACAACTCGTTGCCGGTAAAGTTACATTCCGGCAGCTTGCTCAACATGCCAAAGACAACATCTATGTCTCTGCGCTTTACGACAATCAAGAGACGAAAATAAAAGGCGTTCGAAGCGTTGTGCCAGCACACTCCGCTCTCAATAATCTGGTCGCCTTCTTCGGAGACGTAGATATAAGAAAGATCAATGAAAAGAAGCTGACGGAGTATCAGGTCGCACGACTGACTGGAACAATAAAGACTCTGAGGAAGGTTAGTCTTTCGACCGTTGATCGTGAGTTGTCTAAGGCCCGCCGGCTCTTCAACATTGCGGTGGATGAAGGGTGGCTTCTTAGATCGCCGTTCACTAAGGCGGTGTCAAGGAATTTGATTCACGACGCCGCTGAAACTCCAGATCCGATCAAGACTCGCGAGCTTACTGACGAAGAGGCGCGTCGAGTAATGAACGCGCTCGACACTCCTCAAAGATGTCACACTCTACCAGTGTTCATTGCGGCAATGGATACTGGAGCCAGAAAGTCCAGCTTGTTGGATTACCTTCGTTGGAAAGACATTAACTTTGGTGACGAGATCATCACGCTCACTGCCTACAAAGGCAAAGGTAGGAACATCAAGCCAAAGCGCTGGCCGGTGCAGATGACTAGCCGGTTGAAGAAGGAGTTGCTGCAACTGCAACTCCAGAGAAAGAACAAGAACGACGCTGCTCTTGTCTTTGAACATGCTAAGGTCAATTTGCGCAAGTTGTGGACTGCGGCATACGCCGAAGCAGGAGTCCCGAAAGGTACACGCCTCTTCTACTCTGTACGTCACAACTTCGGTACCGAAATGGCTAATGAAGGCATGCCGTTACCAGCGCTTGCTAATCTGTTAGGCCACAGTGACGTGAAGATGACGATGAGATACTACAACATGAATAAGAAAACCATTGACAAGGCTCGCGACATTCTCAATAGGAGGGCAATCGTCAATAGGTAACAGCTCCCGAGCCCGTACCCTCAACGGATTAATTAAATTATTTGCTCTTGACATCTCCGTTACACGTTCGCCGCGCAGCTTTAGTTATAAGTGTTGAAGTGCTGGTTAGGGCATGGGATTCATAATCCGAACCCACGCAAATCTTTAACTCTATCTAAAACAGGTTGCAGCCACGGCGGTTTTTCAAGGGGTTTTTGATGATTCTATATGCAGCTATATCGCCTACGCGTGCCTTTATCTGAATTCCCGTCACAATACCGTCACACGCAAGACTTGCGGTCTGTAGTAACCTGGTCGCTTCTAGAGTCGTGGAGTTTTGATGGTAATCCAAGGGTCTAACTGACGCCGCGGATCAACCTGCGCATCCTGCTGCATTGAGGCTCAGGCGCGTGAGGATTTGAACCCAGACCCCTACCGTGTCAATACGCGGACCCACCGCCACGTATAGCGCGTAATACGCTTTTGCAGCGTAAAAATTAATTTCGCGGCTAGAGAAGTCACGAATACGCTGTATAAAACGTATAAGCGCGAGGCGAGTCGTGGCAAAATCGTGGCAAAACTAATTTGGTCTTTAATGTAGTAACCGTTAGCGAGTCTGCTGGATCGTTTCTGATACTTGCCCAATGCGCTTCGGGGCGCCACGAAGGCGGTGCGTTCGCTTTAACACATATTGATAGCGCCATGATTTGATTTAGAACTTTGCTCGCGGCACCCGCGGCAAAACTCGGATCTTCGGCACGGTCTCGCAAACGGTCTGCCGCGTCGTACGTCACTTTCGCTCCGTTCCGGTAACCACCGGTGCACTTTCTGTGTTACTCCACTCGAAGAACGACCCGTCATACATCACCACGTTGTAACCAAGATATTTGAGAGTGAAATAAGTGTGCGATGCCTGCCCGCCGGTGCGACAGTAAGTCACAATACTGCGACCCGGTTGAACCCCGGCCCGCTCGTAGAGCCTTCGCAACTCTGCGGCAGATCGCAGTGCCGGATTCTCCCTGCTAACTAGATTCTGCATCCAGAAGACATTCGCCGCACCTGGGATATGGCCGCCTCGAGGCACGCCTTCACCCGGTTTAGTTCCTGTGTATTCGTCAACTGGGCGCGCGTCTATTAGGACCGCGCTCGGAGATGTCACGTTCGTCGCTGTCCAGGAGAGGTCACGCACAACGTCGTAGTCAGTGACGGCGCTGGCTCTCACATGCGGCGTGAACCGCGCCGCGTTCGACTCAACCATATCAAGTGAGACGGCTCTACGTTCTGCCTTCCACTTTTCCAAACCGCCGTCCAGGAGTGCCGCCCGCTCACCATGACCGAGGTAGTCGAGTGTGAAGTAAGCGCGTGCCGCCGACAGTCCTGAGTTGTCACCATAAAGCACGATGCGTGCATCGTCGCCGACGCCCAGGCGTTCGAAGAGTTTCTGAAGGTCAGCCACTGGCGCCAACTCGTTCGGCACGCCATCGCGCGTGGCGGTGATCTCGTTCCACGCGGCGAAGCGCGCTCTGGGAATGTGGCCTTCATCATAGTGCGCCCGTGCACGTGCCACGTGCAGAATAACGACTTTCGGATCGTCAAGATGAGCCGCAAGCCACGCGGTTGAGACAATCATCCCTGGACGCAAAGGAGGCTTCTCCGTTTGATGCGCCCTTCGCTGCCCTTCAGCGTGGAAAGGCATAAGGAAGAGAACGCAGGCGATTGTCAAAAGACCGCCAAAAAGCGATCGAGGTTGAGTTGAATATCGGCGTCGATGTTTCATCGTGTTTTCCTCCCGTTATCTTTGGACTCGCTCCGCTTCGCACTACGAGAACTCCCGTTCATCGACGTACTGGCACCCATTGTCACTCCCTGACACAATCTGCGCGCGTTTGAGAAATGACTTGTTCGCATCGTCACTACATTCTATGCAGTATTGGCGCTGCCTGGCGATTCGTCCTGGTCAATGTTGTTGGCGTTTGACGTCTCCAGCTTCGCGTGGTCGCCTTTAGTTCGCTGCTCTTCACGGTGGCTGGTTCCGTCCGCAGTAGTAGGCTCAACTACTTGGACACTCTCGTCAGGTACCGCCGGCGGCTCAACGGAAGGAATGTCTGCGCCCTCCCGATATTCTGGCTGAGGGATTAGGGGCACGACCGGAGGCGGCTCATGTTTCTTCCGCTCACTCATATAAAAAAGGACAGGGACGGTCATGCGCGAGAGCAAAAGCGAAGCGACCTCTCCAGCCATGAGTGAAATGGCCAGCCCCTGGAAGATTGGATCAAACAAAATCACGGCCGAGCCGACGATGACCGCCGCCGCTGTTAGCATCATCGGACGGAAACGCACAGCTCCCGCGTCAATCACAGCGTCTGAAAGCGCCATCCCCTGATTCAATCTCAGCTCGACAAAATCGACGAGGATGATCGAATTGCGCACAACGATCCCGGCGCCGGCGATAAACCCAATCATCGAGGTGGCGGTGAAGAAGGCACCCATCAGAGCGTGCGCGGGCAGTATGCCGATGAGCGAAAATGGAATCGCGGCCATGATGGTCAGCGGAGTCTTGAAGGATTGAAACCAGCCGACGACGAGGATGTAAATCAGGATGAGCACCGCCGCAAACGCCAACCCCAGATCGCGGAAGACCTCGTAAGTAATATGCCACTCGCCGTCCCATTTCATCGCGAGTTTTTCGACACTAAAGGGTTGGCTCGCGACGTATCGTTCGAGCCCGTACCCTTCCGGCAGCTTCAAGCGATCCAGAGCTTCGTTGAGTTGCAGGATGGCGTAGACAGGGCTTTCGACTTTTCCCGCCACATCGGCCGTGACGTAGACGACGGGCATCAGGTTCTTGTGATAGATGCTCTGGTCCGCCGTCTGCTCCTCAACGCGCACCAGTTCACCTAAGGACACCAGGTTCCCCTGCAGGCCGATAACCCTGATCTGCTTGAGGTCATCAACACTCGAACGCTCAGCTCGCGGCAGCCGCAGAACAATCGGCACGTCCTCTTTTTCCTGGGGCTGGTGGGTCAGGCCCACGTTCATCCCTTCGATTGCGATGCGCAGAGTCGCGGCGACCTGCTCGGCCGAGACGCCGTTCAGGGCTGCTTTCTCCTTGTCCACCACGAAACGATACTTGGGCTGCGGGTCTTCGATATACGAGTCAACGTCGACGACACCCTCGGTATCGTCGAAGATATCTTGAATCTGTCGGGCAACTTCAATCTGGCGCTGGTAGTTTGCGCCATAGACTTCGGCAACCAGCGTTTGTAGAACCGGCGGACCAGGTGGCGTCTCAGAGATTTTGACGCGGGCAGTGTATTTCGCGGCGATTTGTTGAATAGCGGGACGCACACGTTTAGCGATGTCGTGGCTCTGAGCAGACCGCTGGCCTTTCGGCACCAGGTTGACCTGGATGTCTGCCACATTGGCCCCGCGCCGCAGGAAGTAGTGGCGGACCAAACCGTTGAAGTTGTAAGGCGATGCGGTGCCGACGTACATTTGATAGTCCGTCACCTCAGGCACAGTGCGAATGTAGTCGCCAATCTCGCGCGTTACCGCTGCCGTGCCTTCCAGCGTCGTGCCTTCGGGCAT
>JAMQPH010000319.1 GCA_023717605.1 Pyrinomonadaceae bacterium
TTCGACGCTTCCGTCACCTACTCCTTCCTGCTGTGATTACTTACGATACATCAGTGACCTAGAAGGTCCTCCATGATGGTCTGTAAGCAACCCAGAGCATGCTACTACAATTCAGGGGTATCCACTTAAGGCGGGACACCATATGCCCTCAATCACTTAGCGCCATGAGCGGATTGCGTTTCCGAGGTCGGGGGAAGTCCTCCACGTTCGATAAGACCGTTTCAAAGAGGTCAGGAAATCTCCGTCTGAAAAACCGCGATGCGGGCGTCGTCCCATCTGAGGCACGACAATCGAAGTTATGCAGCACGGTCCATACCTTGTAGCGGCGCTTGGGCAAGCCCCGCTGATTGTGATGCATCTGAGCCAGGTAGCCGTTGCGCCCTTCGACTGCCGATGAGGCCCGCTGAAAGCCCTTGGCCTGCTCAGCCGCCCACGCTTTCCAATCCTCAAGCACCTTGGGCGCCAGTTGCACGGTGCAGGGGTGCATAGGAAACGCGTTGTGTACGCCCTCCAACGCCTGGAACAGCTTGGCCTTCCGTCGCGGGCAACGTGTGCGCGATATTTGCTCCTGCCAATACATCAGCGGCAGCAACCCTTCTTCAACCCATTTCGTCCACTGCGGTGTCAGGGCCACTTGCTGTAAATCGTGTCCAACCCCCTGCCACCACAGGTCCACCAGGGCGGACACGCCACCGAGTTGCTTGCGGACCTTGTCCAGGGCCTTCTTTTTAACGGGCAACCCGTTCGTGTCGAGGAGCGCTTCCAGCGCGTCGATCTCGGCGTGTAACTGGCGTTCAACTTCTTCGGACCTCTGGCGCGTCGAGTCAAAAACGCGCCACGGATGTACCGTCAGCGACACTCTCTCCAGGTGGCGCCGATAGGCGCTGTGCACGGTTTCCCAGTGTGTCACCTCAGCTTCACGCGCCTCCACCACGGCCTGCGCCTGCTGGGCCTCAGCACCGCTGCGCTGCTCCTGCGCTTGCTTCAAAGCCTGACGCGCTTGTCGCAGACGACTGCAAATGGAGAGCGAATAGCTCTTCACCAGCTCATGGATGAGGTGAAACACATCTGGCATACTCAAGCACTCCAGGCCCGTTTCGGCCAGCTTGATCAGCGCCTTTGCTCTGTCACTCACCAGGTAAAGCACCTCGACGCCCAGAACCGCTAGCCGCGCCTTGACCAGCGCGTACCAGGTGTCATAGCTACGGTCCTCTGCCACCTCTTCGAACAACAGGTAGCCGCTGACGAGATCCATGAACACCAACATCATGCGCTCTAAGAAGGTTTCGTCTACTGCCCCAATGATGGGGCGCACCTCTCCCTCGGCTATCCCCTCGTGCTCCCAGGCTTGTGCGGTCTCAAGGATCGCTTGCTCCAACGCTTGCATCATCCCTCGCAAGGCGCTGGGTGAACAGCCCATACGCGTCTCAAGGCGCAGACGACCGAAAAACTCGCTGATCGTTTCGGCCCCAACGCCACGCTTGAGCCCGAAGGTATAGAGCGTCGCTACGACTAGGCGGATGCACCAACTGTGGCCTGCGTCTGTTTCCCACCACCAGGACTCCGGGTGGGTATCGCGACGTTCCATCGCCTGTTTGAGACGATGTACACTGCTCTTGGAGAGCCCGGTCTGATGGGCGACTTGGCGGATGCTCTGCTGCGCGTTGTCACAAAAAGAGTTGAAAATCCGCAGGCTTTTGGCCCAAAATCCCATGTCGGTCTGTCCTCTGAAGGAAGCCTGAACTCTTGGTCGAATTCAGCTCCTCAGCGTACATGACCGACACCCAACTGTCCCGCCTTAAGCAGATACCCTATTTACACAATGTCAATATAAGAAGCAAGAGTGAAAGACTCGCAACAGCCCCTGAAAGCCCCT
>JAMQPH010000336.1 GCA_023717605.1 Pyrinomonadaceae bacterium
CGCGCGCATCGCGACCGCGTCAACGCCAAAGTTATGAAGGACCCGCGCCTGGCGAACATGATGGACCCCAAGGCCATGCCATTCGACGGCAAGCGCATGTTCTGGGGCGGATTCAAGGTCCTGGTCGAGGGCTGAGCGTATAAGGTGAATTTCAATCGCGACCTTGGCCAACTGTCGGTTTGCGCGAAAGAGGTTCGGAATGCTTCCACAAGCTCAGCATGAACGGAAAATTACCAGGGATTTCAATCGCTCTCCGTTCGTACCTTCGGTTTAAACTCAGGGCAAGCCCTGAGCCCGTCGAAGGACTCCGAGAGATTGTTTCGGCAATCCATTAGGCCTCGAACCGTGTCATGACCGCACACCAATTCAGGGACGATTCACCATGCTTAAAATTATCCTGATCTCTCTCGCATTGATCGTTATCGGATTTGTCATAGTCGTTGCCATGCAGCCATCGGAGTTTCGCGTCGCCCGGAGCACTACCATCTCCGCTCCACCATCGGCGGTATTTGCGCAGGTGAATGATTTCCATAAATGGGAAGCATGGAACCCCTGGGGGAAAATCGATCCGGCGATGAAGCCAAACTACGAGGGTGCGCCCGCTGGAACCGGCGCGATCTACACGTGGGCCGGCAACAACGAGGTCGGGGAAGGACGCATGACGATCACGGAGAGCCGTCCAAGCGATCTGATCCGCATCAAACTCGAATTCTTCAAGCCCTTCGCAGGCAACAGCATCGCGGAGTTCACCTTCAAACCTGAAAAGGATCAAACCATGGTCACCTGGAGCATGGCCGGCGAAAACAACTTCATGGCCAAGGCAATTCACTTGTTCATGAACATGGACAAAATGATCGGCGGCCAATTTGAGAAGGGGCTCGCCGACATGAAGTCGGTGGTGGAAGCGTCGGTTAAGCAATAACGCCAAGATATTAAATTCAATAACTCGGACATTACACCGTGGAGGCGCCGAGGACGCGTCCTTCGACCAAGCTCAGGATGCGCGGCTAAGAAGAATTCCGCTCGTGGTGATTCCTCGACGGGCTCGGAACTGAAGGCCGTCGAGGAAGCCTGCCGTGAGGCTTCTCGAACGGTCGAACCATTTGAACTCTGCGTCCCTGTGGTGAATTATTCTTTAAAGGTGACTCATCATGAATATTGTACTTTGGATTGCTCAAGGGTTGCTCGCGGCCCTCTTTCTGTTCGCCGGTGGCATGAAGTTCGTCATGTCGGTCGAGGAAATGACGAAGCAGATGCCACTGCCGGGCTGGTTTTTGCACTTTATCGGCGTGTGTGAAGTCCTTGGCGCGATCGCCCTGATCCTCCCTTGGCTCACGGGCGTCCGCCCGGGCCTGACACCGCTGGCTGCTGCCGGCCTGGCGATCATCATGATCGGCGCCACGGTGGTCACGCTGATGACTGGTGATATCGCGATGGCGCTGATTCCGCTGATGGTCGGGATCCTGTGTGCTTTCGTCGCCTACGGCCGCTGGCGCCTGGCGCGGCAGCAAGGGACTCAAGTTTTTGACACGCGCACGATCTCAATCAAATGATTCAGATTTGCCTTAATGGTTTCGAACGCTACACTGGAGGGATGCGTCTTCTGTTTGCTCGTTCAATTCTGGAGCCGCTATCTCCGCCCTAATGGTGGTCACTTCGCGGGCTAATCCAGTTTTGACCCCACAGATTATTTCAGACTCACTGAATCTCTAGAGCAAATTCCTACTCCTGAGAAAGCATTCTCCTTTTCTTCGCAATCATGAAAATTTCTTGATTGCATGACTAAAGAACTAA
>JAMQPH010000146.1 GCA_023717605.1 Pyrinomonadaceae bacterium
CGGTTCGCCTTTGGCTAACTTTCGCAGCCCATCCTTCTGGCTCAGCATGAAGCTATGAAACGTGCGCGTGGCTGAAGGTTGAAAGCGTCCCAGCGAAACCATGTTCACCGAGCGACGCAGCGTATGCCCGGAGATGCGCAACTGAGCCAGCCTTCCGGCCTTCACTTCGTCTCGGACTGCCCAGGGAGGCAACAGGGTGATGCCCCAACCATGCTCGGTCATCAACTTGATGAAGTAAGTGTCATTGGACTCGAGGGCCAGGGCCGGACGGATGCTGACGCTGTCGAAGAACTGATCGGTTGCTCGTCGTATGGAAGAGCCCAGTTCGAAGAGCACCAGTCGCTCGCGCTCGATCTCTTTCACGGTCGCCGACCGCTTTTTTGCCAACCGGTGCTGGCGACCTACAATCACCATCAGTTCGTCTTCGACCAGTTGTTCTACTTTTAGGGCGGGGGAGTAAACAGGCCAGGATGCGAACCCGATGTCTGCAGCGCCATCCAGGATTCCGGCAATCGTCTGCTCGGTGCTGACGGTCGTGCGAAACGAAAGTTCAATTCCCGGATGGGCGCGCATGAAGGATTCAAAGAAGGGCGCGAACAGGTAGACCAACGCCTGGGTTGCTGCCGCCACGCGTACCGAGCCCGTCGCGCTGTGCTCATGTCCGGACAAACGCTCTCGCAAGGCTTCGGCCTCATCAAGGATCAGTTGCGCATGTTCCAGGGCCACTCGGCCCGATTCCGACAACCGTACGCCACGTTTCGCGCGAATGAACAATGGCTCGCCCAACTCCTTCTCCAATGCCTTGATCTGGTGGCTGACAGCGGATTGAGTCAGATTTAGCTGCTTGCCCGCCCGCGTAAAGTTTAACTTCTCGGCTACCATGAGAAAAGTTCGCAGTTGCCATAATTCCATAATCGCTCCCCTCGCAACGGGAATATCCACACATGAACTGTTTTAATGACCTCTATTAAAACAATGAGTTGGATATATGGCAACGTCCTCCGTAGACTTGAACATCATTGCCAATTGATCGGTTTTGATGAGCATTGGCTACGACCAGGCGGCAATGATTGATTGATATGAATATGAAAAACAGATTAGAGAAAACAAAACACTATTTACTGGCAAGTGATTTTGATCAGACGTTGAGCTTTAACGATTCGGGAATTGTTCTAAGTGAGCTCCTGGGTAACTCCAGGTTTAGTGAAAAGGTAGCGGGCCTCTCAAACATGAACCTGGTGCAGCAGGGAGGGGAACTGGCTTACTTGCTTTTGCACGACCCGGAATACCGCCGTGTCCGTAAAGAGCACTTGATCGAAGTGGGCAAACGGATTCGACTCAAGCAGAACATTCGGGAGTTGACGCGCTTCCTCGAGAAGGGCTTTGACGGTTACCGCTTCTCCTTCTATGTCGTTTCGGCGGCGCCGGCAGAAGTGATCCAATCGGCTCTCGAAGACATTATTCCGCCGGATCACATCGTCGGAACGCAGTTCCGCTACGACCAGTCTACTGGCGAGATTGACTCGATCGTGCGGGTCCCCGCCGGTTACGGAAAGGTTGCGGTCATTGATGAGCTACATGAAAAACTGCAGGTTAGTTACGACCGCATAGTCTATGTCGGCGACGGCAGTTCAGACGTTCACGTAATGTTGCACGTAAACCGCCAGGACGGATTCACAGTTGCCGTCTCTGAGGCGAAGCATATCGCTCAGATCGCTAAGCGCAGCGTTCTCAGCGAGGATGCGCTGAGCGTGTTGGTTCCAGTGCTTGAAGACATCGTGGGCTGGGACTCGGTGCGCATTCGATCGCTGTTTGAATCGCAGGGCTTCCTGATTCAAGAGTGGGACAAAGTGCGAACGGATTGGCTGACCATCCGAGAGATACCAGATGGAACTGACTCTGCCTTAAGGTTAGTGGAGGTTGCTAATGGTTGATAGTCTCGGGTGGGTAGCGACGGCGCTCTTCGCCACTTCCTATTTCTGCAAGACGTCCAGAGCTATGCGTCGTTTCCAGGCTTCGGCAGCTCTCTTGTGGGTTGGTTATGGCATTTGGATGAGTGCCCCTCCAATAGTCGTGGCCAACCTGATCGTGGCTTCATTGGCCTTGTACTCGGACTGGAAACAACCGCAGCTGTCGAGCGCGGAGAACCAACCGGAAGTACGTTGAAAGCGTTGGATTATTCCAGCCCAGGGTTGCGGCACCCTGGGTGCTAATTCCAACCCATAGTACTCGGGAACTCTGCAAGAGGAGGCGCCTTCCCAGGCATTCGCCAACACTTTTCCGCGTAAAGCGTTAACGCAGTTTATGACCAAATAAATGCGACTAGGCCTCGCAATTATCATCGTTGACAGTCGGCCCGCGTTAGCCATAGGCTAACCGCACTCGGCTCGTTTTCATCAGCAAGCAACGCGTTTCGGCAATCATAGCCAAAAACAACTCCGAGCGGCATTTTGAGAGTGTGTACTCTTTTTATGGAGAGAAACTTCTTTCAATTTCGTCCTCACCGCAGTGCGGTACATTACGCGCGTGGAAACTTTGCCTTCCCGCGCTTCGCGGCTGAGGGTCTGTTATGACTCTTGACCCTCCAGCGAGGCGCGGCTTTGCCCCGCCTTTCACGAACTACCAACTGGACGGCGCCTACGACGAAATGTTCGAGTCTGCCGGTGCACCGCGCGCGAGCTATCAGGGGTTGCACGAACGATTGTCTGATATGTCACCCCAGGAGTTGCGCCGCCGACAGCAGGCCGCTGATGCTTCCTTTCTGCATCAGGGGATAACTTTCACCGTATACGGCCGGGAGGAGGGCACGGAGAAGATTTTCCCCTACGACGTGCTGCCGCGCATCATCACCAGCGCTGAGTGGGCCACCATCGAACGCGGTCTGACTCAGCGCATCACGGCTCTCAACCTCTTTCTCAAAGACCTCTATCACGAAGGCAGGATTCTCAACGATCGCGTTATCCCTCGCGAGATGATCTACACCTGCCGGCATTACCGGCGACAGATGCATGGCTTGCACGTGCCGCGCGGAATCTACATTTCGATTGTGGGCACGGACCTGGTGCGACTCAAAGACGGGCAATTCGCCGTACTCGAAGACAATCTTCGGGTACCCAGCGGTGTGTCGTACATGCTGGCAAATCGCCAGGTGATCAAGCGAGTCTTTCCGGGGATGTTCAGCAACTACGGCGTGCGCCCCATAGATCAATACGGCCAGGTGCTGCTGGCAACGTTGCGTGCCCTCGCATCACACCGGGTCGATCCAACGATAGTGCTGCTGACGCCCGGGCCTTACAACTCCGCTTACTTTGAACATACCTTCCTCGCGCGCCAGATGGGCATCGAACTCGTTGAAGGGCGAGACCTGTTGGTTCATGACAATGTGGTCTACATGCGTACTACCGGTGGGCTGCGCCGCGTCGATGTGAGCTATCGCCGCATCGATGACGACTTCATCGACCCACTGGCGGTTCGAGGGGACACATCACTGGGTGTGCCGGGGCTATTCAACGCTTATCGCGCGGGAAACATCGCGCTGGCGAACGCAATCGGCACTGGCATCGCAGATGACAAGGCGCTGTATGCCTACGTGCCGGCGATCAGTCGTTACTACCTCGATGAGGACCCGATTCTCCCAAATGTGGAAACGTATCTGCTTAGTAATGACCGCCAGCGAGCTTACGTTCTAGATCATCTAGACGAGCTGGTGGTGAAGGCCGTCGGAGAGTCCGGCGGTTACGGCATGCTGATTGGACCACATAGTACGACCACTGAGCGCGAGGAGTTTCGCCGCCGCATCGTGGCCGATCCACGCAATTACATCGCTCAACCAACATTGGCGCTATCGCGCGCGCCTTGCGTTATCGAGGGGCAGGTTGAGCCGCGCTGCGTTGATCTAAGACCCTACATCCTGTACGGAGACCGCGTCACGATCGTGCCCGGCGGTTTGACGCGCGTGGCACTGCGCCCGGGGTCGCTGGTCGTGAATTCGTCGCAGGGCGGCGGCAGCAAGGACACTTGGGTGCTTTATTGACGGGTGTCAGGTGATAGGTGTCGGGTGCCGGAACCCGACACTGGGAAACCGACACTCACAACCTGAAACCTGGAAAGCCGAGACCTGAAACCCGACACCTGACACCCGTTTTACGATGCTATCAAGAGTAGCCGAAAGCCTGTACTGGATGAGCCGTTATCTCGAGCGAGCGGAGCACACCGCTCGGCTGCTCGATCTCAATCTGAATCTTATGCTCGATCAGGCGCCCGATCCTGATGGTCTGCGCTGGCCACGGCTGCTCGAGAGTCTGATGGTAGTTCTGCCCGAGCGATCAAAAACAGATGCGTACAGCGTGGCGCAGGCGCTCACCTTCGATGCTAAGAACAAGGCGTCGATCATCGGATGTATGAACGCCGCGCGGGAGAACGCTCGCCAGGTGCGTGAGCAGATCTCCTCCGAGATGTGGGAGGAACTCAATCAACTCTATCTGAAAATCAAGCGCGCCGGCCGCGGCAAAAAGTGGCAATCTTCTCCGCATCTCTTCTTTCGCGGCGTCAAGGAAGGCGCACACCTCTTTCAGGGCATCACCGATTCGACGCTCAGTCACAGCGAGGGATGGCACTTCATTCAAGCCGGACGTTTCATCGAGCGAGCTTCCGCCACAGCGGCGCTGCTCGAAGCGCATGTTGGCGAATTATATGAGCCGACCGATTCTGAAGCTGAGCGCAGCGACTACCTCGATATGGTGGGATTGCTGAAATCGTGTACAGCATTTGAAGCCTACTGCAAAGTCTACACCGCCGATCTGAGTCCCCAGCGCATCGCCGAGTTTCTTTTGTTGAATTCCGATTTTCCCCGCTCGGTGCGTTTCGCTGCCGAAATGATTCAAACTGCGCTGAACGCAATCGCCGAGTTAGCTGAGACGCGTAAGAACGGCCGCGCCAATCGACTTGCGGTCCGCCTGCGCGCCGCGCTCAGCTTCGGCCAGATCGACGAAATCATGGCTAGCGGTCTGCGGCCGTACCTCTACGACATTCAGCGTCAATGCGCGCAGATTCATACGGCGATCTACCAACAATACGTGTCATATCCGATCGAAGCGGCCCTGGGCGCTGAGGGCAGACAGGCAAATCAGTGAGGCTGACTTATGCACTATTCAATTCGCCATCTAACTAAATTCCGCTACAGCGCACCGATCAGCGAGAGCTTCATGGAGTTGCGGATGCAGCCGCGCACTGAATCAACACAGCACTGCGTCTGGTTTGATCTCTCGATTAAGCCGCGTACGCGTCTGACTTTCTACCGCGATCATCTCGGCAACCTGATCCATCACTTCGACGTGCCCGGCCATCACAATCAGCTTGCAATAAAGTCGGAAGCCGTAGTCGAGATCTCGCCCCAGATATTGCCAGAGTCGCTCGGCGCCGAGGCGTGGGAGGAACTCGATGCTTTGGTAGCCGACGGCGACTACTGGGAGATGCTGATGCCCAGCCGCTTTGCCAGTCCCACCGACCTGCTCGGCAAGCTGGCCTGCGAGTTGGAGGTACGGCGCCGAGACGACCCGCTCGTGTTGCTTCGCCAGTTGACCGCAGGCTTGCACGAGGCGTTTGAGTACGCGCCGAAAGCCACCAAAGTCGATTCGCCGATCGACGAGGCCTTAAGCAACCGCCGAGGCGTTTGCCAGGACTTCGCGCACATCATGATTGCGCTGGTGCGCGGCCTTCGCATTCCGTGCCGGTATGTGAGCGGTTATCTATTCCATCGCGTAGAAGACCAGGATCGTTCCGCGGAAGACGCAACCCACGCCTGGGTCGAGGCGTCGCTGCCCGGACTTGGTTGGGTAGGCTTCGATCCGACAAACAATCTGATCGTCAGCCAACGCCACATTCGTGTAGCCATCGGGCGCGATTACGGAGACGTACCGCCGACGCGCGGCGTCTTCAAAGGTGAAGCGAAGAGCGAATTGAGTGTGTCCGTCAACGTCGTTCCGTCCGCGGAGCCGCCTTCGCAAGAGACCTTGGAGCCGGACGCGGGCTGGCATCCCTCCGATTCCCACACTGACAATTTGTCGGATTATGAACAGGTGCGGCAACAACGGAAACAGCAGCAACAGCAGCAACAACAGTAACGAGAAGCAAAGCTGAGCAGCCTATCTCGTTAGCATAATGGTTTTCCTTCTGCGTAATCTGCGAAATCTGTGGATTGATCCATATTCGGCTCGGGCACCGAAATCTGATATTCTCCTCTCAATAAAAGTGGCAAGGCGGTTTTTGCCCACTCATCCGATGTTGTTTTTGAAGATATCAGTTTCAATTCCGCTGAAAAGCTTTTTGCTGGGGGCGCGGGGCCTGGCGTTGATACTCCTTCTCTGTGCGGCTGCTGAAGTGTCTCTGGCGCAATCAATAGATATCAGTTATCCCTCACCCATTCGAACGAACGAAGTTGTGGGCACAATCGCCGCCCGAGACCTCGGCGACTCGCGGTTAACCGACCATTTCTATGCCTTTACGGGAACGCCTGGCGATGTCTTAGTCACAGTTAAGAGTAACAACCTGAATGGTGATGTCGATCTCTTCACCGCAGGCAGTTTGCGGCCCCTGATGAAGTTTACGATCTATGCGGAAAACTCCTCACCAGCGACCCGGGCTATCTTTCTACGAAAGCGCGAAGATCTGATTCTGCGTGTGCAAGCGCGCAGCCCCAACGATGATGAAGGTATGTATCACATAAAGTTGGGCGGATCGTTTCAGCCAATAGCTGGTGATGACCCTCTCGCCGAAACTCCTAGTCCGGCAACTGACCCATCAACCTCAGCGTCACGTAGCACCGGTTCTAGACGCGTTTCCTCTGTGGGAGCCCGCATCCCGGAACCACCGGTCGTGAGAGAAGAGGTTGCGACCGCGCCCACTCCGGAACCCACGCCTGACGATGTGGCGGTACCAACTGCGACCCCGGAAGCCACGCCCCGCACAGAAACCCCGGCGCCGGCACCCGCTCCAAGAAGAGTAAGGGGACGCGTGCCACCGGGCCGACGAAAACCAACTGCGCCGCAGCCCACGAGGAAGAACGAATCCTCAGGATCAGAAACTACGAGTGAGCCGGACGCCGCAGAAGCCACCACCAACGCCGACCCTGCACCTCCTACACGGCGGACAGGCAGGCGAGGCGCCATCAACCGTCCGACCGAACAGATTCCAGTGCCGGAACCGCAGACTGGACCGCGTCTGGTAATTCAAATGCAGGATGGGACACTTATCGAGCGCTTCATGAGTACGATTAGACGCGTCACAGTGGAGAAGAATCAGATTGTAGTGGTGCGCAATGACGGAATGATCGAAAGAACTCGAATGAGCGACGTCCTGCGTATGGCCATTGAGCCCTAAATGTCCGGTGGCTTTCTAAGTTGAGAGTCGCGTCAGAGAAACCAACGATCCACGAAACCACACGAACGAACACGAAAACTTTTCGTGATACTTCGTGATATTTCGTGGATCGTTCTTGATTGTGATTAAAAGTCTTGAGAAGGGATAGTCAAGTGGTTTGCTCGACCGCTATTTGGGTTTATCGCCGGATTTCAGCTTCGTTAAGCTCTCGCGAAATTGGGGCAAGTCTTCATTTTTGGGGTCGACCTTTTCCAGGGTTTCAATCGCCTTTGTAGCTGCGGCGGCATCACCTTTCTGGAGCAAAGCAAACGTCAAGCTCGCCAGCACCCTAACATCCTCAGGCTTCTTCAGCAGCGCCGCCTTCAACCACTTCTCCGCCTGATCGTAGTGCTGGGTGTCGATGTTCACCTGGCCTAGCGCGACGATTGGCTCGTAACTGTCAGGCTTGAGTTGGTTCGCTTTCAGTAGATACTCAAGCGCCTGATCATAGCGTTGAATTTGATAGTAGAGTTCGGCTGCCTTCATTTGCGCGTCAAAGTTGTTCGGCTCGCTGCGGGCCTTGGCGATTGCCTCCTGCACATCTGCAAATACTTGCTGAGGGTTCTTTGAGTCTCCGGATTGAACTTGCGGGTGATTCGCCGGCAGATTTCGATTATCCGCCGTACTGGCCGCAACCGGGGCGGAGCGTTGACTCATAGTACTGGCGAACATGAAACCCACAATGAAACCGAACAGGATTCCGATGATTGCGAATAAAAGGTTTTCTCTAGTCATGTTGCTTTTTGAAAGACTTTCGTTGGTGGCAGGGAGCCTCGGCCTATTTTGCTTCGCTTCCGGCACGGGCTTTCGCGCTGTTGATTCTCTCAGTGAGCGACTCGGCGACTTCTGAATTTGCCGGTACTCTCTCCAATAGTTCTTGCCAGTATTCGATAGCTCGTTTGTAATCCTGCGCCTCAAACGCAGCACTGCCGGCGAGTTCCAGGGCCTTGGGGTTTTCCGGATCCAGCTGTAACGCCTTCTTTATTAGTTCCACCGGTTTGCCCTGCAGCTTTCGATCGCTGGCCATCGCCAGGGAAAAAGCATAGTCGGCCAAAAGGTCTGCGTCGTCCGACTTCAAATCGGTTGCCTTCGCGTACGCCCTGCTTGCTTCTCCGTACTTTTCCAATGACATATAGGAACGCCCAAGCATCTTCCATCCCTCCAAGTCGCCAGGATTCTGCTCGAGTCGTTTCGCGAGTGAAGCAACGTTCGCTTCAATCTGTTGTTGAGAGACATCTCCGCTTGCAGTCGGCGCCATGGCTGGGGCGGCAGCGGTCCCCGGTGTCGGCGCTGCATACGGATTTCCGATGCGGAGATAAAGTGTCACCGCGAGGATGGGTAAGCCGAGCGCGACGGCATAGACAGCCCCACGACCATCCTTAGCCGGCTTCAGACGTTTTGACGAGCCGGAAGAAGACACATCCTCAAGCAGTCGTCGCTCGAGCTCATCACGATCCTGATCGAACTGTTCCGGGCTGACGATGCCATTGGCGAGATCCATCTCCAGCTCGGAAATCTGATCGCGATAGACGGCGATGTTAGCTTCCTTTTGGCCACTTGCATCCGATTTTGTGTCGGAGCCCTGCAGCAGTGGAGGAAGCACGAATGCCAGGGCAATGGCGACAAAGACCGCGCAGACAAGCCAGAAAATAATCATGCCGGCTCCTTTTCTGGCGCAACCTTCAATAGTTCTTCAGCCCTGTGGCGCTCCTCCGGCGAAAGCGGTTGCTGACTAATCAATTCGCGACGCTGCTTCAAGTAACGATAGAGAACCCCCAATCCGATGACCAGCAAAGCGAAAGGACCAAACCAGAGCAGGTAGGTAGTGGGTGTCACAGGAGGCCGGTAGAGTACAAAGTCTCCGTAACGCGCGGTGAGAAAGGCAATGATCTCTTTGTCGCTTTTGCCTGCTTTCATCTGTTCACGAATCTCACGCCGGAGATCCACGGCGAGGTCCGCTCGCGAGTCCGCCAGCGTTTCATTTTGGCAGACTAAACAACGGAGCTCCTCTGACAGGTTCATGACGCGTTTTTCGAGTTCCGGATCTTCCGCGACGGGCCTGGCCTCCTGAGCGATGACGGCCAGGAATGCCAGGCAGATCAGCAGCAGTTGCAACCCGATGCGCTTCATTTGCTCAAGTCCTTCACCAGCGGCAGAATCTGGCCCTGAAGAACGTCGGGCGTTATGGGCCCGACTTGTTTATACCGAACCACACCATCGCGATCGATCAGATAAGTTTCCGGCACACCGTAGACGCCATAGTTAATTCCAATCCTGCCATCGGTATCAGTAGCGCTTAGCTGATAGGGGTTGCCTAATTCGGTGAGCCATGCAATCGCATCCTCGCGGTTGTCTTTGTAATTCAGTCCGTAAACAGGAACGGCTCGCGAGCGCGCCAGTTCAACAAGCAACGGGTGCTCTTCGCGGCAGGACACGCACCATGAGGCCCAAACGTTTAGCAGCCAAACCTGTCCGCGCATCTCCTGTGGCGTGAAACGCTTCGTCGGTTCGTGCAGTTGGGCGAGACGAAAGTCGGGCGCGGGCTTGTCTATCAGCGGCGAAGGAACCGTACGCGGATCGTGTCCCAAGCCAATTGCCAGGAAGGCAACAAGTACGATGAACACTGCCAATGGAATTGCAAAACGACTCATGTTGTTTTGATTGCTATAGCTTCTTAATTTCCTGCCTCAAGCTTGGCGGGTGCCGGCGTGAGTGTCGGTGGGGTCTCGGGCTTAGCTGGTTGGAGCACGCTTCGTTGTTTTCGTGCGGCCAGCGCATAGCGGCGATCGCTGACTGCCAAACCACCGCCCATGGCCATCAACAGCGCGCCACCCCAGATCCAACTTACGAAAGGTTTGTAGTGAACCCGCACGCTCCAGGCGCCACCGGGTAAGGGCTCGCCCAGCGAAATATAGAGATCGCGAAACAACCCGGTATCAATCGCCGTTTCCGTCATAGCGTTCCCTGAAGCCAAATAAGCGCGCTTCTCCGGATACATCGTGCGAAAGTGCTGACCATTCCTGGTGATCTCAATTTCGGCGCGCGCTGCACGATAGTTTGGCCCCATGACGTCGCTTACGCCCTTCAGCCGAAAGTCATAACCGCCAACGTTCACGGTCTCGCCCGCACTCATCCGAACATCTTTCTCAGCTTGATAACCGGTGACCAGAGTTACTCCGATGATGAACACGGCCACTCCCAAGTGGGCCAACTGCATTCCGTAGTAACTCCGACTCTGCATTCGTAGTTTCTGCCAGGCACTCAACTGGCCTGAGGTAGTCTTTACGCGATCCCAGAGATTCACCGCAGCAGTTGCGATAACCCAGGTCGCGAGTAGCAGCCCAAGACTAACCAGCGCTTTCCACTCGCCAAACACGAACGGGAGCAACAAGGCCGTGGCAGCGCTCGCCAGAAATGCCCAGCGCAGGCGCACGGCCAATTCAGGAACGCTGGCCTTCTTCCAACGTGCGATTGGACCAATACCCATCAGGAAAACCGCCGGCACCATCAGCGGAACAAAGACAGTGTTGAAGTAAGGTGGACCTACGGAAAGCTTGCCTTTGCCGAGCGCGTCGATTATCAGGGGATAGAGGGTGCCCAGCAGCACCGAGCCCGCGGCTACCGCCAGCAGAACATTATTTGATAGCAGCAGCGACTCGCGCGAGACAACCTCAAACTTGCCGCCCAGGCCCACTTGTTTGGCGCGCCACGCATACAGTAATAATGAACCGCCAATCACCAACGTGAGAAAAGCCAATATGAAGATTCCGCGTTTTGGGTCAGTAGCAAACGCATGCACGGAAGTCAGCACACCGGAACGTACGAGGAAGGTTCCGAGTAGACTCAACGAGAAGGCAGCGATTGCCAGCAGCACGGTCCAACTCTTGAATCCACCGCGCTTTTCGGTGACCGCCAGGGAGTGAATCAGCGCCGTGCCTACCAGCCAGGGCATGAACGAAGCATTCTCCACCGGATCCCAGAACCACCAGCCGCCCCAACCAAGTTCGTAGTAGGCCCACCAACTGCCGAGAGCGATGCCGCAAGTCAGAAACATCCAGGCTACCGTAGTCCAGGGTCGCGACCATCGGGCCCAAGTTGCATCAAGCCTGCCACCTATCAATGCGGAGATGGCAAACGCGAAGGCCACCGAGAATCCAACGTAGCCCATATAAAGCATAGGCGGGTGTATCACCATTGCCGGATCCTGGAGCAGGGGATTGAGGTCGCGGCCATCCGGAGCTGCGGGAATCAAGCGTGCGAACGGATTCGAAGTGAGCAGCATGAACAAGAGGAAGCCCACGCTAATCACGCCCATCACGCTCAAGACGCGCGCAACCATACTATCGGGAAGGTGGCGGCTGAAGAGGGTTACCGCCGTGGTCCAAAGACCAAGCATTAAAGACCAAAGCAGCAACGAACCCTCGTGCGATCCCCAGGTGGCAGCAAGGCGATAGTGAAGTGGCAAGCGGGAGTTGGAATTGGTGGCGACGTTCAGAACAGAGAAGTCATTAATGATGAAAGAATAAGCGAGACAGCAGAAGGCGATGGCAACGAAGATGAACTGCGCCTGTCCGGCCGGAGCAGCCACGGCGACCCAGGCTTGCCTGCCTCGACTGGCTCCAACCATCGGCAGGACAGCCTGCGTCAACGCCAACATCAGTGCAATGA
>JAMQPH010000149.1 GCA_023717605.1 Pyrinomonadaceae bacterium
ATGATTGCCCTTCGTTTCCGCGTCACTGCGAGTTTCAAAAATCGCCTCGTTCGGACATTCGGGCAGGCAGGCTCCACAGTTAATGCATTCAGCGGTAATCAGTAGTGCCATGACCCTCGCCTCCTTCTTCCCACAAAAGAATAGGGGAATATTCAGCGTTATTTAACAGAATGTCGGGAGAGCCACTTGACCTCAAGACACCCGCTGGTTCACCAGCGGCTCTAGGGCACTTAGGCGCAGGAGATCTATTTCTATTCTAGCCGGGCAAGGATTAAGGTGCAAGAGTAGAACGCACGAGCGCAGAATGAAAATCGCTCGGTTTCACAGGCTGACCTTGGCTTTCTCGCGTAAATTGGCTAACCTGGAAGCCGCTGTTGTGCTGTATTTCTGGACTTTTATTTCTGCCTGATTCATCGCTCTCTCCACATGACGCGGCCATGGCAGCAGATTACTGACCATATTGGGGATTTGAAGGACATCATTTTCTAAGGAGGTTCACTCATGACAAATCGTAAACTCATTGAGAGGCTGGCCCATGCGCTTTCGGTTCATCACGCTCTCATACTGGCTCAGGGCGTTCTCCTGCAAAGCTTGCGTGTATCGAAGCAGGAATATGCAGCTGCGGTAAAGAAATGCCGCCCGCACGCTGCAGCCTACAAATCGAAAATCCTCGCCAGCTTTCTTGAGGGCGCTCCTCCTCAGTCTGAAAAAGACTTGTGGGAATCGCTAGGCTTAGGCGATCTCTGGGGTCCATCTGGGCCAGAGAAAGAGAGCCCAAAGTCTTAGCGATTTTATCCACAATTTAAAAATAACTTTTTCACATTATTCTCCGTCTCATTAAGAGTTCTGACTACCCTGAACTGATGACAAGCCTCCTGGGATTGTTGTCGTTATGGCGCAACGCACTGACTCAATCGCTGTGATGACCTGCGGTTTGTTAGAACTCCAGTCTAAATTCAGCCGACTTTTCAAATCACTTGCGCGCAGGTAAGCACCAAATGCTCGTTTCCGGAGAGAAAACAGGGGTTGCCTGGAGGCGTGTCAAAAACGCTCTGAAGAATTAGCCGCTATCCTTTGGATTCGACTGAAGGTCACTGATAGTTATTGGTGGGGTCAAAAACAACAGTTTGTGAATTAGGGGGCACCCAGACGCTAAATTAAACGGGCTTATCCCATCCGCAGTGCCCGTGGGAACGCGGGACGAACGAGACCATCAATGGTCTGCTGCGGCAATTCCTCCCGAAAGAGACGCGGTTTCAGCAGGTCTCGCACGCCGAGATAAAGTGGGTGCAGGTGATGCTCAACGATCGGCCACGCAAAGTACTCAACTGGCACCGCCCCGCCCATACCTTTCTCCAATCTGTTGCGTTAGGATCTTGAATGCACACAGCGCTGAAGGCAGGGACGGGCGCTCCGACGCGGATCGGTCATGGGGTCCGTGCTAGCCAAGTGAGCACTGTTGGGCAAGGAGAGGTCAGTTCATGCTGAGGCGCAGGAACCAAAGCAACAAGAGGCGTGCACAAGTTCATAGTGGGCAGGACCCGATCCAACAAATCCAGAATGCGAGGGCCACCATCCTATCGTTTTTGCGGAAACGAGTTGGGGATGACAGCGTTGCGCAGGACCTCTTCCAGCAGAGTGTTCTCCGGGCCATGGAACGTCAATCCTCGCTGCGGCGTCATGAGGATGCAGTGGCCTGGTTCTACAGCATTCTCCGACATGCCCTGGTCGACTATCTGCGGAAGCGCGCGGTCGAAGCGAGGAGAAAGGAAGCCTATCGCCAGGCCCTCATCCACTCAGGCCATGGCAAGGTGCCTCCATTTGAGGAGGTTGCCGGCAACCTATGCAATTGTGCATACGCGATTCTGCCCAGCCTGCGGCCAAGTTATGCGGAACTCATCCGGCGCTTTGATCTCGGGGGCGAATCATCCAAAACGGTCGCACAAGATTTAGCGATGACCCGCAACAATGTGAGGGTGCGTTTACATCGAGCACGCCAAGTCTTACGAGCACGGTTAGTACGTTTTTGCGGTTCGTGCTGTGAGCACGACTGTCGGGAGTGCTGGTGTGATGTGTCCGCCTTTCCGACGATGAAAAGCCGGGCGCGGTATTCGCGCGCAGACATCCAACTGTAATGCTGGAGGGTCCTCAACGTCTCTATATTAGAGAGGAAGTACGTCAGTGTCTTGGAATGAAGCTCCCCGCAGCAAGCTGCGGGTATCACAAGGCTAAAACCGTCGGAGCTGCTGGAGATCTTCGGGGGCGCTTCCGCATCCGCAGCGGGCCAGAGGACGTTTTTTATGACCGCTTTCGAGCCGGCTGAATCACGATGGTGCAGATGAATCGAATGATGGGAAAGCCGTTATGGAATACGAAGAAAATCTCGGCT
>JAMQPH010000152.1 GCA_023717605.1 Pyrinomonadaceae bacterium
AATCCGAATGAGGTTACGCTATGGATGATAACAAACTAGCGGCTGACGAAGCGCGACGCTCCGTACAACATGACTCGGTAAAAGCGCAGGTTGAAGGTGATGTTAATGCTGAGATTGCGCAGCAAGCCAGCCAGCCTGCTCCAGGAGAGGAGCGTAAGATCGAACAGGTGGCGGGTCAGTTTCGCGCCAAAGCAGTAGACGAAGTGGTTCATACTGAGCGCGAGGTAGAACGAGGCCGGGGTGCGGCGCGAGTTTCCCAGGTGGTTGACTACATTTTCTATGTTATCTACGCGCTGCTGGGAATGAGGTTTCTGCTGGCGCTCTTAGCAGCGCGCAGCAGCGCTGGGTTTGTTCAATTCATCGTGGCTATTACGAATCCGTTCTACGCTCCTTTCAGAGGTATCGTGGATGCTCCGCGAACTGTGGAGGGACATACCTTGATGCTACCCATCGTCGTGGCGATAATTGCGTATATCCTGCTGCACCTGGCCATCAATGGGTTGCTGAGAATGCTGGCTCATCGCAAAACGGAGATCTGAACATTGCCGATTTCCAATTGCCGATTTCCAATTGGTCCCTGAGATTGGTGTTTGAAAGTTACAAAGGTTCGAGATCACAGATTAGGAATCAATTGGCAATCGCCGATTGAATGACTTATCAGATCCCGGGCTCCGCACAACGCTTGCTTTGTGAACCCCGCCAGGCCGGGAACGGAGCAACGGTAGCAATCGCGGCGTGTGTTGCGGGTAAGTCCGGGGTCTGGCCAAAACAACAGTGATGAGTAATGAGTGATAAGTAATAAGGAAGACCTCGGTATCACTTCCTGACTTACTCATCACTTATCACTCATCACTTATCACTTATCACTTTATGTCTTATCAAGTAATTGCCCGCAAGTGGCGCCCGCAAAGTTTTGAGGAAGTGACGGGCCAGGAGCCCATCACTCGCACACTACGTAATGCGATCGAGCACGAACGGCTGCACCACGCTTATCTGTTTTCTGGCGCCCGCGGTGTCGGTAAAACCACGACCGCGCGTCTTCTGGCCAAGGCACTAAACTGCCACAAGTCTACGCAACCCACGCCTAACCCCTGCCGATCAGATGATCCGGATGCCTGCGCCTCATGCAGGGAGATAACTGAAAGCCGTTCGATTGACGTGCAGGAGATAGATGCCGCCTCTCACACGGGCGTCGACAATGTCCGCGAATCAATTATCGGCAGTGTGGGAATTGCGCCCGCCAGAGACCGGTACAAGATCTTCATCATCGACGAGGTGCACATGCTCTCGACCGCGGCCTTTAACGCGCTGCTGAAGACGATTGAGGAGCCACCGCCACGAGTTGTGTTTATTATGGCGACCACCGAGCACCACAAAGTGCCCGAAACGATCCTATCTCGAAGCCAGCAATTTGAGTTTCGCACAATTGCCACGACGAAGATTCTCGAGAGACTCAGGCTCATCGCCGAAGCCGAAATGATTATTGTTCCTGACGATGCTTTGCGCGAGATAGCCCGGGCAGGCGAAGGGTCAATGCGAGATGCGCAATCGGCGCTTGATCAGGTGATAAGTTTTGCCGGCGCGAATATCAAAAAAGAAGATGTGGAAATCGCCCTCGGCGTGGCGGGCGCAGATATTCTAATTCGCGTGATCAATGGTATCGCGGAGAATAAGCCGGCAGAGGCTCTGGCTGTCGTTGACGATGTGGTGATGCGCGGCCACGATTTACGGAACTTCTGCCGAGACCTGCTGGCCCACCTGCGCGACCTCCTGGTGACCAAGGTTTCGGGTAGTGAAGAACTCCTGGAGTCGGCAGTTTGTGATGCCAACGAGCTAAAACGACAGGCCGCGCTTTTCTCTGAGTCGGATCTTGTGCGTTTTTTCCACTCCTTGGCGGAGACGGAGACTAACCTAAAAACTGCAGCCCATCCCCGTTACCAGATCGAAATCGGACTCGTAAAACTCATGGAGATGCGCCGGCTGGAACCCCTGGGACAATTGCTGAACCGGCTTGCGGCCCTTGAAGAGTCCCTACGCACTGGAAAATTGCCGGTCCCAACCACCAGTGCTGCGCCGTCGACGAGTGGGTCTTCCGAGTCGAGGGAAAGAAGGTCAGCTGCCCCAACCAGCACATCTTCCAATACGATAGGCGGATCTTTTGCGGGGACTGCGGCGAAGCCAGCGCTCGAGACTGAACCGGTATCAGTACTCTCTTCGGCCGTTTCCTCCAGAGCGAGTGCGCCGGCGGAATCTGGCTCAGTGGCCGACAGCAACGTCAATCGAGGTGCTGCCGATTCGGAAATCGAGCGAATCAAGTCAGGCCTGGAAAGCCGACGCAAAATGTTTCTGGTGACGGCGTTGGAAGGAGCGCGCAGTGCCTCGCTGCAAGATGGCGAACTGTATGTCGAGTTTGCTCCTGAAGCCAGGCATCTCCGCGATACACTCGCTAAGAGCGACAACATCAAGATTCTGCGCGAGGTCTGTTTCGAGGTCGCTCAGCGCGATTGTGGGGTGCACATTGTCATCAAAGACGTGACCGCCTCGGCTGAAGCCGAAATCTCGAAAGAAGACGAGGAACGTCGCGAGAAACAGCGCCTGCGCAAATCTGCCGAGGAGAATCCCGTCGTCCAGCAAATGCTGCGCACCTTCAGGGGTGAGATTGTCGATGTGCGCCGCGCCGATGATCAGTAGGCTACTGCCCGATCAGTAGGCAGACGGCAGGAGCAGTAGCATTTTCCATTTCTCATTTTTCATTCGATCATTTAAAGACGAAAACGGACTCGACGTTAGAAGTACACGAGTCCGTTTGCCGTCGTCATTTGTTCTGCGATGACAATTGAAAAATGAGAAATGACAAATGGAAAATGCTTCCTCCTTGCCCGGGCCTACTGCTCCTGTCTCCTCCCCTCCCGAGCCACCCTGAGAAATGCTCGGGCCGCGTGCGACAGGGTTGCGCCCTTGCGATAAATCAGGTGGATAGCCCTTTCAAAGCGCATTTCACGAACAGTTAGCGCCACCACTTGTTTGCTCGCAAGTTCCGCCTGGGCAGTTAAACGTGGTACCAGCGCCACACCCATTCCCTGCTCGACAAATCTCTTTATCGCCTCCAGCGTCGGCATTTCCATCGAGATGTTGAGCGGAGTCTTGTACTTTTCAAAGGTTCGCACAACTCTCTCTCGATAGGGTGAAGGCACATTGTGAGCAATAAACGATTCCGCGCCCAACTCCCGCACCGAAACAACTTCTTTGCTGGCGAGCGGATGGTCTGGCGCAACGATCAAAGCTAGCTCGTCAGTCATCACCGAAACAGAAGTGATTGCGGAATCGTTTGGCTTGTATGAAACCACGCCGATCTCGATGTCCCGCCCGAGGATCTCTGAAGGAATGCGGCTGGCAAGACTTCTCTTCACTTCTACCTTGATGTGTGGATGGCGGGAACGGAAAACTGGCACTATCGGCAACAGGTACATTACCGTGTATTCATTGGCGCTGAGCGTTAGCTTACCCCGCTGCAGATCCTTCAGTTCCTTGATGGCGGTGTGCGCGCCCTGACGCAGGTTGAGCATCTGTTGCGCAAACTCGTGAAGCACGCTACCCGCAGCGGTCACAGTGCCGTCTTTGGAAGACCGGTCAAAAAGTGGCTCCCCCAGCTCCATCTCTAGCCGGCGAATCGCCTGACTCACCGCCGGTTGCGTGCGATTCAGGGTCTGCGCAGCTCGCGAAAAACTCTGCTCCTGAGCTACGGTTACCAGCACCTCAAGCTGATTAATGTCCATCAGTCCCCCGACTTGCAGTTATGAGCCCGCTGCCTGCGGGTTATCGTATCATAATTAGTTATCCTTCTATAGAGATAATAACTTTGACTTTGAGCCCTGTGACTCTTAGCATTGGGGTTTTGATGGTGGGAGGATCCCTTATGACTACAAACCGAATCGCCATTTTCGACACGACGTTGCGAGACGGCGAACAGAGCCCGGGCTGTTCCATGAACCTGGATGAGAAGCTGCGGATGGCCCGGCAACTAGAGCAACTGGGAGTGGACGTTATCGAAGCTGGATTCCCTATCGCTTCCGAAGGCGACTTTGCGGCAGCCCAGGCTGTCGCTAATGCTTGTCGCCAGGTCACAGTTGCCGCGCTCTGCCGCACGGCAGAGCAGGATGTAGCTCGGGCCGCGGAGGCACTCTCCGGAGCCGCGCACCCCCGCATCCACACCTTTGTGGCCACGTCCGACATCCACCTGCAACACAAGCTGCGGAAAACGCGCAGCGAAGTTCTGGAAATGACCCGAACATCCGTGCGGATGGCGCGAAACTTTGCGGAAGAGGTGGAGTTCTCGGCGGAGGACGCAACTCGCAGCGACGTCGACTATCTTTGCGAAGTCTTCGCGGCCGCGGTCGACGAAGGAGCGACCATTCTCAACGTTCCCGACACTGTGGGCTACACGCTTCCTTCCGAATTTGCAACCCTCGTCTCCACTGTTCGCGACCGAGTGGTTGGTGAGAAAGCCGTAACGATCAGCGTCCACTGCCATAACGATCTCGGGCTCGCAGTTGCCAACAGTCTGGCGGCGATTGCTGCCGGCGCGCGTCAGGTGGAATGCACAATAAATGGCATCGGCGAGCGAGCGGGCAATGCTTCGCTGGAAGAGTTAGTGATGGCTATGCACGTTCGCTCCGACCAGTTGTCATATGAAGTGAATGTCAACACGCGCGAGCTTTATCCAACCAGCCAGTTGCTCTCGGAGATCATCGGATTTGAGGTACAACCTAACAAGGCGATCGTGGGGCGCAACGCCTTTGCCCATGAGGCAGGCATTCACCAGCATGGCGTAATCAACAATCCGTTGTGTTATGAGATCATGACTCCCGAATCAGTCGGCGTTCCCAGTAATAGTCTGGTACTCGGGAAACACTCCGGCCGGCACGCACTGGGCTTGCGTTACGAGGAACTCGGCTATCCCCTTGAGCACGGTGAGCTCGACGCGGCTTATGGAAGATTCACTGAACTGGCCGATCGCAAAAAGCGAATCTACGATCAAGATCTGCTTTCGCTGCTCAGTCCAGAAATGAAAACACGTGCTGAAGTTCCGATTATGGAAGCTGTGCAGCGCGCGCGGGTTTCAAGTTACAGGTAAGCATGAAGATAACTGTTCTACCGGGTGACGGCATTGGTCCTGAGGTAACCGCAGAGGCTGTTCGTGTTTTGCGGGTGGTGGGTGCCATCCACGGCCATAATTTTGAATTTGAGGAAAGACCAATCGGCGGAGTCGCAATCAAGCAGACTGGATCGCCGTTACCTTCAACTACGCTCGACACCTGTCTGGCTGGTGATGCCGTGTTGTTGGGTGCAGTGGGTGCGCCAGAGTTCGACTCAATGCCTCCGAACCTCCGGCCCGAAGCTGGGCTGCTTCTTTTACGCCGCGCACTTGGCGGCTTTGCGAATCTGCGCCCGGCGATCTCCTACGATGCGATTGCAGCGACGTCTCCCCTACGCAGCGAGATCGCCAGGGGCGCGGATATTCTAATCGTGCGCGAGTTGCTTGGTGGCCTCTATTTCGGAGAACCGCGAGGGTTCTTTGGCTCAAACGGTGATTCGGTCGCCAGGAACACGATGATTTATTCGGTTGCTGAGATCGAGCGGGTGGCGCGGGTTGCCTTTGAAACAGCACGCAAGCGCCGCCGCAAGGTCACTTCTGTGGACAAAGCCAACGTCCTTGAAACATCGCAACTCTGGCGGCAGACCGTTTCACGCGTGGCCCGAGACTACCCTGACGTTACGCTTGATCACTTGTATGTGGACGCTTGCGCGATGCATCTGATTACGACCCCACTCAGATTCGACGTTATCCTCACCGAGAATCTCTTTGGAGATATTCTTTCAGACGAAGCTGCAGTGATCACCGGTAGCCTGGGAATGCTGCCGTCTGCCAGCATCGGAGGCTCCGTTGGTCTTTACGAACCCGTCCATGGTTCAGCGCCAGACATTGCCGGTCGCGGCGTCGCTAATCCGTTCGGTGCGATTGCCTCGGCAGCAATGATGTTGCGCTATACCGGAAGCCTCGAGCAGGAGGCTGATGAAATTGAGGAGGCGATTCGAGTCGTGCTCAAAGCCGGGTATCGTACCCCAGACATTGCGAGCGGGGAAACTCGACTGCTGGCCAAGACCTCTGAAATCGGTCAGCTAGTCTGCGACGCAGTTGATGAGTTGGCCGACATGCGTCATTCTTATCATGCTGTTTAAAGGCGGGCTTTGGTCTTTGGGCTTTGGTCTTTGGTCTCTGAGCTTTGGTCTTTAAGCTTTGAGCTTTGAGATTTGCCAAGTACAAAGCACAAAGCTCTAAGTGCAAAGGCCAAAGTACAAAGACCAGTTTTTTCCTGCGTTGTTTATGCCAAGCACTCTCTTCGAGAAACTCTGGAACACGCACGTGGTGCATGAGCAGGCAGGGCGACCGTCGCTTCTCTACATTGACTTACACCTGGTTCACGAAGTCACTTCGCCCCAGGCGTTTGCCGGACTGCGAGCGGCAGGACGGGGTGTTCGTCGGCCGGACCGGACTTTTGCTACTGCCGACCACAATGTTCCCACCACCAATCGCGCACTACCCATCGCTGATCCTATTGCAGCTACTCAAATAGAAACGCTGCGGCAGAATTGTCGCGAGTTCAATATTCAACTCTTCGATATCAACTCCACCGAACAAGGAATCGTCCACGTCATCGGACCCGAACTGGGCTTGACCCAACCAGGAATGACTGTGGTTTGCGGTGATAGTCATACCAGCACCCACGGCGCCTTTGGAGCGCTGGCCTTTGGCATAGGAACCAGCGAAGTAGAGCACGTTCTGGCAACACAGTGTTTACCGCAGAGCAAGCCGCGCACGATGCTGATTCAGACGGAGGGAGCGTTGCCGGAGGGTGTGTCAGCAAAGGACCTTGCCCTTGGCATTATTGGCCAGATTGGAACCGATGGAGCCACCGGACATGTCATCGAATATGCCGGCGAAGCAGTGCGCTCGCTTTCGATGGAAGGTCGCATGACGCTTTGCAATATGAGTATCGAGGCGGGCGCGCGCGCCGGAATGGTTGCCCCGGACGAGCAAACGTTTCGCTATCTCCGGGGAAGACCGTTTGCTCCGAGCGGTGCGGAACGGGAAGCTGCCCTGGCCTACTGGCAAACATTCAAAACCGATCCCGACGCCACCTTTGACCAGGTTGTTGAGATTGATGCAGCCGGACTCGAGCCCTTCGTGACCTGGGGTACAAGTCCCGGCATGGTGGTACCTATTTCGGGAAACGTCCCCGATCCCCGCGAAGCGCGAACTGCGGCTGACCGCGGCAGCGCCGAACGCGCACTTGAGTACATGGCTCTTGCCCCGCACACGAGTATCGAAGACATCTCCATCGATCGCGTTTTCATTGGTTCCTGCACTAATGCCCGGCTTGAAGACTTGCGTGCAGCGGCACGAGTCGTAAATGGATACAGAATCAGCGGCTCGGTGAAAGCGATGGTTGTGCCTGGATCACAGAATGTTAAGCGAGCCGCCGAGGCCGAAGGTATCGATCAAGTCTTTCGCGAAGCGGGGTTCGAGTGGCGGGAAGCTGGATGCTCGATGTGCCTGGGAATGAATCCGGATATCCTGAAAGCCGGCGAACGCTGCGCTTCGACGAGCAATCGGAACTTTGAAGGAAGACAAGGCCGCGGTGGACGTACACACCTTGTCAGCCCCATGATGGCGGCGGCAGCCGCGATTACCGGTCACTTTACCGACGTCAGGAAGTGGCAGTTCAA
>JAMQPH010000450.1 GCA_023717605.1 Pyrinomonadaceae bacterium
ACCAAAGTCCAAAGACCGAAGACCTACCTAGTGATTCTGTGCAATCTGCGGAATCTGTGGATGTTGGTATCTTACGACTTGGTCTGCTTCTCCATCTGAGCGCGGAGGCGATCTTCCTGTTCCCGCAGTTCGGGAGTGAACTCGGCACGAAAGTCTTCCGCTTCAAAGATCTGACGAATCTCGATCTCGGACTCCTGGTCCGGGAAAGGGTTGGGGGTGCGCTTAACCCATTCAATCGCCTCGTCCATCGACTTGACCTTCCACAACCAGAAGCCGGCGATTAGCTCCTTGGTCTCGGCGAAAGGACCGTCGATCACAGTACGCTTAGATCCTGAAAACCTGACGCGCTTGCCCTTCGAGCTCGGGTGAAGCCCTTCACCGGCCTGCATTACGCCGGCTTTCACCAGTTCTCGTTGAAATTTCCCATGTCCGTAAGGAGTTGTTCGTCCGGGAGAACGCCCGCCTCTGAATCCTTGTTGGCTTTGATGATGACTATGACTCGCATTGTAAGTTCTCCTTCAAGTTTTTTTGAGCTGAACTTCCGGACGGTTTCGACCGGCCGAACCTGGCTCTCTACACACAAGTCGAACAAACGGATACGAGATCGACATTGTGCAGAATCTTTTTTACGAAAGTATTGTTTACAGATTACGCAGATTACTCAGAATGACGATGGTCTTGGGTTTTGGGTTTTTGGATTTTGGGGGGTTGGACTTTGAGCTTAGTTCTTTGTACTTTGTTTGTGTTTCAATCGATCCGAGTTCAACATCAACTGAGCAAAGTTCAAGATCAAAGGTCCAAAAACCAAGACCCAAGACCTTAGACCTAAGCGTTCTGTGAAATCGGCGTAATCTGTGGATAAGAATGATTGTTCACCTAATCGACGGGACCTACGAACTCTTTCGCCACTTCTACGGAATCCGGCGCTTCAAGAAAACTGATCCGCCCTACGGTGCGGTGTCCGGCGTCCTTCGCACCGTCGCTCAAATGCTCGAAGACGGAGCCACTCATATCGGAGTCGCGACGGATCACGTAATCGAGTCGTTCCGCAACGGTATGTGGCCACACTACAAGACCGGCGCTGGAATCGAGCCGGTTTTGCGGTCGCAGTTTGTTCCGCTCGAAGAGGCGCTGGCTGCGATGGGGGTTGTTGTATGGGCCATGATCGAGCTTGAGGCCGACGACGCGCTCGCTTCCGCGGCCCACCTGGCGGCCAGGGACGAGCGGGTGGAGAAAGTTTGCATCTGGACGCCGGACAAGGATCTCGCGCAGTGCGTCGTTGGAGAGCGCGTGGTCCAGGTGGATGGGAGAAGGAATCTGATTCGCGACGCCAACGCTGTCCGCGAGAAGTTCGGTGTTGCGCCGGAGTTTATTCCGGACTACCTCGCCCTCGTCGGGGATGCCGCGGATGGCTATCCTGGAATCGCGGGCTACGGAGCCAAGACGGCTGCTCAACTTATTAACCGGTATGGACGGCTCGAAGACTTCCCGCTCGAGATTCTCAAGGAGGATAACCTCGCCAGCGCACTGCTTTTTAAGCAGCTGGCGACGCTCGTGGTCGACACTCCACTCTTCGCTGATGTGGACCAGCTGCTGTGGCGCGGCCCGACGTCTTCATTCCAGTCGATGACTGAGAAAATTGGAGATGCGCGCCTGGCGACTCGCATGCTTGAGCTAGAGAAAAGACTTCCGATTGCGAGCCGCCCAAAATGAACTCCGTCACCCGCCATTGAAAAGCAATAGATCTCACATTTATTTAACTCCTTCTAAACACCGATTTAACCGCACCAGCCTAGAGTTGAACCGCCTTAACAACAATCAATCACGCGCGTAGAAACCTGCGAACTCATTCGCCGGCAACGGTCGAATTGTGTCTCAGGAAAAGGAACACTCCAATGTCTAATCATGATGAAGATAATGTAAGCAACTTGTCTGACAACGAGACCTTCGAGGAGATCGTTGCTTCCAGAGTTTCAAGACGCGGCTTTCTCGGCGGGGGCCTGGCCGCTGCTGCCGCTCTTTCTCTTGGCGGTGTGGGCTCGCTGTTGAATGCTGTACCTGCGGTGGGCAATAGTCGCCGCGGACCACTGCTCGGCTTCACCGGCATTCCGGTTTCATCAGCTGATACCGTCGTGGTACCCGATGGGTACACGGCCAAAGTGCTTATCGCGTGGGGTGATCCTGTGTCGAATGGTCCCGCTTTCTTGCAAAATGCCAGCAACAGCGCCGCCCAACAGGCTTTGCAGTGGGGAATGCATAACGACGGCGTCGCTTACTTCCCAATCCACGGATCGCGCCGGGGGTTGCTCGTGCAGAACAACGAGTACATCGACGATGTCCTCCTCTTCCCTGACGGAACAGCCGGCTGGAACCAGGAGAAGACAAACAAAGCGCTCGCAGCTCACGGCGTGTCGATCATCGAGATCAAGAAGAGCCGAGGCCCCGGAAACGGCGACGATGACGAGGATGATGACGATGACGATGACGATGATTACGGTGAGCATAGCCTGCATCGCGATCGCCCTCCGCGAGAATGGCGCGTGGTTCGGCCTTCAAGGTTCGCGCGACGTATCACGGGCAGTACTCCGATCAAAATCGGCGGCCCTGCCGCCGGCGACCTCAGACTAAAAACCAGCGCTGATCCCACCGGTAGATTGGTCTTTGGAACACTGAACAACTGCGCGATGGGCTACACGCCATGGGGTACGTACCTGGCGTGCGAAGAGAATTTCAACGGCTACTTCCGGACGCCTGCCGCGCCGGTTCCAGGTTCGATTGAGGCCAGATACGGACTCAGTACCGGCGGCGCCGGCTACCTCTTGCACACGACGGACAGCCGTTTCCGAGTCGGCGAAGAGCCAAACGAGCCGAACCGCTTTGGCTGGGTAGTGGAGATCGACCCATTCGAGCCCCA
>JAMQPH010000479.1 GCA_023717605.1 Pyrinomonadaceae bacterium
CTCGGACCGGCTGGTCGTCGGACAGCCAAACTGGGAACAGGTCCTCGAAAATAACAAGAACGCCTTTGCCTCGGCGTTCGTCACGCGGCCGCGTTTCACTAGCGACTATCCCCTGACAATGACCGCGCAGGATTTTGTCGATCGGCTGAACCAAAATGCCGGCGGGGTTTTGTCGCAGATAGAGCGTGACCAGTTAGTCAGCGATCTGACTTCGGGTGCAAAGACACGGTCGCAGGTTTTAAGATCTGTGGCTGAGGATTCGGACCTGAGGGCCAATGAACTGAACAAGGCCTTCGTATTGACGCAGTATTTCGGTTACTTGCGCCGCAATCCCCGCGATTTACCTGATGCGGACTTTAGTGGTTACAACTTCTGGTTGAACAAACTTAACCAGTTCAACGGCAACTTCGTGAATGCAGAAATGGTTAAGGCTTTCCTCGTCTCAGCTGAATACAGACAGCGGTACCGTCCGTGATAAGACTACCGACGACACCTCATGGTTCTATCCAATAGTTCGCGAGAAACAATTCGTCTATCAACGTCCGACCAGCACAAACGGCGCCCAGAAAAATGGGTGGGGCCTTGTTTCCATCATTTGTAGCTGGGCCTGCCGCAGGGCGGCCGCTGGAGATTCACCGTCACATAAATGTTTATAGAAGGTAGTCATCAATTGAGCTGTCGCGTCATCGTCGACGGTCCACAGACTAATCACCATGGACGGTGATCCGGCTGCCAGGAATCCGCGCGCCAGACCGATTAACTCATCCCCCGGCGCAACGGCACTGACTCCGGTCTCGCAGGCACTCAAGACAACCAGGGCGCACCGGAGATTTAGTGTGTAGGCATCGCGAACAATCAACCAGCCGTCGCCAAGACGCAAGGACGAGAACAATGGATTGTCCGGACGAAATTGACCGTGACATGCAAGGTGTAGAAGATCCGCCTCCGGCGCCTGCTTTCGTAACGCGTCGAGTGTCGCTTCCTGGTCCAGTAAAGCAACCGAGTCCGGAAACAGAGGGATCAGCGCCTCGATCTCATCGCGAACCCGCGGTGTCTGTTCGTCGGCCACACCGAGAAACAAGGCTTTCCTCAGGCGAGGGACATCCCTTAAGAGACATTGCTGGAACACGATTGCACTAGGCGCGTAGGAAACCTCGCGACGAGAAATCAAGTAAGTAGCGCCATCGTGAAGTGCTTGAAAGGGAAGGTAATGCAGGGTGCGATGCGGAACAATGACCAATCGGCGGTGGTCGATAATTTGCTCAATGGGTCGCAGCAGGAGATTGAAAAGCGATTGAAGGTGGATTTCGGTGCGCTGCCTTAGATCCGGCAAGTGGCGGCGAATGCGTTCTGAGCCATGTCGTAGGGCATCAATCTGAAAACGAAGCTGGCCCAGTTCGGCCGCCGCCTTCTTCTCGCTGCCCAGGTTGCGAATTACTTCGACACTCTTGTCCGTTACTACAAAAGCCAGCAATTCGTCATCGAGGGCCGTATATTCCACCAACGCTGAGTCTGGTCCGAGATCCTGCTGAAGCTTCGCAACGTCTATCGTTTCGCCGTAGCCAGAAACCTTTCCGCTCCGTTGCTGGAGTTGGCGGAGGATCTCCGAGGTCTTTCGTTCGCGCTCGCGGAGGGCTTCCTGGACTGTCTGCGTCTCGCCCTGCCCGAATCGCGGCTGCGTTCGCGGCCGGTTGATCTCGTTGTACAAATAGTTCAACTCCTGCCGCAGCTCCTCAAGCTCCTTTTGCAGGTCACTTTCGAAGGAATCGCGCGGTCCGGGGTAGGGAGTTAGATTTCCTCCCAGCGCATCGACCAGCGCCCGAGCGCGGGCCTTCTCGACGTAGCCGAACGCCTCCTCGACCCGAATTGCCCCACCGGCAAGACAGAGTCGAACGAGTTCGTTGTATGGAGTGAGTTTGTCTGAAAAGTAGGCCGTGCGAAACTCCTCACCGGGGAGAGGTGCGCGCAATGCCTCGGTACGCTCTACTGCGTTTGTGAATGCTCTCTCGGCCTCATCCGAATCACCAGTCATGACGGCGACCAGACCCAGCGAGGTGTAGCATCGCCCGGCTACCTGAGGTTGTTCCTTGAGATTTGCTTCCAGCAGTGTCTGTTCGAGAATCGACCTGGCCTCGGAGGTGTGGCCTTGTGCACGTTCTGCTTCCCCTCGCAGCCAGCGGGCCATCAAAAGCCTGTGCCAACTCCCCGAGAAGGCCAGAGACCGCTCGGCTTCCAATGCGGTCGCGCCTGCGGCCGCGTAGTTTCCCTGCTGGTAATCCAATTGCGAGTGGGTTAGCGCCACCATCGCTGCGCCGACTTCGTTCTGTTCCGCCGCGTACAGGTTACGCGCCGCAACCAACGCGGAGTGGGCTTCGCTGGTCCTTCCCAGTAACATCGTGGCGCGCCCTTGGTTGGCCAACGCTCGCGCCTGCTCTGCGCGCATTCCCAGTTCGGCAAATTTCGGGATTACGCGCTCATAAATTGTCGCCGCTTCCACGGCCAGATTGAGTTCCAGGTAAGCGTCGGCGATCTCCTGCTCTGCCGTGGCGGATTGATGCGCCATCCCCAGCAGGGAGTATCGACGACGCGACCGTTCAAGGTAATCCAGCGCGCGGTCGTAGCGCCCCTGCAGCAAAGCAAATGTTCCAATGTTCCCTTCAATTTCAGCCTGAGTCACTATCAGGCCCGAATCCTCGGCCTGTTGCGCGGCTTCTTCCAGTAGCTGTTCCGCGGATTTGAATTTGTGGAGCACTGCGTGAGTATTGGCGAGGCAATTGTTTATGGTAGCGAGCTGTTTCTGATCATTGAGGGCCGTGAAACGTTCTCGCGCTGAGCTTTGAAACACTTCGGCTTTGTGATAGCGGTCTCTCCGAAAGTAAAGATTGCCAATGGTGTGTTCGATTTTGCCGGCGGCCAGGACGTCGCTGAAAGCGAGAAACACTTCGTGAGCGGTCAGGCCGCACTCGATGGCTTCGTCGTAACGACCGAGCATGGCGAGTGCGATCAGTTTACTAACCTGCGTGGCCGCGGCCGCGTGCGGCTGATCCAAGGCTAGAAACCGGGCGTGAGATTCCTCGAGACGAACAAGGGCATCCTCCATCTGGCCGTGGATGAGGGCTTCAAGGCCGGTACTCCAGGCGCAGAGCGCCGCGATTTCCGGATCTGGATTGGTTTGGGATAGAAGCCGAAGTACGGCGGCGGCTCGAAGTGCTTGCTCAGGGTCGCTACTCCAGCCGTCGAGACAGACATCTTTCAGTGTTTGGGCGAGCTGAACACCTGCGAGCGCAGAGTTCTTCCGGAGCAATGCCTCACGTTCGGCATTGCTGGCAACGACTAGCCGTCCCGCAAGCTCCGCATGCTGCCTTCCTTTGACCTGGGCCTAAGCCGTAAGTTCCAGCTGGGGCAACTCAACCTCGACATCAGACATATGAACACGGAGTAAATAATTGCCAGGAGGCACACCGGGGAGAGTGAATTCGCACATGTCATTAAGCGTCGCTGCGGCGGAGCCACTCAAGCCTTCAATCTCCACGCTCCCTCCGGCACACTCCTCGCGAAGAACCTGACCTGCCACGACCCACATATCTTCATGGAGGGTGATGCGAAGGTCAATGTCATTTTCTTCAGCCGAATAGATTAGTTGACGCGTGCCGGTCTGGGCCGAGCGCAGTCCGAATGCCGGCGCCTGGTTCATGCTATCAAAGCTTAGCGCAGCAAGGATTCTCCGCTTCAAAGATTGCCCCGGTGACTTTGCCCGGCCACTGAAAATGCTCATCGCATAAGCCACTACGTCGCGTGGCGCATCCTCAGTCCTATCGGTTTGCATTAGACGCACTACGTCACCAAGTTTCCGCAACTTCTCCGCGCAAGGTGAACAGTTGGATATGTGTGCCATCGATTCGGTCCGCAGTTTTGGAGCCACACGGTTTTCCACCAAGTCCGCGATCGTCACCAAGTCAATGTGGTCTGAAAGTTTGCTCATTTTCCTGCTCTCTGCCCTGGGTTCTTTCCTTCACCCCTGCAACAGTGCGGCTCTCTTAAGGAGAAATACAATTTGAGCATCATTTATTCAGCAATCGCAGCATTTTCTCAAGGCATCGGGCGCGAGTCGGCCCTATGCTGCCCTCGGAGGTTCCCAGCGAAATCGCAATTTCCGCATAAGAAGGAGGTTCTGCCTCGTAGAAAAGCAGCGTCAGCAGTTTACGGCAGCGATCGTCGAGGGTGGCCAGGGCCGTGCGGACCCGGTGTTGCTCTTCAAGCTTCAACAACACCTCGTCGGGGAGAGCTGCATTGTCAGGAATTCTCGAGAGTTCGTCAGCGGATTCGTCGTCCTCATCGACAACCTTGCTCCGATTGGCTCGCTCTTTTGAGATTACGCGCCAGGTTTTACGGCGCGCCGTAGTAACCAGCCAGCTATGTAGGCGTTCGGGTTGATCTATGTCGTCCAGCTTTTGAAAAAGTGTCGTGAACACTTCCTGGAAGACGTCTGCTGCTTGATCGTCATCAAGGCCGGCACGCCGCGGAATGGCATACATAAGCCGCTGATACCGGTTAATCAACACCCCCCAGGCAGCCTGATCGCCACTGCGACAGGCCAGAAGCAACTGCTCATCACTACGTTCCATTAGATTTCCGAAGATTCAGGTTGGACAGCAGCATAGGCGGTGGCTCTTAGTGTTGTCTAGCGCGAATGAAAAAAGATCCATGTCCTGAGTATTTTTGAGCACGCTTAGTGGACTGTGGTAGCGAGCAGCATCCGTGGCGGGTTTTGACTCGCGAAGCATTGCTCAAATTTTCAAAGAAGAGGAAAACTATCATGTTCTCGAATTCGAATTCTCGGCTTGCTGGTCATCATGTTGCGATCTCCCTGATATCCGCAATCTTGTTTCTGGGTGTCGTTGGTGCATTTGGTTACGCATTGATAGATGGGTCAATCGTTTCAGCTCAGAACAGCTCTCCATCACCCAACGCAATAACATTTGAGATCCAGACTGATCTTACGGGCGCGCTTATCGGTGGAATCCGGCCCCAGGGTGAAGCCGAGTTCACGATCGAAGTCAGCGGAAACCGGGAGTTCAAGGTTCGGGTCGAGAGCGTCAACCTGCCCGGCGGCACTCTTCTCAACGTGGTGGTGGATGGCACGCAGGTGGGCACCATCAGTTTGATTGGAGGCCTGGTGAGAAGCGAACTCGTTCTTAAGACTGAGCGGGGTCAAGCCGTTCCTCAAATCAACTCGGGTACTCGCGTCGTAGTGACCAATCAGTTGGGGGTGACACTTCTTGCAGGCGCATTCTCCAACGGTGCGCCAACTCCGTCACCATCTCCCTCAGCATCTCCAACACCCAGCCCTTCGCCATCGCCCGGTGCGACACCGTTTGAGATTGAGGCTGATCTCACCGGGGCGCCAATCAATGGAATTCGGCCTAAAGGTGAGGCCGAGTTTGAAATCGAACTCAGTGGAAACCGGGAGTTCAAGGTGCGTGTCGAGGACGTCAACCTGCCCGCCGGCACGCTTCTCAATGTGATTGTTGATGGTACGCAGGTGGGTGCCATTACCCTGCTGGGAGGCGCGCAACGCTCAGAATTGGTTCTTAAAACTGAGCGTGGTCAAACAGTACCCCAGATCAGTTCGCGCACGCGTGTAGTGGTGGCGGATCAGTCGG
Source organism: Pyrinomonadaceae bacterium (assembly GCA_023717605.1). Taxonomy (GTDB): domain Bacteria; phylum Acidobacteriota; class Blastocatellia; order Pyrinomonadales; family Pyrinomonadaceae; genus PSRF01. The sequence goes on from JAMQPH010000479.1 coordinate 5,664, forward strand.
GTGTAACACTGCTTGCAGGCGCATTTTCCAACATTCCGCCAAATCCAAATCCGTCGCCGTTGCCATCACCGTCGCCGGGACCAAATGGTGAATTCCGCATCGAAGCGAGATTGGCCGGGGCTCGCATCAACGGTTTAACGCCAGTGGGCGTGGCGAAGTTTAAGATTCATGGCAACGAGCGTGAGTTTGAAGTGGAAATCGAGAGAGTCAACCTACCGGTTAACACCAGTCTCGGCGTTTTCGTCGACAACTTGAAAGTTGGTGACTTGATCTTGAATTCGAGACTCGAAACGGAATTCGAGCTTGAGTCAGAAAGAGGCCAACTGGTGCCGAATGTAGTCACGGGCTCAACCGTTGCCGTCATCAATTCACAGGGACAAACAATCCTGGGAGGCGTTTTCAACACCGTCCGGAGCATCCCCTCGGGTAATGACATCGACGACACCAACTACTTCGTCGAGCAGCAGTACCGGGACTTTTTAGGTCGTGAGGCTGACGATAGTGGCCTCAGCTTCTGGAGGCATGAAATCGAAAGATGCGGGGGAGACGACTCCTGCGTACAGCGCATGCGGGTCAATACGTCGGGCGCGTTCTTTCTCTCCATTGAGTTTCACGAGACTGGTTACCTGCTCTACCGCCTCAACAAAGCGAGTTTTGGCGTCATGCCTCGACGAAATCCATTCCTGGTTGACATGCAATTGGCCACCCAAGGCCTGATTGTGGGTGCGCCTGGCTGGGAGCGGACACTCGACGATAACAAGCGTCGGTTAGCTGATGACTGGGTGCAACGCCCGGAATTTCAGCAGCGCTTCGGTTCGCTTTCGAACGAACAGTATGTCGACGCCCTCTTTAGCAATGCAGGCGTTCTGCCTACCGCTGCCGAACGGAATGCCCTGGTTGAAGGGCTGCGTTTACAGCGTGAGACACGGGCCACCGCGCTGAGACAGATAGCTGACCACTCGCAGTTCAAACTGCAGGAGAAAAACTCGGCGTTCGTGCTGATGCAATACTTCGAGTACCTCCATCGTAATCCTGACGAAGGCCAGGACCGTGACATGAGTGGATTCAACTTCTGGCTTCGGAAGCTGGATGACGCGGGTGGCGACTTCCACCGGGCGGAGATGGTACGGGCCTTTATCGAATCAGGCGAGTACCGGCAACGGTTCGCATGGTAGCTGCGCCTAGACGTTCACACGTTTCGGGGTAGGCGTAGCTCGACGGTCCGAATGCTCAGAGTGTTCGGACCGTCGAACTAATTCTCTAGAGTTCCATCATTCCGCTTTACCGCGCAGTGGGCACACGTGCGGTTAGCTGGCTCGCACTCAAGGCAGGGAGGCCGTGAGTGCGAGCCAGTTCCTTTTGGCCCAACCTCTGATCTTGAGACAGCAATGCATAAATAAGCTGTCCATACCGAAAATCTCATCCGGCGTTTAAATCTCTTAGAACTAAAACCTAAGGTACGCTGCAGCCAGAGTCCGGAGCAAACAGACATTGGTGCGATGCAAGCCGCCAGAAATGTGTCGTATGGAGTCACTATGCACACGCATTTTTCTTAGGCGTTTCTGTAAGTGTTGAGAATAGAGGGCGCCCGGATCAGATTCCCAAGCTGAAAGTTGCGAGTTCGATCCTCGTCGCCCGCTCCATCGTAACGTTTTCACAGATGTGCGAAGAATCTCAACTGCCTCGGTCACCAGAGCACTTCAGTTCGAGATAGTGCTCTGGACCACAGCCTCCTGTCACCATGAGCTTCGCAAGGCGCGCGAAATACCGAAATCAGCAAGGGCGGTGTGTTTCCTTGCAATAGAATATTTGCGGTTTTAGATCGCGGTGAACGATATTACCAGAATGAAGAACTTCTTCCCTGCAAGAGTCCCCTTCTTCCGAGGGCACCGACGCACGCCCATCCGGGGTCAAATGCCCTATCAGTTCCTATTCGCAGTTGGTCTTTTCCTGCTGGGCGCGTGCATAGCCTCAGGCCACACCTCCGCGTTGTCCCAAGAGCCGCCGCCTCCGACAGAGTCGCGTCTTTCCAGGAACCCCGCCCTCGCGACTGACTGGGCAAATCGCTTGATGGCCAACGACCCGAAGGTCCGGGCAACCGCCAGGGCCGCCCTGGTCCAGGGGGCGGGGCGCTCGCTGCCTTTGCTGAGACGATTCCTCAACCGCGGCGATGAAGACCTGGAACTGGAGACTTTCGAAATCATCAGGCGGATCGGTCCGCCGGCCATTCCGCTGCTGGTGGACCTGCTTGGTGATGAGCGGGTCTCCATCCGGCGCAGCGCCGTTGATGCCTTGATTGACCTGGCGCCCGATACGGAGTGGATTCAACCGGCGCTCCGACGGGCACTGAGAGACGAGGACTTCGAGGTCGCGGGCGATGCCGCGCGTGCCCTGGGCGCTTTGGGCCCGAAGGCCAGTCC
>JAMQPH010000484.1 GCA_023717605.1 Pyrinomonadaceae bacterium
TCCTTCGCGATATTCCAGGGCATCAGGAAGTCCCGACCATTAACCGCAGGCCGACGCCAGCTATCAGCAATGGTCGTATTGTTATTTGCGATTAATGAGGTGAGCGGCTTACGAGCTTTCGACCAATCCCGCAGGTAACGCATCGCCGCGAAGTCAGGCTTCTGACGACCAGTTGGTTTGTATTGAAGATCGTTCGTAACGAGGAAACAATCAACGTGACGACGCGCGCCCGCAGATTTCTCCACTTCAATTGTTAATCGTGCCTCGCCTTTGGTCAGTGTTGTGTTGGCGCTATCCCATGTGAAGGCCCAGCCCCAATACATGCTGACTTCATCGTGGGGATCGACGACATCTTTCGCGCCGAACTCATGTTCGAAGACGACTCGACCGCTCTGCGTAATGCGGACAACGAAGTTCTCGTTCTTATTTGCCCAATCGGCATAGCGAATCCAGATTGAGTACTGACCGGGTCGTGGAATCTCAAGGTCCTGGTAAAGCGTGGCTTTGGTCTCATCAGCACTTGCGGCCGCCGAGTTCCATTCACTCTCTCCTCCCTGCGACCATTCAGCTGAGACCCCGGGCCCATTCATTCCCCAACCAGGTCGTTTGTCACGAGACAGATTCAGGTACGACTGATTAAGAAGCGGCTCTCCCAACGTCCCCGTCGAGAACCCGCGCATATTTTCCGCTTCGGCCCACAGGTATTCATAGTTCTGTTTGGTTTGTGCCTCAACTGTTGCTGGAAAAAAAAGTACGATGAGGCAAATATAGGAAAGGTGAATTGCTTTCATAGGCAAGAAAACATCCACAGATTACGCGGATAACACAGATTCAAGTAAGTGCCTTGGAGTGACCCCCTAGATTGAGACACTCGTGATTTGACACACTGTAGCAAAGAAAGGAGCTGCGGAGTGGGAAAGAAACGAGTGAGTAGATATTCGCTTGAGTTTCGACGGATAGCAGTCGAGCGGATGAAGGGGTGCAACAACATCAGGGCACTGGCGGAAGAGTTGGCAGTCGAGCGCAAATCGCTGTACCTGTGGCGCGCGCAGTTGGATCCAGAAAGTGTGATCAGCAGAAAGCCAGGGCCACCAGCCAAGTCCCGTGAAGTAGAACTGGAGAAAGAGGTCGCGCGGCTGAAACAGGTGTTAGCCGACAAGACGCTGGAATTGGATTTTTTCACAGGTGCCTTGCAAAAAGTCGAGGAGCGACGCCGGCGGAGCAAAAGCTCTGGCGGCAAGACATCTACAACCAGATCCGGGAAGTGATGTCCTTGCAAGGCGACCTGAGTGTGGAGCGGATGTGTCAGTTGGCCCAGGTAAGTCGGGCCAGCTTTTATCGTTCTTTGCAGCAACAGGAACCAGACCAGGAAGAGATGGAAGTACGAGCCGCCATCCAGCAGATCTTTCTGGAGCATAAGCGCCGTTACGGCTATCGTCGTATTAGCAAAGAACTGCAGCGGCAGGGCATGGTAGTTAACCGCAAGCGGGTGCAGCGGTTGATGCAAACCGACAACTTACTGGCACTGCAGCGCCGCGCTTATGTGGTGACGACGGATTCCAACCATGACTTTGAGGTCTATTTGAATCTGGCTAAGCGCTTGAAATTGACGGACATAAATCAACTCTGGGTGGCGGATATTACTTATATTCGCTTGCAAAAGGAGTTTGTCTACCTGGCGGTTATTCTCGATGCGTTCTCACGCAAGGTGGTGGGTTGGGCGTTGGACCGCAGCCTGGCGGCCAGCTTACCGAAAGCCGCTTTGGAAATGGCCATCGCCGCCCGTCAGCCAAGGCCTGGACTGGTCCATCATTCCGATCGTGGAGTGCAGTATGCTTCAGCTGAATACATAGCAGTTTTGCAACAACACGGGATTGTCCCCAGCATGAGCCGGCCAGCCAATCCCTACGACAACGCTAGTTGTGAAAGCTTCATGAAGACTCTGAAACAGGAAGAGATCTATCTCTACGAGTATCGCGACTTGGAACATTTACGCGGCCACGTCGCCGACTTTATGGAGCAGTATTACAATCGCCGCCGTTTGCACTCTTCCCTTAGTTATCAAACTCCGGAGGAGTTCGAGCAAACACTACCGCCAAGCAGCAGTAACGCAGCGGCGAAGATGAGTTTTTTCAGGCATGAGGAGGTCTCTCGATCCGATGATCTGAACATACAAAGGGGGAGCAATCTTCCGATCACTCCCCAGACCATCGGTGTCGATGAGTCTCCGACTGGTTATTCCTTGGTGAGTTGCTCTCCAGCAGAGCTCACCTCCGCTTCACCAGTTAAGCTAGATTCTGGCGAACAATGATTACTTTGAAAAGCAAAATCTTTAGAAACCCAAGTGTGTAAATCAAAGACTGTCTCACGCATGGGGGTCACCCCAAAGTATGAAGTCAGCCGTTCTAAAGTGAATCTGTGAAATCCGCGAAATCTGTGGATGGCATTTTGTATTTTTGACACAGGCTCTACCGTTTGTGGGAAAAGCGGGGGTTCTCGTGCTAGATTTCGTAGCCGAGTCAAAACTTTAGCGAGGAGATCTGATGACTACTAAACGCATGCTGCCCCTGATCACGTTGCTTCTGGCGTGGTCAACTGTAAGTTTCGCCCAGTCTGGACGACTCAGCGATCTGGCCGATCGGTTAGCGAGAGACACGGGAGAATTGGCGGACTCCAGCTATCGGAATTACGGCGGATCCTTTCGCGGCAACCGCAATGAGATTGAAGCCGCCATGCTCGCGCATCAATTCAATGCCGCTGCCCAACTCTTCAGTCGTATGGTTACTGATCGACGGCGGACCCAGGAACTACGTGATGGGTTTCAGATCGTGCAAGACCTCGGACGAGCGGTCGAGAGAATCAATAATCAGCAGGGCCGTTGGTACAACATTCAACGGACGTTGACGGACATCGGTCGTGAGCTTGGTTCAGAGTCGGGAAATCAATACCCATCCCCGAATCCCGGTCCGTTTCCACCGGGAGCAAACAGCGGAAGGATGACCTGGAGCGGCCGAGTCGACGACGATATAAAGATTATTGTTCGCGGTGGAAGCGCCGAGGTACAGACGATTGGTGGCACGCCGTATAGCAACGCGACGACCAATTTCACGGCTGCAATACCAAGCCGGAGGAGTGTGCCCGTCAAGCTGAATGTGCGGAAAGCGCGCGGGCAGGTGTATATCGAGGCACAACCTTCGCGCGAGAATGATTTCGCAGTCGTGATTCGTATTAAGGACCCGAAAGGTGGTGCTTCGGATTACGAATTCGAAATCTCCTGGTAAATCCCTATTCCTTTAGTAGGTGCTTTTGAAAACAAGAAAAGCCTTGGTGCT
>JAMQPH010000159.1 GCA_023717605.1 Pyrinomonadaceae bacterium
TCTACCAATCCTCAGAGCGACGGTCAGTCAACCATTCCCCCTGCGTCGAGCAACGGAGGCGGCCGACATCTTGACTGGTCCACCATCCCTGTTGAGCAGACGGCTGAAGGCATCGAGCGGCAAATGGTGGTTGGTGAAAACATGATGATTTGCCGTTTTCGGTTCGCGCCGTTTTTAGTGACTCCCGAACACGAACATCCTCACGAGCAAATGACGATTGTCGAGCGTGGTCGGGTGCGCTTTTTCATCGAGGGCAAGGAACGCATTGCGTCAGCAGGCGATATCCTGCACTTCCCGCCAAACTGCTGGCATGGAGCCACCATGATGGATCAAGAGGTGGTTCTGATCGATATTTTTTCGCCGATCCGTGAAGACTTCCTTAACGGTAACCAAAGCTGAGCCTGGTCCTTGGATCATCGTTGGCGGCCCATGGCAACTGCACTCAGCGCACAGAACCATTTGCGGTAGCCAATGGATCCAGCACTCAACAGGAACAGGAGCGAAGCAACTCTGGTGGCGGGCCACTCACGCACAGAACCATTTGCGGTAGCCTGGTGGCGTTGAGTGATTCTTGATATTGCTGAGTTCCGGATCCATTGGCTACCGCAAATGGTTCTGTGCTCGAGTGGTTCCTGCTTTTGCTGGATCCGACTCAACGGTTTTGGTGAATCGGTTGAGTTTTTGAGGAATGGTCTTGTGGTAACATCAGCCCGAAATTGCCGTTCTCCTCACTGAAATTTCTATTCCTTTAGAGCTCGACAATATGAACTGGTGTGTGTCGTTGAAGTCAGCGGAACCGAGGAGGCAATTCTGAATGGACGAGAAGATAACCGCCCCTAAGATCGCGTCAGAGTCTTCTGAACGAACTATCACCAGCGACGACAGTCTGGGAGTGCGAGTTGGCCGTTACCGATGGGTCATCTGCGCGCTGTTATTTTTCGCAACCACAATCAATTACATCGATCGGCAAGTTTTGGGAATTCTTTCCAAAGATCTCCAGGCGGCATTTGGCTGGAGCGAAGTCGATTACGGCAATATCGTTGCTTCATTCAATGCCGCCTACGCCCTCGGATTGTTACTCGCCGGGCGGATAATGGATCGCTTCGGCACCAAAATTGGTTACTCCTTCGCGCTGATCTTTTGGAGCGTTGCTGCGATGGGCCACGCAGCTGCTCGTTCGGCGTTCGGCTTTGGAGTGGCGCGTGCGGCACTGGGACTCGGCGAAGCGGGAAACTTTCCTGCGGCGATCAAAACAGTTGCCGAGTGGTTTCCGAAGAAAGAGCGCGCGTTCGCCACCGGCATCTTCAACGCCGGCACCAACGTGGGCGCAATCGTTGCGCCGCTGACTGTTCCGTGGATTGCGATCAACTATGGCTGGCGTTGGGCCTTTATAATGACAGGCGCGATCGGCTTCCTCTGGTTGCTTTTTTGGATTCCGATGTATGCCCGACCGGAAGTACACACACGCGTTTCTAAAGCCGAACTGGCCTATATTCAAAGCGACCCGGCGGATCCACCCGCTGAGAAAATTCCCTGGGTTAAGTTGGTGCCGCACCGTCAGACGTCCGCGTTCGCCATCGGAAAGTACATGACCGACCACGTCTGGTGGTTCTATCTTTACTGGATACCAAACTTTCTCCGGCAGAATCATGGTCTTGATCTTTCAACTATCGGCCCTCCTTTAATAGCAATTTATCTGATTGCAGATATAGGTAGCATCGGGGGCGGTTGGCTTTCCTCAACCCTGATTAAGCGTGGCTGGACTATTAATCGGGCACGCAAGACTGCAATGCTCACCTGCGCCCTGGCCGTGACACCGATCATGTTAGCTTCGAACGTGAAGAGCCTTTGGGTAGCTGTCGGGTTGATCGGACTCGCAGCTGCAGCTCATCAAGGCTGGTCGGCGAACCTCTTCACCACCGCATCCGACATGTTTCCCCGTCGGGCGGTAGGGTCGGTTGTCGGGTTTGGAGGAATGGCTGGGGCTATCGGCGGCGCGACTATGGCGGTGGCCACTGGTTACATTCTGCAAAGCACGGGCGGAAACTACCGCATCGTGTTTACGATTGCCGGGACCGCCTATTTGCTCGCGCTGCTGGTAATTCATCTGCTGGTGCCAAGACTTGAACCCGTCGAGAACATTGAGACCGCAACGGTACGATCTATCTCCACCGGCACAATTATAGGATTCGGGTTTGTCGGCCTGGTATTCGGATCATTCTTTGGTTGGGTAACAGGTTTGATTTCCAGAGTGGCCGGGCCGAGTTTATTCAAGTACATGATGCTGGGCGCGCTAGCCGGCGCCATCATCGGAGTCATCGGCGGATTGCTGATCAATAACAATGCAGCCAAAGCGAGGAGATAACAGTGCCGCTCCAAAATTACGAATCCTGTAAATCTTGTTCATCCTGTCTAAGTTCTTGAGCTTTGATAGCTCAGCACTTTCTTTCATCGCATCCTCCGTGAGAAAAAGGAAGACATTTGACAGGATTTACCGAATTGACAAGATTTGTTGTGAGTTCACGTATAAATGATCCTTGACACATTCAAACTAGATGGAAAAGTCGCGTTGGTTACAGGCGCATCGGCCGGACTAGGCGCGTCGATGGCGGTCGCGCTTGCGGAAGCCGGGGCGAACGTGATCGCTCATGGTAACTCGCGCACGCCCGACAAAACATGTGAAATCATCAAGAGCACTGGGCGTCGGAGTCTCGCACTGCGAGGAGATCTTGCCGACAAGACTGTACCCCAAAAACTGATCGCGCAAACCCTCGAGGAGTTTGGGCGATTGGACATTCTGATTAACAATGCCGGCACAATTCGACGTGCTCCGGCCGTCGACTACACCGAGGAAGACTGGGCCACCGTGATTGAAGTGAATCTCTCGCGTCTTTCGCCTGTCCCAACTCGCCGGCCGAGAGATGATCACCAACGGACGGGGGGGCAAGATCATCAATATCGCCTCGTTGCTTTCGTTTCAGGGCGGTATCACCGTACCCGCTTACGCGGCTTCGAAAGGGGCCGTCGCGCAGTTAACGAAGGCCCTTGCTAACGAGTGGGCCAAGCACAAGATAAACGTTAACGCCATCGCTCCAGGTTACATGCGCACCGACAACACTGCGGCGTTACAAGCAGATCAGAATCGAAACCGTCAAATCCTCGAACGCATTCCCGCGGGACGATGGGGTGAGCCGGAAGACGTGTCGGGTGCGGCAGTCTTTCTTGCATCTTCCGCAAGTGATTACCTGCACGGTCATGTCATGATTGTCGACGGCGGATGGATGGGACGATGAAACGCTCTTAGACGGTTGCCGAGCGATCGACGTCTTCTAACTCTTCTGACTCCTGCGCCTTTTGCGCCCGCACCAGATGGTCGCGCATGGCGTCGCGGGCCGCTGCAGGGTCTCGATCCCTGATCGCGCGATAGACATGCCGGTGCATCTCCGCCGACTCCTTCAGATCTTTCGCGCGCTTGACGGTCTTTTTGCGAACATCGAAAAGGATTGTGGCTACCATATTCATGAGTGAAGTGAGAATGCGATTTCCGGACGCGGCCGCAACCATCTGATGGAAGCGCATATCGTGGATGAGAAACTGTTCCGGTTCATCGAGTGATGCGTACATCTCGGTAATCTCTTCCGACATCGCGGCCATTTGATCCCCGGTCGCACGTTCGGCTGCCAAACCAGCAATTGCCATTTCAAGTGACTTGCGCGCTTCAAACATTTCCGCTGATGTGAATCCATGGAGCGAGGCCATCATTCGCAATGGTCCACTATCAAGTGAAGGCGATCCTTCCGCTTCGACCACGAAGGTTCCCGCACCTGGTCGGGACCTAAGCACTCCAACTGCCGCCAGAGAACTTATTCCGGCTCGTAAGGTAGGCCTGCTGACGCCCAGCATCTTGGCGAGGTCTCGCTCCGGAGGCAGCCGATCGCCGGGCCGAAGCTCGCCCCGATGAAGCATGCCTCGAAGTTGCACAGCAATCTCCTCCGCCGTTGTTCCATGGCGCTCAGGATCGACAGCTTTGAATCTGGTTCTGTTTGAATCGGTCATACCGTTACGGGCATCAACAACTTCGATTTTACCAAGTGGGTGACGGTCGCGAAGCCGACCTATCAAAGTTGCCTCGAATTCTGAGGATTTCATTCTATTCCGGGGCAGTTAACTTGTCCAATAAACCAATATTCAAATAATCGTGGTCAAAGGTTTGACCAGTCATGACGACTGACCTCAGAAATCCCACCCACAGCAGTGGGTGGATGGTTCAGATCCAACCTAAATACTGAGGACGCACCGAATTCTTGAATCCCACCAACGGAAGAGACTGTGTAAAAATTCAACCTCTCATTCTCCCCAACCTTTAGGTTGGGGTTCAGGGCGGCTTTAGTCCGGAAACCATTTTAATGGTTTCAAACTCAACCGCGAACCAATGGCGCTATGGTGTGTGTGGAGTGGCGCTCGGAGGGAAACCATTAAAATGGTTACGGTTTCCTTTGTCCGCTGAAACCCCAACCTAAAGGTTGGGGAGAATGAGAGGTTTTTGTTTTTACACAGTCTCGGTAGCCAATGGAACCCGCCATTCAACACGAGCGGGTGTCCTCAAAGCCCGGGCGCTCGTGCTGGCCAGGGCGTATGCTGGCACTAGCCGTTGGAGAGTTGCTTTTAGGTTGAGTGCTGCGTTCCATTGGCTGGAAGTTGGTGGATTGTTCAGGCCCGACCGCCGAAACAAAGCTGTAGAGCGCATTCAAAAGCGAGTTCAGTTTCATGGGCCCTTCTATGTGGACGAACAGGTTGGATCTGAACCATCCACCAACTTCCGTTGGTGGGATTCGTTAATTTCATAAGCCTTTGTTTCTAGGTCGGATCTGAACAATCCACCCACTGCCGTAGGTGGGATTCGGGACAGGGACTATTACACGTACTTCATCAGCCAAAAATTCCAATCTCGGGAGTCTCGACAGGGCTAGGGCCAAGTCTGGCTGTACGCGCTTCACTCTCAACGAGCTTTCCGTTGATCCGAACGTTTCGAAAGTTCAACCCCCTGACGTTCTTGATAATGTCCGGCTCGGCGACATTGCTGAAAGAGCAGTCTGCCAGATGCAAATTGTATATGGGGGCGTCTTTGAATCCCTGCACGTCCAAAGCATGTTTACTCTTGCTGCTCTTCAAATCATTGACCACAAAGTTGCGAACGACAGGAGTAAACCGGCCCTTTTGTCCTTCTTCATAGTTAAAGTCAATCGTTATGGCCGCATGAGCCACCTGGCCGACTTCGATATTGCGAAAGTAGAGATTCTCCAATAACCCTCCGCGCATTGCGTTGTTCTTAACTCGCAGAGCATGGTCCAGGTTCTTGCTGTCGAGACGGCAGTTTTCAGCAAAGAGGTTGCGCACACCACCTGAGATCTCGCTCCCGACCGTTATGCCGCCATGCCCGTCCTTCATGCGACATCTTTGAATGACAATGTTCTCCGAGGGAACGTTCAGCCGTCGGCCGTCAGCATTTCTTCCCGACTTGATCGCAATACAGTCGTCGCCGGTATCGAAGTAACAATCCTTGATCAGCACATCCTTACAAGACTCGGGATCACAGCCATCATTGTTCGGACCATGTGTGTTAATAACCACGTTCTCGATAGTAACGTTGGTACAAAGCACCGGATGAATTTCCCACATCGGCGAATTTTTGATCGTCACACCTTGAATGAGCACGTTCTGACAGCGATAGGGCTGAATAAACTGTGGCCGCAGGTAATGCCCTTCACCGAATACTCTTTGGTTGACAGGTACGCGTCTTTCAATCATTTCCACCAGGGTGGTTCTGGCTTTTCGCTGATTCGGCGCACCTGTTTTCCAACCATATTGCGGACGTCCATTCCAGGGCCACCAGGCTTCGTTGTTCGCCTGACCGTCCAGAATTCCTTTGCCTGTTATGGCGATGTTCTTATGACCGAGGGCGTAAATAAACGGCGAGTAGTTCATCAATTCCATGCCTTCCCAACGACTAAACACAAGCGGCAGGTAATCGGCAGGGTTCTGACTGAATTTGATTGTCGCCCCGGAAGTGACGTGCAGGTTGACGTTGCTCCTCAAGTGAATTGGGCCGGTTAAGAATGAACCTGCGGGCACGACTACTCTCCCGCCGCCGGCTCTGTTACACACTCCGATAGCTTTGCGAAAAGCTTCCGTGCAATCGCTCTTTCCGTTACCCACCGCACCGTACCGAGTAATTAGAAAGTCTCGTTTCGGAAAAACCGGACGTCTGATACGAGCGAGGATCTTCGGCATTTCCACTTCCCACGGGCCGTCCGCCGTAGGCAACCCGCCAAATCCACGCAGAACAAACTCTGATAGCGGCTGACCTGATAACTCAGGAGCGAAAAGGAGGCCGGCACTTCCAGCTAAAACGAATTTGGTGAATTCACGGCGAGTGGTCATATCAATTTCGCAATACTCTAATCCCATCCGAGATAATTGTGGGGGTGTCCCGCCGTGGGCGCCCCTCGCCACCGCTACCGCCACCGGGGTACCCACGGAGGGACCCCCCTACAATCTCTCCGACCAAGGTGCTGTCTGATTGGCCTCTTATATCCGAGCTCAATGCGGACATTTCTCTAGCCATGGACTGACATCCTGAAACAAAAGTCATAGTGGTATTTCAGCGCCGAGGCAACTAATGGGACTCTGAGAGGCATTGGCTGACTTCTGCGTTGAGGCGCCATTCGCAAAGAGCCCGTGAGTCCCAGAAGCCGAAATGTGATTCTGGGCAAAAGAGGCTGCTGCAAGGAATTGATTGATCGAAAAGAAACTCGTGGTGTGGGGCTCCCTCTGTAAGGGACTCAGACTGTCGAAGACTACAGCGAAACAGTCTGCTCCGCCCAGAATTGAAACTCGCGATGTTTGTGCTCTTCAGCCTTGGCCAGGACTTCGCCGCTCGAGACACGACGCACGTGGTCGAACACGCGCGCGCCTACCTCGTCTATTGTCTCGGTGCCGTCGATCACTCGGCCTGCAGAGAGATCGAGGTCTTTAGACATGCGTTCAAAGACAGGCGTATTCGAGGCCAACTTGATCACTGGAGCGATAGCGTTCCCGATGGTGGTTCCGCGTCCAGTCGTAAAAACGATCACGGTGGCGCCGGCGGCCACCAGGCCTGGGGTCGACTCCTGGTCATAACCTGGTCCCTGCATCAAATTAAGGCCCCGAGTCTTAGGTGTTTCGGCGTATTCAACCGTGCCTTCAACGCGGGTCGTTCCGGCCTTCGCAATTGCACCCAACGACTTAATCGTAATGTTGAGCAAACCCCCGGTGACATTGCCCGGGCTGGGATTCTGGTTTAGCACCGCGCCAAACTTCGAAGCATACTCTTTGTACCAGTCCACCATCCGGTAGATTGCGCGACCAGTATCAGCATCTTTTGCCCGGCTTGCGAGTACGTGCTCCGCGCCGCAGGACTCCGGCACCTCGGTAATCAGAACCGTTCCGCCCGAGCGGATCAGCCTGTCGGCGGCGCGTCCTAATGATGGGTTTGCAGAAATCCCCGAGAAGCCGTCGGAGCCACCACACTTCACGCCCAGGACGAGTTCGCTGATCGGGCACTCCTCTCGCGGCAGCCGGTTGATCTCAGGCAGCATCGATTCAACTTCTCTTAAGCCACGCTCGATGGCGGCCTGCGTCCCCCCAACCTCCTGAATGCCAATTTTAGCCACCGGTTTATCGAATGACTTTTCTCTCTTTAGCAGGTATTTCTCGACCTGTGAAAGGTTGGTCTTCTCGCAGCCAAGATCTATCAGAATAACGCCGCCGACATTCGGGTGATCGGCGTAGTTGGAAAGCGTGCGGAGCATGATTTCAATCGTCGATCCATCCTGACAGCCGCAGCCTTTATTGTGTGGGATGGCCACCACACCATCCACATTCGGATACTTCTCCCGATTGTATAAGGTGAACTCAGCGATCATCGAGATCTGCTGTGCCTCGTGACTCGCACACATGCTGGTCGGAACGATCAGCACATGGTTGCGTGTGCCGACTCGGCCGTCGGGGCGTCGAAATCCCATGAACGTGGCCCGTTCCGCTTCTGGAATATAGTTCGGTGGTGGCGTATGCAGATTCTCAGGAAGGTTACGCACTATGGGGACCTCATTCGACATGTTGTCATGCGAAATGAGCTCGCCTTCTGAAATCCCGAGTGATGTGCCTATGGGCTGGCCGTATTGCAAAACAAGCTCGTCCGCCGGAATGTCTCGGATGGCGAAACGATGCCCCGGTGGCACTACCGCCTTAACACTCATCAACCGTCCATCCGGCAGAACGATTTCCAAGCCGGGAGCAGTCTCGTTCTTGACCACCGCAACATTGTCTTTGCGATCGACAATGATCGCATAGTCGCTAATCCGCGGCGCTTGTAGAATGGTTGACATAATTACCTTCCCAGCACGTCGGGCAGGATCAAGGATCTAACATTCGGATGCAAGCGCAGCCAAAGGCCCGGATTTTCATTGAGTTGTTCGGCGCGGGTTTCAGGGTCGTCAGCGATCTCAGTCTCTAACACTCGACGATAGCTGGCTGGCTTGCCTGGCGCTGTGGCGGCATCTACAACTGACTGTACGATTCTTTTCGCACCAAGAATGGCAGCCGGTCCGAGAGTGAGAATGTGCGTCGCACTCCGACACTCGGCTTCGTCCGCTTCTGTAATCGTACTGCCTCCAGCTTTGAACTTGGTAATATGATGCTCAAGGATACTTGAAGAAATTGGTATTAGTCCGGCAACGTCTCCAACGCTCGCGCCCGAATCCGGTTTGATATACGCCAGGTGGGATGCCGCACCCGCTTCTGGCCCCAGCCCCAAAAGAAGTATATCAATCCCTCCCAGCGCTTCGATCTTGTTTATGTAACAAACGAGTTCGCCCTCCAAGTCGTCCGTATCGGTACGCATTGGAGTAAAACTCTTTACCTTGCGGAAAAACTCATTCCCCAGGAGACGCTCAAAGTCCCGAACAAAACTCAGGCCGTTATTCATCCGCATCGGCGCCAGAGCGTCTTGAGTGAAAACGTGGAGGCGGCCGAGCAAGGAATCTATTGCCGAGGTCTCTGCAAATCCGCGCACGAGCCGATACAGGGCTTGTGCACCACGCCCACCCAACAACACCAAAACAACGTCCTCAGCAGTCTCGGCCGCACACTTCTGAATTTCCGCAAACTGCGCTCGGGCGACATCCTCCTCCGTCTCCAGAATTTCAGGAAGCAACGCCAGGACAGGCATTCGCGTGATAAGGTCTGGTTGACGAGTTTGACCGTCCAGACTTAGCCAGAGGTTATTGCCAATAACTCTTCTGGATATTTTTTTAAGCGCAGGCGAAGACACGCAAGCCATCCTGATAGCTAGAATTTCAACCGAAACTGAAGAGGTCCAACAATCGTTTCCCTGAGAATCCAATCCAAATGGTTTAACCAATTCGCAATTCAGAGGACAATTCTTACCACATTCCAGCGTCTTAACACAAACAGTTTTCGCGAAAATCTTAAAGGATTGATAAGTTTTTTGTCTCCTTCATGGTAATCTAAGCACAATCCTGGTTGGGACAGTCGGCCCGCCTGCTGGAAGGCTGGTATTACCTTTACGCCCATTGCGGTCCGGGATGATAAAAGAAATACCGGCACCTTCGATAAAATTTAACCCCGGGGATCTTTGGGAAATAGTTGGTCTACTCAACTTAAAACTATGAGCTTCACAGCATTAGAACTGAACGGTAAAGTAGCCGTCGTAATTGGTGGAACGTCGGGAATCGGCCGGGCGATCGCCCATGGACTAGCGGAGGCTGGGGCGGACGTTGTGCCTACGTCTCGAAGGATGGAACAGGTGGAGGCCGCAGCCGTGGAGATAGAGTCACGTGGAAGAAAGACTCTGCGTGTCACCTCGGACGTCTCAGATAGGTCCTCCGTAGAACGCCTCCTGGAAGAGAGTGTCAGGGTGTTTGGCAAGGTGGATATCCTGGTGAATTCCGCTGGCCGAACAAAGCGCGCTCCTACGCTCGATTTTCCCGAAGAGGATTGGAATGCGATCATGGAAACCAATCTCAACGGCACACTACGCGCCTGCCAGGTTTTTGGCAGACACATGCTCGAGAGAGGGTATGGACGTATCGTTAACATCGCATCGCTTTCTACCTTCGTTTCACTTTATGAGGTCGCTGCTTACTCCGCCAGCAAAGCCGCCGTTGCGTCGCTGACAAAGTCATTGGCAGTCGAGTGGGCCCCACGTGGAGTTTGCGTCAACGCGATTGCGCCGGGTGTCTTTCGAACGGCGCTGAATCAAAAACTGCTCGACGAAACTGAACGTGGCCGGGAATTTCTGCTGCGCACGCCGATGAAGAGGTTCGGAAAGGTCGAGGAACTGGCCGGCGCTGCGGTGTTTCTGTCTTCCGACGCCGCGAGCTTTGTCACGGGTGAGATACTGGTGGTGGACGGCGGGTTCCTGGCCAGTGGCGTCAACCAATAACTATTCTGCTGGTGCGCTAGAAGCCGGAAGTTTAGAGTTCAACCTTTAGGTTGCTGCTTCGCCACGCACAAGCTAAAGCTCGAACTCTAAACTGCTTGAGTGTCATCGTTTATATACGCCAATGTCAGAATCATTGAAGGTAAAAGCAAAAGAAACTTGCCGATGGGACTGTGTAAGTCTGGGCGAAGTTATGTTGCGCCTCGATCCCGGAGACGAGCGGATTCACACGACACGTTCATTCAAAGTCTGGGAGGGGGGCGGCGAGTACAACGTTGCGCGTGGATTGAAACGCTGCTTCGGCCTGGATACGGCCGTTGTTACGGCACTTGCCGACAATCCGGTTGGACGTTTGGTTCAGGATCTAATTTACCAGGGGGGCGTGGACCAATCGCACATGAAATGGGTGAAGTTTGACGGCGTTGGCAGAACAGTTCGCAACGGTTTGAATTTTACTGAGCGCGGTTTTGGAATTCGCGCGGCGCTTGGTTGTTCAGATCGCGGGCACACGGCCATTTCTCAGCTACGACGCGGCGACATCGATTGGGAAAAGATCTTTGGCGAAGAGGGTTCGCGCTGGTTTCATACCGGCGGGATCTTCTGTGCTTTGTCGGATACGACTCCAGAGTTCGCGCAGGAGGCGCTGGAGTCTGCCAGGAAACACGGGGTCGTCATTTCATACGATTTGAATTACCGGGCGTCGCTCTGGCAGTCCATTGGCGGTCAGGCTCGTGCCCGAGAGGTGAATCGCAAACTGGCGCCGTTAGTAGATGTAATGATCGGCAATGAAGAGGATTTTACCGCCGCTCTGGGTTTTGAAGTCGAAAGTCTCGATGAGCACCATTCAAAACTCGACGTCGAAAGCTTCCGTCGCATGATCGAACGTGCCGTCAAGGACTTTCCCAATCTGAAAGTGGTGGCAACGACCCTTCGCCATGCCAAAACCGCCACCCGCAACGATTGGGGCGCCGTTTGCTACGCGGACGGGCAGCTCTATCGAGCCACGCCTCGGGAAGACCTGGAAATCTACGATCGCATCGGCGGCGGCGACTCATTTGCATCCGGATTGATTTACGGCTTCCTGGAAAACAAAGGAACACAATGGGCGGTCGAATGTGGAGCAGCACATGGAGCTCTGGCAATGAC
>JAMQPH010000534.1 GCA_023717605.1 Pyrinomonadaceae bacterium
TGCTTCGCTGGTTGAGGCGGCGGCAGAAGAAGAGACCGAAGAGACGCCGGACAGTTAAGTAGGAGGGATCATTTTCCATCCCGCTCCTCAACTCTCTGTTCGAGCAGATTCGCCTTCCACCCAGACGGAGCCATCCTCAAAAACTTCTTTCTTCCAGATTGGCACAGTCCGCTTTAGTTCCCGGATCGACCACTCGCAGGCCTCGAATGCAGCGCGTCGGTGAGGCGCACTGACGGCTATCACCACGCTGGTCTCGCCGATTTCTAATCTTCCGGTACGGTGCACAATCCCGACGTGGGAGATGTCGAAACGATCGTGGGCTTCCTGTCCCAGGCGGTTCATTTCGCGCACAGCCATTGAGGGATAGGCTTCGTATACCAGGTGAAGAGTTCTCTTACCTTTAGTCCATTCCCGCGCATAACCATCAAGCGTGACCGTTGCTCCGCATTCGGGCAGCACAACTCTGCGCGCCACAGTTCCGACATCGATTGGCTCGGTGGTCAATTCAAAGAAATCGTAAGTGTTTCTTCCCACGGTTGAGACAGCCGAACCGGTCGCGGTCCCGGCGCTGCCGTCATGCTGTTTCTCCGTATCGCTCTGTCTCCTTGTCTCCGCGTCTCCGCCTTCCCGCGTCTCCGCGTCCGGCTCGGAGCCCCCACTGACCGATGGAAACACAGCCAGCTCGTCCCCGGTAAACACTTCGAGGTCGGGACGCGCGTACTCTTCATTGACCGCAAAGAGTAGTGAACGACCAAAGCGGCGCAGCGTGGGGAAAGCGTCGAGAACTTGATCAAAGGCGGACGCTGCGTTTGTAGGGTTGCTCAGGGAGAATTCTATTTCAGCCTGCCCCACAGCGTCGCGGGCGGCTCCGAAGAAGAGTACGCGCACCACTATCCGACTTGTTTCTTTTCTATTGTCTTCCTGCACTGTACCTCGTAACTGGTTGTTCGCCAGGTTATTAATTAGGCGTCAGGGGATCTCAATCTTCGTACCGCCGTGTCCATTCCCTTTGGCGAGTTCATGAATGCGGGCTCGCTCTTCATAACTAGTCACAGCCCGCGTAAGCATGTCACTCAATCTTTGCAGCCGCTCGGAAGTGAAGCGAACTTCCAACAGTTCCTGTTTCAGCTCGGCGTCAATCTCCATTGCTGCCGCTACCAGAAATGAAAGACGCTGCGGCTCGGTATCGGAAATATCGGGCAGAGTCGCGCGCTCGTCGTTAATAATTCGCACGGCCCGGGCAATCCGCGTAAAAGTCTCCGCCACATCCTGCGAGCTTTCGCTCAATTGCTCCTCGGTCTCTTCCTCATCCTCAAAGAAGCTTACCTTCGCCACCAGGTACGGATCTCCGCGCTGAACATAGTCTTCGACCCGGTACCTGATGATGCCAATCGTCAGTATATTAGAGCGCCCATCAGGTAATGACTGTGTTTCCGTAACCTCTGCCACGCAGCCTACATGTCCCGCCGGCGGCAATTCAGTATCGGAAGCACTCGAATCGAAGTAAGAAAGGCCGAAGAAATTGTTACCCACCCGTATGTCGTCAATCATCTTCCGATAGCGAGGCTCAAAGATGTGCAAAGGCAGAGGCACACCCGGGAATAACACGACTGGCAATGGGAAGAGCGGCAATTCGCGGACTCCCCTCACTCTTTCCATCGATTCACTCATGATCAAACAATCGATAACTAACGCACAACCTGATGCAAGAGCATTAGGGCCCACCGTCACAAAAAGCAAACTCTCAAAATGATTTCATTATCGCAGACGGATACACAGAAGTCAGTAGCAGGTGTCGGTGCGACTTGGTTGAGATGCGTTCATGCCGCTGGAGCAGAGGACAGGGGAGCGGAGAGGCAGGAGCAGGAGGCAGGAGCAGGAAGAAGCATTTTCCATTTGTCATTTGACATTTTTCATTCGTCATTTTCTGAATTCTTTTCGTGTCCGTTAGTGCGATTTCGTGGAAAGGTCTTCATCTCTCAGCCAAACAAACGATCCAAGAAGTAGCACGAGTCAGCACGAATCGGCACGAATCAGCACGAAATGAGAATCAGAAAATTCAGAAAATGACGAATGAAAAATGTCAAATGACAAATGGAAAATGCTTCTTCCTGCTCCTGCCTCCTAGTTTTTGCTAGCCGAAATCGAGCTGACGAAGGTGTGCCAGGCGGCGCATGGTAGAGAGCAACTTCTCGATGTCGAAGGGCTTGTCGAAAAACTCGTCTGCTCCGCGAGCGTAACAGGCTTTCTGGGATTCAATGTCAGTGGCAGAAGTTATGACAACGACTTTCGACTGTGGGACGTGCGTCTTGATGTAGTCAAGAATTCGTAAGCCGACGTCTGGAGAGTCGAGGGTTGGCGGAAGATGCAGATCGAGAATAGCCACATCGGGTTCGTAGATTTTGGCGCGGCGCGCGGCAGTTTGTAGATCGTTGGCGGTCACGACTTCGTAGTCGTCACACAGCGTCCAGAAGAGCTGCTGCGTAATCGCCTCGTCATCATCCACTATTAAGACTGTAGGCTTCATTACGAGGGCCTCCTTTACCAGCTGACCTGAACAAGCAACCCGCATACCCTCCGCGGTTCGTGGACCATATAGTTGAAGAATGGCGAAAAATCCCTTTAAAACCGGTTCTGCAAGCAGTCTTGCATGTGGCCCAGGTAAGACAGATCAAGTGGACGATGTCTACAGATGTCTACGGTTGCGGCGTCGGTGGGGGCTCAGGGGGAAAGTCCTTTTCATCGATCTCATCGATGACCTTGAGCTCGGCGCCAAATTTTTGATAGCCGCGGAAACGAATCTCGTTCCGACTTTGCACCACTTGTGTCTTGTTGACTCCGGTGATCAAGACCTCCGAGCGAATGGGGAGCACAAACTTGTTCTCTCCAATGGTCACCCAGTCGTAATCGATCAAAGTGCTGGCAGCGGTGATGGGAAAGTCTGAGGGGATCTCGATAGCTATCTGTTCGAAGCGGAGCACCCGATTGGTTTCTCGGTCGATCCACATTCGCCCGCGCGAGCCCACGTTGGCTGAAGAAGTTTTGTTGGCTGTCAGCGTCAGTCGTGAGTAAGGCAGCTTTACTTCGTATTCATAAACAATTGTGCGGCGGGTCTGCAGTAGGTCGGTGTCGACCGGCTTAAAGGTCGTTCTTGAATCTGGCTTGAAGATGTCCGCCAAAGCAGAGATGTATTCGACACCACTGGAGCTGGCCCCTGGGCCGACATACTTGCTGTAGTCCCTGCTTTCTTTTACTTCCTGTCCCAGCGGCACGCCATTAACCGTGAGAACTTTGTATTCTTCACCGACGTTAGCCCGGTAGCTAACAGCGATGCTCAGGTTATCCAGCGGAATCCAGTTGTTGGTGTTTCCGTAAGCGGCAGTGCGCTTTATAAGTTGCTTGACAATAAAGTCGGGCATCGCTTCCGCAGCCGCAAGGGTTGCTACGCTCGTGCGCGCGAGCAGCTCATTAGCTTCGGTTGCAGAGGGCAGGGTAGAAGCGGTCGGGTTCGTACGGCGCCGCTCGGCCTCTTCGAGAGTGCGTCGCAGGAGGGCGTCATTCCCGCTTTTGGTCGCTACTAACGAGCGCAAACCAGGGGTCAGTGGGAAGCCTATGCCGCGAGTACGTATCTCTTCGACTATTTCGTCGCGCTTCTCAGGATGCTGTGGTAATTGGTAAACGAGACTTACGATCTCTTTGCTTGTCAGGGGCCGATTCTGACTTTGAGCATGACCGCAGACGGTCCAGATACAGACAGCGATTATTACGGGAAGAACATGCTTGAAAAACTTATACATCTGGAGATCTTTCTAAAACTTAAGGGGAATATGCTAACGCCAGTCCGATGGAACAACATCACGCACTGGTTGCCTCGAGATACGGAGTGAGCTTAACCCAATGAGCGGAAAGATCGAAGCTACCAGCACTCAGCCCCAGCACGAGCCACCCAACCCACAGAACCATTTGCGGTAGCCAATGGATCCCAGCACTCAGCCCCAGCACGAGCCACTCAACCCACAGTGCGGTAGCCATTGGATCCCAGCACTCAGCCCCGGTACGAGCCACCCAACCCACAGAACCATGGCCAGGGAAGCGGTGCAGTGCGTTCCTGCCGGTGTTGATTGCCGGAATCCATTGGCTATCGCAAATGTTCTGTGCGTTGAGTCGCTCTGGCCAGGGCTGAGTGATTCTTGCCGGTGTTGAGTGCCGGGATCCATTGGCTACCGCAAAAGGTTCTGTGGGTTGGGTGGCTCTGGGCGGGGCTCAGTGGTTCCTGCTCGTGTTGAGTGCCGGGATCCACTGGCTATCGCAAATGGTTCTGTAGATTGAGTGTCCCTTTCATTCCCACACTAGAGACAACAGAACTCGATGGCTTCCCTCAATATCTCCACGCATCGATCAAGTTCGTCGATGGGAACAAATTCGCCTGTTTGATGGGCAACTCGGATATTACCCGGACCCATAACCACGGCGTCGGCTCCGAGTTCCATCATCTGAGCCGCCTCCGTGCCGAAGGCAACGGTTCCTGCATTCTTCCCTGCAAGCCTTTCCAGCAGTTGAACTACTTGTGAGTCTGCAGGAACTTCGAAGCCAGAATCAGCACGGCTGGCAATCACTTCACACTCAAAGCCGGGGTCGACCTTCTTTTCTTCCTGCAAGGCCATCTGCAGCAGCTCCAGCAGCCAACCGGCCGGCTGGCCCGGGATTGGACGCCACTCCAGCGTGAAACGACATTCACCCGCGATCACATTCTTCGCGCTGCCGCCACGAATCACACCGATATTGAGAGTGGTGTAGGGTGGATCGAATAACTCATGCCGCTTTGCTTTTAGATCTTCGGCAATTTTTTCAAGGCGAACGATTACTCGCGCGGCGCGAAAAATTGCTGAAGCGCCGAGCGCTGGATAAGCACTGTGACCTTCGCGCCCGCGCACGACGATCTCCGCAAGACAATAACCCTTCCCGGCCCGCATCGGTTGCAGAGAGGTTGGTTCGCCGACGATGCTGTAGCGCGCGCGCAGGGGGCGTTTGTCAGCGAGCCGTTTGGCTCCAATCAATCCCACCTCTTCATCGGCAGTGAAGATCAGTGCGAGTGGTTTGCGCAAAAGTTCTAGATCAATGCTCCC
>JAMQPH010000545.1 GCA_023717605.1 Pyrinomonadaceae bacterium
GGCGTGTACTACCTGATTGAATTCGTGGTCGGCGAAGGCGAGCCGAGAGCTGACTTCGACCTGGAGATTCCCGGCCGGCGTGGGGGAACGCTGCGCTCGCGTTTCTATGGCAAACTCGAAGGAGTGACACCGGAAACTTTCAGATTGGTTCAACAGGCCCGTGAAAAATCCGGCAAGAGCATGCAGCAATGGCTCGATACCATCTTGCGCAAAGCCGCTCAAAAAGAGTTAAACGATTCCTAAGTAAAAACAAACAGCCGGTCTTCTTATTGGTGTCATACGAGCAGTCTTAACCCAACCAATTCCGGAAGAGTATGTTCAGCGCGGAGAGTTAAATGGAATGGATTAAGCAAGGATTGATATTCGAACCAGGCGGTATGTTTGGCTGGATGAATACGCACGCACAAATCCCAACCGTTCTTGTAATGGAAGATCGTTTGCGCGTGTACTTTGCTACTCGACCGCGGAAAGATCTCACGCTGACTACTTTTCTTGACCTCGACAAGTCAGATCCAAAAAAGATTCTCTACGTCCATGATAAGCCGGTTCTTGCGCTGGGAAAGTACGGGATGTTCGATAACCACGGCATAATGCCCAATCACGTCAGAGTCGTGGATGGAAAAGTCTTTCTTTATTACGTGGGTTGGTATCGTGGATCGTCAATTCCTTATCACAACGCGGTTGGGCTGGCAGTCAGTGGGGACGGCGGTCGAACTTTTGAAAAACTCTTCGACGCTCCCATTCTGGATCGAACCCCACAAGAACCCTACTCGATGGGCTCTGTCTACGTGGTAGGGGAAAAAGATCTCTATCACATGTTTTATACGTACGTGTTTGATTGGCTGACAATAAATGATAAGCAGGAGCCCGTCTATCATATTAAGCATGCCATTTCGAAGGACGCCATAGAATGGAAGAAGACCAATCAGATCTCGATAAAGCCAAAACACGATAAGGAAGCCAGCGCTCGACCTTCAGTTATTTATAGGGAGGGAAGATATCATATGTGGTTTTGCTTCCGCGGCAGCGAGGATTTTCGTGGAGGCAAAGACAGCTATCGCATAGGCTACTCATGGTCGAATAATTTACTTGACTGGAAAAGAGAGGATCATTTGGCCGGCATCAACGTATCTGGGTCTGGTTGGGATTCTGAAATGATAACGTATCCTTGCGTGGTTCAAGTTGATGGCCAATATCTGATGTTCTACAACGGAAATGGTTTTGGCACTACCGGGTTTGGCTATGCGATTGCGAGTTGGGAAGACTGATTAATCGATGAAGAACGTTAAAGAAAGCTATACGGATTTCCACGTCAGCCATAACCCGAAGCACGTCTACCCCTCCGAGTGGCTGATCAGAACTCTGCTCGGCAACTATCCTAACCTCAGTCTCGACAAGAACAAATACAATAAGGCAAGAATTCTTGACGCCGGTTTCGGCGACGGGAGGAATTGGCCGCTGCTGCGCAACGCCGGCTTTAACATTCATGGACTCGAGATAACTGAAAAGATCGTAGCTCTCGGACTCGAGCGAGCGGACGCTCTCGGCATTCCTGTTATTTTGAGACTCGGGACAAACTCGGCCATCCCGTTCGAGAATGATTACTTCGACTATGTGATTGCCTCATCTTCATGCTATTACGTGGACAAGGGAGAGACCTTCTCTGATAACCTTAAAGAGTACAGCAGGGTGCTGAAGCCGGAAGGGGTATTGATCGCTACATTGCCCGCGCCGGGAGGTTCCATACTGGACGGGTGCTTGGACCTGGGAGACGGCCACGTGGAAATTCGCAACGATCCCTGGGGGCTGAGGAATGGATATGTTTTCCGTCAGTTCAAATCGGAGGAGGACGTCGCGACTACCTTCTCACCCTACTTCGACTCATTTTCGGTCGGGCATTGCTGCGACAATTTTTACGGCGTTCAAATAAACCTATTCCTTTTGGTTTGCCGAAAGAAACCCGCCGCCTTCCCGGCAGACGAAAAACAATAGTAGGAAGTGTCGGTTTAGTTATACCGCATACACTAAACAGCCGGGAGAGCAGCGGCTTTAGGCGCCCTTATAGAATGCAAGATAAATCAGCCCTCGATGACTTGGCCGTTTTTGGAGGCACTCCAGCGTCTGAGGAAGTTCTGCACGTCGGGCGGCCGAACATCGGCGACCGCGAGCGGCTGCTCGAACGCATCAACGACATTCTAGAAAGGAAGTGGCTCACCAACGACGGGCCTTATGTGCAAGAGTTCGAGCGCCGCGTGGCTGCCTTCGTCGGCGTCAAGCATTGCATCGCTATGTGCAATGCCACCGTCGCCCTCGAAATAGCGATCCGGGCCCTGGAAATGAAAGGTGAAGTCATCATTCCCTCATTCACCTTCATTGCGACCGCTCACGCCCTACAGTGGCAGGAGATTACCCCCGTCTTCTGCGACATCGACCCACATATCCACAACCTCGACCCAATCAAAGTTGAAGAGATGATCACTCCCCGGACGACGGGCATTATAGGCGTTCACCTTTGGGGGAGGGCCTGCGACGTTGATTCTCTTAGCGACATCGCGGCGCGACGAGGACTCAAGCTGCTGCTTGACTCAGCACATGCTTTCGGCTGCTCTCACAAGGGTCGCATGATCGGTGGTTTCGGTCACGCTGAAGTATTCAGCTTTCATGCCACCAAGTTTCTCAATTCTCTGGAGGGCGGAGCAGTTGTTACTAATGACGATCAGGTGGCCCGGAAAATGCGCCTGATGAAGAACTTCGGCTTCACTTACTACGACCGGAGTGACTACATCGGCACCAACGGCAAGATGAACGAGATTTCCGCGGCGATGGGGGTAACCAATCTTGAGGCTATGGATGAGTTCATCGCCGTCAATTACCGTAACTATCAGAAGTACGGCCAGGAACTCGCGGGGCTCGAAGGGATCGATCTGATAGCTTATGATGAAAAGGAAAAGTGCAATTATCAGTATGTTGTCATCGAGATCGATGAGAGCAAGATAGGCATAACCAGAGATCAATTGATGGAAGTATTGCAGGCGGAAAACGTCCTTGTTAGGCGCTACTTCTATCCCGGTTGTCACCGGATGGAGCCGTACAGATCCTCGTTCCCGCATGCTGGGCTAATGCTGCCGGAAACTGAAAAGCTCACAACTCGGGTGCTATGCCTACCGACAGGTACCAGCGTTAGCGAAGACCAAATTAGCGACATCTGCCAGATAATTCGCTTCGCCGTAGAGCATGAAGTTGAAATCACTCGTAGGTTGAATGAAGGCAGAGTACCAACGAATCCGCCTACATCAATCAGCGCGCGGCAGAGAGATTGAAGCTGGGGGCCTATCTGAGATCCCACGCTTTTAGCCGGGAAGTAGTTTTGCGTCCTTAAAAGAAGATTATGAGCACGACACCACTTGTTGACATCATCATGCCAACGTACAACCACGAGAAATTCATTGTAGAGGCAATCGACAGTGTGTTGGCGCAGAAAACTGGGTTCGCTTACAGACTCATAGTGGCTGATGATTGTTCGACGGATGAAACACAGGCGATCGTGCGACACTACGCCGGAAAATATCCAGACAAGGTTGAGTTTGTTTTCTCTGCTCAAAACTTGGGGCCACTTCACAGGGACAGGGTAAGTGTAAAATTGCTTAATCAGTGTACAGCGAAGTACGTGACCATTCTCGAGGGTGACGATTACTGGACAGACCCTTACAAGCTGCAAAAGCAGGTGGATTTTTTAGAACGGCATACGGAGTGTTCCGTCTGTTTCCATAACGCTGAAATGTTCTATGACGACGGATCGCAACCGTCAATGAATTTGCGTCCTGACGATCAAAAAGAAATTTCAACGGTGGAAGATGTAATCGCCGGTATGGTGCCTATACCCTGTACAGTCCTGTTCCGTAACAATCTCCTGGGAGAGTTGCCGGAGTGTTTCTATCAGGTAACGAATGCTGATTGGATGATGTCTGTGCTGCTTGCGGAACATGGACACATTGGTTATATCAACGAGGTCATGGCCGCTTATAGAATGCATCCTGGGGGTATGTGGTCGAGGCTTAATCGGCAACAACGACTAAGAGGTCACATCCATACCTACAAAACGATGAATGAGCATATGAAATTCAAGTATGACCGACTTATTTCCGATCGAATCGCTGCTTTGAACGAGGAGCACGCTCGGTGGTGCCTGGGTCAGTATCAGGAAGTTATTAAGACGGGAGAACTTAGGACGGCACTCAGCTTGTTGATGGACGCAACTCATTGCGCTCCGTTAGAGGTTCTGCGTCCTCGGCTGCTTGCCTCGGTGCTGAAAAATGGTCTCTTGGGAATCTTCTGGAAGGCCACCGAGCCAAAACTAAACTCCTCAGGTTAGTCATCGCTGTCTTGTTCGTCATGGTGGTTGGCCCATCGCCCGCCTAAGAAAATATTCTCCTGCTTATCTTGTCAGCTAAGATTTTAAAATTCCCCCGCTTAAGGTCTTCAATGCCTCGTTTAAAGGCTGCCATTCCACCAACCGTCACAGGCTCGTCCATGACGATCTGACCTTCAATCCACTTTATTCTGCCTCCCCGAGCGGGCAGGGGTTGCTCCGTCCACTCGAGCCATTCGCTGCCATCTTCTATCTTCCGAAAGATCGCGGTGCGTCGGTCGTGTTCAGCGACGAATTCCCAATGCGGTTGTTCGTTCAGAAAATCGCGGAGAATCTGACACGACCAAAGCCAGACATCGTCGACGATTAGGAATCCACCCTTCTTAAGCTTTCCGGCAGTATAAAACCAATCCACATATGGAGTCGGAAAACCATGTCCGCCGTCGATCAGAACGAGATCCAGCGGAGGTGATTCGAGTGCGGGGAGCACCTTCTGCGACGGTTCCGCAATGAAGTCGATTTGATCTGTCGGAATTCCACGGTCACGACAATAAGACTTGGTAACCTCAAATTCACTCGGCGCGGGCGCTATAACCGTGTGGCGCGAACCTGTAAGAGCAAAAACCACGGTTGATAGGCCGCATCCTGTCTCAAGTGTGTTGCACCGATCGTTAATATTCTCATAGATAAAAGTGAGGGCGGCTTCCGTCAAGCCCATCACCATGCCCTCATGAGGCCTGGGTGGATCATTCAATACGTCACTGAGATTCATGTAGTAGGTTAGCCTGGTGTTGGGTATGAGAACGCAAAAAATATATAGAAGACAATCGTAGAAAACAAGACCACATGCTAGATGAGCAGTTCATTTAGCGAACAGCATAATAGCAATAATCTGATTCTACAGCCGCCTTTCGCACCCTGCCGACGGTTACCTGGAGGTTTGACAAAAGCAGCTGTATCGCTAAATCTCTATGGTTTGCACCGAGCCCCGAGATGAAACGAGCCTTAGTCTTCGTTCCGCACAAGCCCTGGCCGCCTAAATTTGGGGCTCACAAGCGTTACCTTGAAACCATCGCAGGTCTCAAGACGCTGGGGTTTAATATCACGCTGGCCAGTTCAGATGCTTGCTCAGATAGTAAGTGGGATACCGCGAGCGAGGAAGGCTTGAAGCAGGAATGGGTTGATGAAGTTCACGTCCATCGGCCGACTATCGAGGATTACAAGTTTGTCCACCGGCTGAAGAGCTTTTACGATCTGGACTACTCATTAATTCCCGTCTTGCGCAAACTCCACCTGTTAGATAAAAGGGAGTCCTCTCTTAGCTCTCGAATACATACTGTGCCCACCATGCGACGTTGGTTCAAGCAACTTGTTGAACAGACCAGCCCCGACCTCATATTCATGAACTATGCTTTCTGGGATCCGCTTGTCGACCATCGAAAGTGGCAGTCCATCACCAGGATCATGGAAACCATCGATCTGCTTTCGCTGAACCGGCGGATGTGGCAGGCATTGGAAAAGCATCTGCCGGCACCTCCGATCAACCCGGCAGACGTTGCAGACGAAGTCCTTCAGGAAGATTTTTTTCAAAAGCTCAAACTAACTGTCGACCCGGAGGAGTTCAGGATTTACGACCAGTACAATTACACCATTGCCATCTCCCAGCAGGAAGCCGAAATCATTGAAAAAAATACGAGCCGGACTCAGGTTGTCCATATCCCGATGACGCAGGAGCCCGTTCAAATGGCGAATGACTACTCGGGCCCTGCTCTCTTTCCGACTGGGCCAAACCATTACAATACTCAAGGTTACCTGTACTTCGCCAAACGCGTGCTACCCCACGTAAGAGTCAAGGATCCGTCTTTTTGCCTTCAGGTAACAGGTCATTGCAGTAGTCAAGTGGTTCCAGTAGAAGGCGTTCAGCTAAGCGGATTTGTGCCAAACATGGAATCACTCTATAGGTCAGCCAGATTTCTCGTCTGCCCCGTTTTCGGTGGAACGGGCCAGCAAGTGAAGGTTGTCGAAGCGATGGCTCACGGCGTGCCCGCGGTAGCCTTGCGCGTCGCGGCCGCGAGATCGCCCATACAACATGAAGTCAACGGATTGATCGCGGACAGTGCAGAGGAGTTTGCCGAACATGTGCTTCGACTCTGGAAAGATCCGGAACTCTGTGCTCAATTAGGAGGGGCGGCTAGAAATACTATTGCGCAGGACTTTTCCAGGACGCGCTTGATTGAAGCCCTTTCAATGATGGTCAACGTTTAAAGAGGGACATGAACTTTACTGAGACCAAGTTGAAAGGCGTCTACATTATCGAGCCGGAGCGGTTTGAGGACGAGCGAGGTTTTTTCTCGCCCTCTTTTTCGCAACACGAGTTCGAAGCGCACGGGCTGGCAGGCCGGTTCGTAGAAAACAATATCTCTTACAACCGCCGGCGCGGAACTCTGCGCGGGTTGCATTATCAGGCCATGCCGTATGGCCAGGCGAAACTCGTGCGCTGCACGCGCGGTGCCACCTTCGACGTGGCGGTGGACCTGCGAACCGATTCGCCTACGTTCCGGCAGTGGGTCGGCGTCGAGTTGACAGCCGAGAACCATCTCATGATTTACATTCCCGGCGATATGGGGCACGGGTTCCAAACCCTCGAAGATGACACGGAGGTCTTTTATCAAACCTCGTCGGTTTTCCGACCAGATGCTTACCTGGGACTGCGTTGGAACGACCCGGCTTTCGGCATTGAGTGGCCTCTTCCCGATGAACGCATAATTCTTGCGCGCGACAGCTCGTATCCAGACTTCGCAACAATTGGCCAGGTTGCTTGGAGACATCATAATCG
The DNA here is from genome assembly GCA_023717605.1 of Pyrinomonadaceae bacterium. Taxonomy (GTDB): domain Bacteria; phylum Acidobacteriota; class Blastocatellia; order Pyrinomonadales; family Pyrinomonadaceae; genus PSRF01. The sequence continues at coordinate 7,206 of JAMQPH010000545.1, forward strand.
CTCTGTTACTCCATAGTTTGCACACCCCGAACGCAGATCGGCCCTAATAAGGATGCGCATACTCTACGACGGGTACGTTTATCAGGAACAGTCCGCTGGCGGTGTCAACCGTTATTTTGCCAACTTAATCAAGCGGCTGCCCGGCAATTTCGTGCCATTACTGATGACTTGCCAAGATCGCGCCCTGGACCACCCGGCGCACGCCAACTTACAGGCCTTCAAGTTCAAGCGATGGCCACCGCTGCGCGTCTCTTACTGGGTGGAAAAGTATTACTTTCGGCGCGTGGAAGCGGCGGTCAATTACGATGTCGCGCACCCGACTTACTACTCGCTATTGACGCAACGGGAGTTGGCCGCGTACCGCCGCCCTGTCGTGCTAACGGTTTGGGACATGATCCACGAACGGTTCACGAAGCAATTCACGGACGGAGTGCTGGTTGTGGAAATGAAGCGAAAAGCGATTGAAGCAGCGCACTCAATTATTTGCATTTCGGAGAACACAAAGAAGGATTTGCTTGAACGTTACCCGCACCTGACGGAAGCGTGCGTACGGGTGACGCACCTCGCGTCGGAACTCAATGAGAGCATGGCCTATGGGCCAGAACTGATTCCCTCGCGCCCTTATTTCTTGTACGTTGGAGCGCGCGGCGGATATAAAAACTTCAGCAACCTGCTGGCGGCGGTCGGAAAACTTGCCAGCGTGCGCCGCGATCTCGGACTCTGCGTAGTGGGAACGCCGCTGAGCGCGGCGGAGCAGCGAGACGTCGCCGAAATGAAGTTGAGCGGGCGGGTCGAGCACTACGGACAAGCGAGCGACGCGCAGCTGGCCAAGCTTTACCGGCACAGCATTGCCTTGGTCTACCCGTCGCTCTACGAGGGCTTCGGGATCCCGCTCGTCGAGGCAATGGCGTGCGGCACTGCGGTCGTTGCCTCAAACCGTGCGAGCCTGCCGGAAGTCTTGGGCGGCGCGGGCTTGTTGTTTAATCCCGCGGCGAATGATCTGGCGGATGTCTTGCTATCACTAGTCGATGATCCAGCGCAGCGCGAGCGGCTCGTTGCTCTCGGGCGCGAGCGGGCGCGGGAATTCAGTTGGGACCAGACGGTGGCGCAAACCCTTGACGTTTATCGCTCGGTGGTTGATTAGTATCGCCTGGTCACGAGGGATATGAATATTAGTAATCTGGCTAAGTCGCTTGTGAGAAAACCGCTCAACGCAGTAGGGTTGAACTTGGTTCGGGTGGGGAATTCGAAGCTGGCGAGACAATTCGCGCTGACCGAAGAGACGAGGTTTTTGTGGCTCGCTTCGCTTGGACTGCGCACCGTTTTTGACGTCGGCGCGCACGCTGGCGAGTTTGCGCGAATGATACACAAGATTTTGCCGGGCGTCGCAATCATTTCTTTCGAACCCCTAGCCGAGCCGTTTGAGCGGCTACAGCGCAACACGGGGCGTATCCCGGACTTCCGCGCGTTCAACTGCGCACTCGGCGCGGAGACGTCTACTCAGGAAATGCATCATAACGAGTACTCGCAAAGCTCGTCGCTGCTTGCGATGGCCGACCTGCATAGAGAGTCTTTCCCGTTCGCGAAGCGTGTGACTGACGAGCGGGTTGAAGTCCGTCGGCTCGATGATGTGGCGCGGGACGTACTCGCCGAAGAAGAGATTCTTATCAAGATTGATGTGCAGGGCTATGAAGAGGAAGTGCTTTTAGGCGGGGAAGATTTAATCGCGCGCTCGCGTCTGCTCATCATCGAAGTGAGTTTCAAGACACTTTACGAAGGGCAGCCGTTATTCGACGACATCTACCAGCACGTTAGGGAAAAGGGTTTCAAATACATGGGAAACCTTGACCAGGTCCTTAGCCCGGCGGACGGGAGCGTATTGCAAGCCGACGCAATTTTTATCAGACAGTAGTCGCGCCATAACTATTGATAATTAGATAGAATTCAGTAATGCATTGTCCAATACTGAATGAACCGGCCGTTTACTTGGGGGATTTTGCCCAAAATGCCTGGGGCGACTATTCTTATCAGAATGGAATAGACCAGGGACGAAAAACGTCTTTATGAAAAAAGCACTTATTACAGGTATCACCGGGCAGGACGGCTCTTATCTTGCCGAACTGTTACTCGATAAGGGTTATGAAGTGCACGGCATAATCCGGCGCGCTTCGAGCTTTAACACGGGGCGCATCAATCATCTCTACAAAGATCCGCATATCAATGGCGTGCGCCTGTTCTTGCACTACGGAGATATTGCCGACTCTACCAATCTTATTAAACTGCTCTACCGCATTCAGCCCGAAGAGGTTTATCACCTCGCTGCGCAGAGTCATGTGCGGGTCAGTTTTGACATCCCGGAGTACACCGGCGATGTGACAGGCTTAAGCACAGTCCGCATTCTCGAGGCCATACGTGAGACGGGCGTGAAGGCGAAGTTTTATCAGGCAAGCAGCTCGGAAATGTTTGGCAAGGTACACGAGATACCACAGACTGAGACCACTCCCTTCTACCCACGATCACCGTACGGTGCAGCTAAGGTCTATGCCTATTGGGCGACCGTCAATTATCGAGAAAGCTATGGGATGTTTGCCTCGAACGGCATTCTCTTCAACCATGAGAGTCCGCGCCGTGGTGAGACTTTTGTTACTAGAAAGATCACGCGCGCCGTGGCTCGGATCAAAACCGGCCAGCAAAAGAAACTGTACCTGGGAAACCTCGATGCGAAACGAGATTGGGGCTACGCCAGGGAATACGTGGAAGCGATGTGGCTAATGCTGCAGCAGGACCAGGCAGACGATTACGTTATCGCGACCGGCGAAACGCACTCCGTGGAGGAGTTTTTGACCGAGGCTTTCACCCACCTCAATCTCGATTGGCATGATTACGTCGAACTTGACCCTAAATACTTGCGTCCTGCGGAGGTGGATTTGTTAGTTGGCGACGCCTCGAAAGCTAAACGCGTACTCGGTTGGGAACCGAAGGTGTCCTTCAAGGAGTTGGTGCGACTAATGGTTGATGCCGATGTAGCTATGCTCGGTCATCAGGAGCACGAAGTTTTTGGCGATACTGATCGCTCCCCTAGCTTAGAGCTCAAGTAGTCTAGAGTTCAAGTAGTTTAGAGTTCAAGCTTTAGCTTGCGCGTGGCGAACGACAACCTAAAGGTTGAACTCTGAACTACCAGACGCTTTCGTAACTTGGAATTCGCTTAGTACGCTCGAGACAATGGATCAGTCGCAAGAAAGCTTTCCTTATGAACGCGTAGTCGTTACCGGGGGCGCCGGGTTCCTGGGACGCTTCATCGTTGAGCGTTTGCAGAGGTATCCGGCTGTGGAGGTGTTGGTTCCACGCAGCGCCGATTACAATCTCGTCGATGAAGGTGACATCAAGCGACTCCTTTCCGACACTCATCCGGAGTTGATCATACATCTGGCCGCGGTGGTAGGGGGAATTGGCGCAAACCAAAAGAACCCTGGAAAGTTTTTTTACGAAAACCTGATGATGGGCGCACAGCTTATCGAACAGGCGAGGCTGCATGGCACAAAGAAATTCGTCGCCCTGGGAACAGTCTGCGCGTATCCTAAGTTCACACCAACTCCCTTTCGCGAGGACGATCTGTGGAACGGTTATCCAGAAGAAACCAACGCACCTTATGGACTCGCTAAAAAGATGATGTTGGTGCAGTCCCAGAGCTATCGGCAGCAATACGGTTTCAACTCGATCTTTCTTTTGCCGGCAAACCTTTACGGACCGGGTGACAACTTCGACCCGGAGAGATCACACGTCATTCCGGCTCTCATACGCAAGTGCATTGAAGCCCGGGAGAGCGGTTCAGCTTTCGTCGAAGCATGGGGAACGGGAAACGCTTCGCGCGAATTTCTTTACGTCGAGGACTGCGCGGAAGGTGTGCTGCGCGCAGCTGCCAGATATGAGGAGAGCGAACCAATCAATATTGGTACCGGTAGTGAGATCAAGATTTCGGAACTCTTGCAGATAATAGCGCGACTAACGCGCTTTGACGGTGAGATTCACTGGCAGCATGATAAGCCTGACGGCCAGCCCCGCCGTCGTCTCGACGTGTCCCGAGCGTTCGAACAATTCGGCTTCAAGGCCCAAGTATCCCTCGAAGAGGGTTTGCGACGTACTATAGACTGGTACGAAGCGCAAATGGCTGGTGGGGCCGATCTCGCCGTAAGGCAGTGTGAAGAGGCTTAAGCGTGGCGCTACCCAAGATTTCAGTTATCACCCCTTCCTACAACCAGGCGCAATATTTAGAACAGACGATTCTTTCCGTTCTCGATCAGAATTACGAACCACTGGAGTTCATCATTATTGACGGCGGCAGCAGCGATGAAAGCCTGGCTCTGATTCGCAAATACGAGGGCAGGCTTGCCTACTGGATAAGTGAAAAGGATCGAGGTCAGGCGCACGCTCTCAATAAGGGTTTGGCTCAGGCAACTGGCGATATCGTAGCCTATCTCAACAGCGACGACCTTTATCTGCCTGGGGCTTTCGCCGCTGTAGTCTCTTATTTTCAGGAACATCCCCAGTGCGAATGGCTGTGCGGCGACACGCGTATGTTCGGGGAGCAACACGAAACGCGGATCATCTCAACGCGGGTGCCAAAGAGTGCGGCACAAGCACTCTCATGGGCCTACAAGGCACCTCAGCCGGGTATGTTCTGGAAACGCAATTTGCTTAGTGGAGGATTTGACGAACGTTGGCGCTACTGTTTCGACCATGAATTGTACGTTCGTTTACTACTCGCTGGGCATCGATGCGATCACCTGCCTGTTCTGTTGGGAGCTTATCGGCTGCACGAACGCAGTAAAACCGTGGCGGAAGGTGATTTGTTCGATCGTGAGTTTGATCAGATAGCTGACATTTACGAACCCAAACTAAACGGCGCCGGTCGTCGATGGTGCGCAGCCACTCGTTTGTTGCGTCATTCGTTTGCGGCAAGTCGCGAAGGAAACCGCTTGAGCGCTGCGAAAGACTTACTGCAGGCGATCCGCATTCATCCGGAGAGTCTCGCCGGAAGAAACTTTTGGGGATGTGTTCGGCAAATGCTGCGCGCTGCTCCAACCGTTGACTAACCTAGATGAAAGTAACATGGCAGAATTCGCTCGGTTTGGATTGAGGGTTTAGCCCGTTTCAACCTTCGGTATGCACTATCACCTCATAGGAATCTGCGGGACGGCGATGGCCGCTTTGGCCGGGATGCTGCAAGCGAGCGGGCATCGCGTCACCGGCTCGGATGAGAACGTCTACCCGCCCATGTCTACCATGCTTGCGTCGCTCGGCATCCACGTGAATCAAGGTTATCGGCCTGAGCATCTGCAGCCCAGTCCTGATTGCATAATCGTGGGGAATGCGATTCCGCGTGGGAATGCCGAGGTGGAAGAAACGCTGAAACTAAGGCTCGGGTATCGATCGCAGGCCGAAGTGGTCAAGGAAGAGTTTATCCGCGGCCGTCGTTCCCTGGTCGTAGCCGGCACTCACGGCAAGACTACGACCACGAGCATCGCCGCCTGGGTCATGGACCAGGGGGGCCTGGATCCCACCTTTCTAATCGGAGGCGTCGCGCAGAACTTCGGCGTGAGTTTTCGAGTCACTGACAGCGAATACTTCATCATTGAAGGCGATGAATACGACACGGCTTATTTCGACAAGGGGCCGAAGTTCATGCACTACCTGCCCGAACTCGGAATCGTCAATAACATCGAATTCGACCATGCTGATATTTATCCTGACCTGGCCGCTGTGAAGCTTGCATTTCGAAGATTCATGAACCTGATTCCCGCCAATGGCAGGCTGATTGCCGGATGGGACAGCGCTGCAGTGCGTGAAGTTGTCGCCTCAATGGGTTCACGACTCTTCACGCAACTGGAGACATTCGGTACCAGCGACGATGCAAAATGGCAGATTCGCAATACAAACTACGCTGGCGACATGTCCAGCTTCACCGTGTATTGCGACGGTAAGCAGTGGGGCCAGTTTCGGACGCCACTGATTGGCGAGTTCAATTTGCTTAACTGCCTCGCAGTAATTGTGGCGGCAGACAACTGGGGACTTGAGCGTGATTCAATAGCAGCGGCGCTGGCAAGCTTTAAGAATGTGAGGCGCCGCGCCGAGATTCGAGGGCAAGAGCGCGGCGTAACTGTAATCGACGATTTCGCTCATCATCCGACCGCAGTGCGAGAAACTCTTCGGGCTTTGCGCAACAAGTATCCAGAGCGGCGTTTGATCGCGGTCTTTGAACCCCGTTCGTGGTCGTCGAGACTAGCAGTGTTCCAGGATCAGTATGCGCAGGCCTTCGAGCCCGCCGACTACGTGTTGATTGCAAATGTTTTTGACAGTGGGAAGGTGACAGAAAAAGGGCGTGCGCTCGATACCGATCAACTAATTGCGGATATTTCGAAACTCGATAAACCAGCGTTCGCATTACCCGGGGCGGAAGAAATAATCGAACAACTAATTCCCGAGCTTTGCGAAGGCGATGTCGTAGCTATCATGTCTAACGGTGGTTTTGGCGGTATTCACGAGAAGCTTTTGGGTGCCTTAAAAACCTCGAACTAATCACTGGAGCTCGCTTAGTTGATCTCCGCACGGGGCTGGTCGGCAGCTTCCGGTTCAATCACTAGCAAAGGACGCTTTAGCTTCTTCACTTCTTCGCTCAGTTCCGGAGCCATTTTGACGCGCGACGTAAGCACCCGCCGAAGCCGCTTAGGCAACAATTTGCCAGTAATCTGGGCCATTGCCTGGATGAGTTCGACCACGTCTCCTCCACCATTCCAGTGCTCGCGCACGACCCGCGTGTCGGTCCGATCCACAAGTCGTAGAAGCGTGACGGCAATCAGATAGGCGTCATCAATCTGGCCCACGAAAGGGATCATGTCAGGAATAAAATCCAACGGAATGACTGCGTAAATCACTGCGCCTGCAACCAGCGCTTTTTCCGTTGCCGGCACCCGAGAATCTTTCATTAGACGTACACAAAGCAGGACCATGTTGGGAATGAACAGCAAGAGATTCTTCATTCGCCGGCGTGCTTGAAGAGCTGACATCATTTTCTCCCAAACTTAAAAGTATTGGTGGCTGGTAAGAACGATTTGAAATCGGAGTGTAAACTATCACGAGTCGGACTCGACACAAACAATCATTGGTGCACCGGGAGTCGATTCAAGGCTCGTTGATTTGCAGGTCGGGAAGGGTGGTTTACCCCGCCCAACTCTCAGGAAAGGCAAG
>JAMQPH010000558.1 GCA_023717605.1 Pyrinomonadaceae bacterium
AGCAGGCCGAACATCATTGCCGCAGGCACCAAATACTTATAGAAATGACAGCTGTCCTTCATGCAAGCTCCGCCGAAACGAAATGTGGCGCCAGTTGATTGGTCTATCTTTTAATATCTCGCTCAAGCAGTTGAGAGTTCACCCTTTAGCTTGCTGCCGGCGACACCACAACCTAAAGGTTGAACTCTAAACTTCTATCTGGCCGCTCAAGCAGTTGTGCGGCAGCTGCGGTCTTGTCGAGAGCCTCCAGCAACGCTTCGCTCGTGTCCAAACGCTTCTGTTCCATTTTCGAGCCGTCCGCCGGAGCCACGTCCAGTTCATCCTGCATGATCTCCATGGAGACCCACGAAGGAATCGTCGCAACCATGTTTGCTAAATATCCGAAGATCATCGACTTCTCGTGTGGTTTCCAATCGTAGTTGCCGTTGGGCACCTGCTCCAGAGCGCGCCGCGAACGGTCCACCTCGCGATCCAGCTCTGCTAATAAGAACTCTGTCAGTTTCATGGCGTCCCGTCTCCTCGTGTAAGTTGAGCTTCAATTATTATACTTTTCTCTTGACTTCAAAAAGGGATCTTTGTTATTAGTTCACGCCACGAACAAATGGATCCTGCAGATTCGGCAGGTTCTCTCAATTGACCTTGAACAAACGGAAGTACAAGTTGGTCGAAGAGTCACGCTCTTTCCGAAATGCGAAAGATAGACCTTAACAATTTCCAGGTTGCCAGGAGCGAGACGGCCCGCGATATTAACCGGCGCATCGTCTTGAACCTCATTCGCGGGCATCAGCCAATCTCACGAGCCGATTTAGCGCGCCACTCCGGGCTCCAGCGGAGCACAGTCTCGGTTATTGCAGAACAGCTGATTGCGGAAAGATGGGTGACTGAGGGTGCAAACGGTCACACCCTGCGTGGACGCCGGCCGACGTTTCTTCACTTAAACAAAGGGCGTGTCGGTATTATTGGTATCAACGTCCGCCCGGCGACTACCACGGTAGCGCTCGCCGATCTCGATGCTAACTTTGTGGCCCAGGAGTCACTTCCCACGGCCCCGGATCCGGAACAGTTTATTCATGATCTAACACCGCGGTTGCGCAACCTGATTAAGATGCGCCCGGAGATTACCTGTGAAGGTATCGGCGTAAGCCTGCCCGGTCGCGTGGATCTGGTTTCTCAGCGCCTGGTGTTCGCGCCTAATCTGGGATGGAGTGACTTTGACTTGAAGACGGCGTTAGAACAGGCCACAGGATTGCCTGTGGAGTTGGAAAACGCGGCCAATTCTTGCGCTCTGGCTGAAATCTGGTTTGGGAGACAGTCCTTCGCGGTCCGTAATCTGGTGGCAGTCACAGTGTCTGAAGGAATTGGAGTTGGCTTGATTCTCAATCACCAGTTGATTCAGGGGTCGAATGGGATGGCTGGTGAATTCGGACATACTGCGATTGTTCAGGATGGGCTCGAATGTAAGTGTGGCAATCGAGGTTGCTGGGAGCTCTACGCCTCAAGTTCTGCCGCTGTTCGCTATTACGTTCAGTCCTCATCGCCTGTCCGCAGCGGAAAAAAGGAAGTATCCCCGGTGGGAACGGGGCTGACGTTTGATGATCTGTTGCGGTTGATGGAACAAGGCGATCCCAAGGCCGAAGAGGCAATCAGACAAATGGCGGAATATCTGGGAAGAGGTATCGCCCTACTGGTCACCGGGTTGGCTCCTGACGTGATCGTCGTGATCGGTGAGGTGACGAGGGTGTGGAATCAAGTTGGCCCGATTATTGACGCGGCCGTCAAGCGTCACTCGTTCACCAGAGCCGGAACTAGAGTAGTCCCGGCTGATCCTACATCCCATCCAAGACTTCGTGGCACGATCGCGCTTGTATTACAGAAACACTTCGGAGCTCCGTTGGTGGCCTGAAATCGCTTCTCGGTGCCTTGAAAGTATTTTTCTTGGCCTGTTTGTTGTGGACGCGAATTAAAGCGAGTTAAGAATCCTTCCTGGGTTTGAGCGGGCAACTAACGGCCCCAAAATTTTAGAGCACGGTCTAGCAATGAGTTCATTTCATAGGGGTGGAAGACGACAACGCGCCATCTCGCCGAGGATGCGTCGCCGCAGTCCTGGCATCGCTCATCCGTGGCGTCAAATCTCAAGAACCTTCGAACCAAGGAGACAAACCAATGTTCAATTCCAACAGAACCGGTCAACGGGCGGTGCAGTTTACCGCCGAGTTGAACGCAGCGGCCAGATGCGGACGACCTTTGATGGTGGCGCCACTCCTGGTATTGATGCTCCTCGTCTTGCTCGCGCCGCAGGCGGCTTACACCCAGGTACTTTACGGCTCGGTAACCGGTAGCGTAATCGATCAAAAGGGTGCCTCTGTTCCGGGCGTCAAAGTTGAGGCGCGCAATGTCGGCACGGGCGCAAGTAAGGAAACCACCACTGACGGGAATGGTGGGTACCAGTTCAGTAGCCTTCAGCCCGGCATCTACCATGTGACCTTTACCTACGGGTCTTTCAAGACTCTCATTCAGGAAAAGGTCAGGGTTGAGGCAAACGCGCTGCGCCGACTCGATG
>JAMQPH010000567.1 GCA_023717605.1 Pyrinomonadaceae bacterium
GGGGCGCCCACGGAGGGACGCCCCTACAATGCTATCTCGTTTCCAGTTCGCGATAGTCGTCTGCGAAGCTTCTGTCCAGACCGCGCAGTGAGCTTTGACTGTTGACGACAATCTGAACAACTTCAGCCGGTGAGTCTGTCATGTGCACGAGCTTCAAATCCTGCTCGGAGACCTTGCCTTCCTTCAGTGCGAAGTCTCGGATCCAATTTATTAACCCGTTCCAATATTCCGACCCGAATAACACCACCGGAAAGTTTCGAATCTTGTGGGTTTGAATCAGAGTGAGCGCTTCGAAGAGCTCATCAAGAGTTCCGAATCCGCCCGGGAAGATAATGAAGCCGAGACTGTATTTGACGAACATCATCTTGCGGACGAAGAAGTAGCGGAAGGTTAGGGAGCGCGTTAGATACTTGTTTGCCCCCTGTTCAAAGGGCAGCTCAATGTTGCACCCGATGGAGAGCCCCCCGGCTTCAAAAGCGCCTTTGTTCGCCGCCTCCATCATGCCCGGTCCGCCTCCAGTGATCACCGCAAAGCCTTCGCGTGCCAGCAGGCCCGCTGTTTCTTCTGCGGCCTTGTAGTACGGATCGTCAGGCTTGGCACGTGCGGAACCGAAAATAGAGATGCCCCGAGTCAGGCTTGCGAGTTCATCAAAACCCTCAACGAACTCACCCATAATACGAAACACGCGCCAGGTGTCTGTGTGCGTGAATTCATCACTGCGCGGACTCTCGAGAAGTTGTTCGTCCTGGGTCTGCGAATGCCGCCGTTCTGCTCGTCGCCGTTCTGCCTCCGTTGGCTTTTCCATCGCGCTCCTTAAGTAGCATAGACTTCAGTCTGTGTATCAGCTGCCCCAGGCTTAACCTTCGTTCCTAACAGACTGCTCGCTACACCCACTGACTGAAGTCTGTGCTACTCAAATACCCATGATGTTGTAACCGCAGTCCACATGGATCACCTCGCCAGTGATTCCGGACGAGAGGGGGCTGCACAAGAAAAGAGCTGTATCACCAACCTCGCGCGGCTCCACATTGCGGCGCAACGGCGCCCGCTCGGCGTGATGCTTCAACATGGTTGTGAAATCCGAGACGCCGCGAGCAGAAAGGGTTTGAATGGGGCCGGCACTGATCGTGTTAATGCGGATGTTGCGTGGCCCCAGATCGAGGGCCAGGTAACGAGTGCTTGCTTCCAGCGCGGCCTTCGCAATTCCCATCACGTTGTAACCCGCCACGACTTTTTCCGCGCCATAGTAAGTCATCGAGACGATGCTGCCGCCTCCGGTCATCAACGGAACGGCCGCCCGAGCCAGTTGAGCTAGTGAATACGCGCTGATTTCTAGCGCCGTTACGAAGGCATCCCGGCTCGTAGCAAGATATTCGCCTTCTAGTGCTTCTCTCGGCGCATAAGCGATGCTGTGAATTAGAAAATCGAGCCGACCAAACTCTTCGCCCACTCGTTGAAATGCCTCATCTACTTCAACCTGCTTCGTCACGTCACACGGCAAAATAGGAGAGTCAGGCATGACGTCACGAGTAAGTCCCTCAACATTCTCTTTCAGGCGCTCGCCTTGATAAGCAAACGCGAGTCGCGCACCTGCTCCATGCAACGAAAGAGCCGTAGCCCAGGCAATGGAGCGTTTGTTTGCCACCCCGAAGATGATTCCGAATTTGTTTTGCAACATAGGTCCAATGTCCAACGTCCAATGTCCAATGTCCGTGAAATCCAAATTGACCTTGGACATTGGACGTTGGACTTTGGACTGATTTACGCTGCTTCGCTTTCCGGCTTTCCAGTCAGCAGTTGTTTGTATTCACCACTTTCTACCCATTTAAGAATTTCAGACACTCGCCAAACCGGAAAGGGGTGGCTAAGACCGGCAGTGATGACGTCGGCCCAAAAACGGTCGAGAGCTTTTGCGTCGTAGTTCTTCTCGAAGTCACGGGCCTGGTCGAGGAACCGCTCGTAGTCCACCTTGGAAGCGTATGTTCCGCCCGCCAGCTTCATCATTGTTCTACCGATCACGTTTGCGTCCTGGGTCACGAGTAGGGCTGCGCGATCACACGAAAGCTCTGCGCGTCGGGCCCAGGCAAGCAATGCCGACCGCATGGTGAGGGTCAGCAGCTCTTTGACGATTCCGGTCAACGGTGATGCCAGGACCGCGGTCTTGGCCAGATATTCGATCAAGCGGGCTGCGGTAAGGTAAAGAACATGTTCGGCGTGGATGTGACCGACTTCGTGTGCGACCACCGCTAAAACCTCCTCGTCTGTCAAGCGCTCGACGAGCTGCGAGTAGAGCACGATCACCGGGCGCTCTACCCCGCCCGTAAACGCGTTGGCCACGGGATTCTGTTGCACAAAAAGATCTGGAGTTTCTAAGCCCAGAGTATTGCAGGCAATCTTCAGCTTGGCATGAAGATCAGGACATTGCTCCGGAGTCACTTTGACGGCACTCGCGGTGAAGATGACTCGAATAGCGGATTCACCAGTGACGACCAGTAGTTTCTTCACCGCGGAATCAATTCCCGGAATGGCTTTCAGAGCGGCGAGCGCGCGTCTATCTGCCGGGTGTATGTATTGATCCTTATTCAGGTTGGGGAACTTCTTGTGCGGCTCATCGGAAAGCAGAAGCCGGCAACGCCCGCAACGGGCCTCACTGCTTCCTGGTTTAGTTAGATTGCGCTGGCCGCAATAACGGCAACGCACAAAGTCTGTGGCGTCGAGCTCTGAATCTGAGTCTGCCATTTTCCCTCACCAAAAAGTGCGGTTAGTGCACACAAGTATGGTGCAAGCTCCGCTATCGTAGCAAGACATTAATCAGCGCTAACGAATAGTCACTTCCAGCGTGTAGGTGGCGTTGCCCCGTGTGGGCGAAACCCAGATTGAATAGTCTCCCGATAAGGGCAGTTCACCAGTCCAATCCATGGCATCTGAACCCTCGTCCGTGCCCGCGAGAGCAGTACCGCTGGGATCGAGGATTGTGAATACTGCGTTTTTCTCACGAGACGTAACGTGCACAATCATGGTCTGGCCTTCACGAGCGCCAAGGATGTACCGGTCTTGAGTTGCGCGAACGACGGCTCCGTTCAGGACTGCGGTTGTGCGACCGCGTGCGAACCGTACTCGCTGCGTTTTGCCTTCAGGAGCCTTAAGGCTGCCACCTCCTTGAGCGACAATGTTCACGCTCAGTGATAGTAGAATGGAGGCAATCAGACCGACTTTCATAATGGTTGTTAGGCGCATCGTTCTCTCCTCGTAATCTGATGTAACTCAATGCTTGAAATGTCGAACTCCGGTGAATACCATTGCCAG
>JAMQPH010000568.1 GCA_023717605.1 Pyrinomonadaceae bacterium
ATCGGCTTTCCCGGCGGCGGTGATTGGCGCGAGGTTTTCAACAGCGATGTCTACGAGAACTGGGTCAACGCCAACACCGTCGGCAACGGCGGAAGGATCCACGCGGAGCCCCAACCGCTGCACGACTTCAGCCACTCCGCAGCCCTCGCGCTGGCGGCGAACAGCCTGCTGGTGTTCGCGCGGTAATGCACGCGACGAAGCGTTCGGTCGCGCCAACTTCTACAGCCAAGTCTCACAGCTGGTGGCACCATCGCCGACTTCGCCGGGAAGATGAAATCCAGCGTTCACCTTGAATGTAAAAGGCCGGGCCCTGGGGCGTTACATACGCCAAGAAGAGAAGGGATGGTTCCGATCGCCCTAATGAATCAAGCTGCCGGTAACTCGGATGAGTCCTTGCGGATGGCGACCATAATGTGTACACTTTTGCCGTATGGGTCTTACAATCACTATTCGACTGAGCAAAGAACTGGCGGCTTGGCTGGAAACGACCGCAGCCAAAAGCGGCGTGTCGCAAGGCAAACTCGTACGTGAACAATTGGAAAAGGCCAGGACGAGCGGCGGTAACCAAGCCTTCATGCGGTTGGCAGGAACCGTGCGCGGGCCGAAGGAACTCTCCACGCGCAAAGGGTTCTCCCGTCCGTGAAGGGCATCGCGGACACTGGGTTCCTGGTTGGCTTCGCCAATCGGAACGATAGGCACCACGACTGGGCTGTAAACGTTGCCGGTCAGGTGACCGAGCCGCTGCTTACTTGCGAAGCCGTTCTGGCGGAGGCTGCGTTTCATCTGCGCAATGTGCCTCTGGTTCTCGCTATGATCCGAGACGGACTGATCGCCCTCGCCTTCGATTGCCAAGACCATTTGCCCCAACTCGCAGCTCTAGCGAACCGCTATGCCAACCGCCTGCCCGATCTGGCTGACCTTTGCCTCATTCGCATGAGTGAGCTTTATCCAAGCCACAGCGTTATCACGGTCGATCGCGAGGACTTTCGTATCTATAGAAGAAATAAGCGCGAAGCCATCCCACTTATCTGTCCCCCGTAAGCTTCTTGAGGGTCCGAGGATGAGTTTTTAGAAACCCTTTGCGTCAAGGACTTTATTGTCGTGCTGGAGCCCAAATTTTTAGTTGATTTGATGCCGAACTATTCTCGGAGCTGTAAATTGCAGACTCTGTAGAAAGGGCTCAACCTCTCGGCTCAGCGTAGCTGCGACCGACTGATCTCCCTCGCGGTAAACCTCCACGAAACCGATCCACACTAAACTGCTCGTGGCAGACGTAGGTTGCGGGTGGGCACATACTAGATTGTTGAAGAAGTGCAGGTAGATGACAACATCGGGCGGCGCTAGAAAAGCGCCATGCTCTGCCACTTTCGCGTCGAACCGGACGCAGCTTGCGCCAAAAGATCCGTCTACCGCGGAATCTGATTCCACCAGTTGGAAATGCCGCTCGGCAGAACTGATTCCTCCTACTACTTGCGCGAAAAAGTCATGGCTGATCAGTTCATCCACTACGACTTTCAATTGGTCAGGCGACGGGTGTTCGGTTCCGAACTCCGGGAGCGCTGCAGCGATCCCCATGAATCGGACTGTTTGAAGCACCACTTGGAACAAATCGTTCGGCGTCGGAGGCTGTGCAGGAATTTCTATGTTCGCCGGGTGTTTGAAGAAAGTGAACCCTGCCGAAGCCATC
>JAMQPH010000171.1 GCA_023717605.1 Pyrinomonadaceae bacterium
CGCGTGAAAGAAATTGCGATAAGTTGATCGAATGTGAAGCTGGGGCGTTGCGTATGAACCGCCACGCAGAACCTTTTGATTAACAAACCATTTGTCGTTGTATTCGTCGAACTCCGATTTGAATCCGGGATAAGGAACGTAGTCTGAGCTTGTCCACTCCCAGACATCTCCAATCATCTGGTGACAATCGTATCTGCTCTTGCCGTCGGGATAAGCGCCGATTGGCGTCAAGCCCCAGTGTTCGCTCTCCAGCAGGTTCGCTCTGGAGCTAGTCGCCACATCTTCACCCCAGGGGAAAGCCCTTCCAGGTTCAGTTGTAGGATCGAAGCAGGCCGCTTTCTCCCATTCGGCTTCGGTTGGCAAGCGCTTCCCCGCCCACTTGGCGTAAGCGGACGCCTCGTAAAAGCTGATGTGAGAAACCGGCTCATCGGCCTTGCTCTCAACCGGGTTTAAGCCCCGGAAGTCTCGAATCATCCATTCGCCATCGTGAACTTCCCAATAGAGCGGAGCTTGCCAATTTTCCTGCAAGACCACTTGCCAACCTTCCGAGAACCACCAGCGAAAATCCCGATAACCTCCATTTCTAATGAACTGAAGGAAATCACCATTGCTTACCAGCGCACGGTCGATAGCGAAGTCTCGTAAGAAGACCTGATGCGCCGGCTTTTCATTGTCAAATGCAAATCCGCCTGTCGTCCCTGAGCCACACATCACCTTCCCACTGACCTCGGCTCCATAACCAAGTACGAACAGTCCACCCTCGACTTCTGCCATCCCCTCAACAGTCTGAGACGCCGACGGCGCCGGTTTCATCTCGGGCTGGTACAGGTCGCAGAGCAAGTGCTTGATGTCATAAACCAAAAGTTCCTGGTGTTGCATCTCGTGCTCCAGGCCCAGTCGTACCAGGGAGCGCGCTTTGTCAGCCTCCGGGTTAGCGGTCAGCTGCTCCAGGAATTCAATCATCAGCTCATCAATGCGCCGGCGATATTCGAGTGTTGCCTGCACCGTCGGTCGTGATTTAGTCCCGCGCTTCGCTCGTTCAATGCGCGCACCGAAGCCTTCGTAGTAAGAGTTGAAATAGAAAAGGAAGTCTTCAGAGTAAGGCTGGTAGCCGGGAAGATAACTTTGCAGCAAAGTTTCAAAGAACCAGGATGTATGGCCTATGTGCCAACGCGGCGGACTCATGAATTCGGCTGTCTGTATTACGTAGTCCTCAATCTCCAGCGGCTCAACGATTCGCAGGGTCCGCTCGCGCACGGTGCGGTAAAGCTCGGATAGTGCTCCGGCATATGGCTTTCCCAATTCCTGAGTTGTTGAAACCATAGTTCTACCTAACCGTGATTGAGCAGGCGCCTCGCTCCAATACACGTCCTATCACCCGGGCTTGCGGGTAGTTCTCACGCAAACGTGCAAGTAGGTCGGTCGCACGCTCAGGATGAATTGAAATCAACATGCCTCCTGCCGTCTGCGGATCAAAGAGCAGGCTACGAGTTTCTTTGCCAATCGAAGCGCCAAGCTCAATGTCCGTTCCTACATAGTCCCGGTTCGTCTTGTCACCACTAGTTAGCATTCCCTGGGCTGCTAACTCAAGCGCGCCTTCTAAGAAAGGTACCACTGCAGAATCCAAGTCGATCGTCACCTGGCTGGCTTTTGCCATCTCCCAAGCGTGACCAAGCAATGCAAAACCGGTGACATCTGTTGCGCCCTTGACACCAAATTCGCGCATTGCCTCCGCGGCGTATCTGCCCGGGGTCAACATTGTTTCCACGGATTTCGATGCCACTGCGCTATTTGTCTTTCCCCATTTTATTCCCGTGGAAATAATTCCCGTGCCTATTGGCTTCGTCAAAATGATTGCATCGCCCGTACGTGCTCCGGAATTGGTAGCTATCTTGTTCGGATCGATTAAGCCCGTTACTGAATAACCAAACATGATCTGTTCATTGTCGACGCTGTGCCCGCCGATCAAGGTGACGCCATATTTGTTCAAAGTCTCCAGACCGCCGCGCATGATCTCGCCCAGAATCGCGGGGTCGACGCCCTTCTTTGGAAAACAAGTAATGGCCATGGCCGTTAGTGGCGTACCGGCCATTGCCCAAACGTCGTTGATAGAATTGAGCGCGGCGATTTGTCCGTAGACGTATGGATCGTCGACGATTGGTGTGAAAAAATCCAGCGTCTGGACAATTGCCAGGTCGTCGCGAAGGCGGTATACACCCGCGTCGTCGGCAGTATCGAAGCCGACAATCAGATTTTTGTCAAAAGGCTGTCTTGGTAGCCCGCTCAAAACCTGAGCGAGTATGCTAGGGCTAAGCTTTGCCGCTCAACCAGAGCACGACACCATCTCTGTAAGACGCATCAAAACCACTCCTTTCTGCGTATTTGATTCAGGAACTTAAGTGCTAGTGTTTATACCATCAATCCTCGGCACTTCGCATCGCGGGCCGAGCCAAGGCGGAATGAGCCGCGGATTTGCGCGGATGAACGCGGATCAGATCACGACAATCGGTTAAGCGAGTCAGTTTAGCTTCTTCTCTATGATCAGGTTTTTTTCAGATTCGCGTGATCCGCGTTAATCCGCGGCTAAATTATGAACAAGATTCGCATCGGACCCGCTGGGTGGTCATACAAGGACTGGGAGGGCATCGTCTATCCGCAGAAGCCGGGATCAAAATTCGATCCGCTCACTTACCTCGCCAGGTTCTTCAACACAATCGAGATTAACAGCAGCTTCTACCGTCCTCCTGCCGCCACGAGCGCAAACGCCTGGGCAAGACGTGTTGCTGACAATCCAGATTTCAGATTCACAGCAAAACTGCACCGGGTCTTTACGCACGAGCGCGGGAAAGCCACCAGTGATGACGAGAAAACCTTCCGCGAAGGGATCGATCCGCTTGCTGAGGCGGGGAAGTTTGGCGCGCTGTTGCTACAGTTTCCCTGGTCGTTCAAGAACACAGATGAAGAGCGGGCCTATTTAATGAAGCTGATTAGTCGTTTCAAGGATTATCCGCTGATCCTCGAAGTCCGTCATGCTTCCTGGAACAACTCGGCAGTCTACGAAGAGCTTGAAACGCTGGAAGTAGGCATTTGCAACATCGACCAGCCCATTTTTAAGAAGTCTATTAGACCATCGGCCCTGACTACTTCGCCGTTAGGCTATGTTCGATTGCATGGCCGCAACTATCAGAATTGGTTTAGGGACGAGGCTGTTAGAGATGAACGCTACAATTATCTTTACTCCGCGGACGAGCTCGAGCCCTGGATTGTGAGAGTCAAGGAGGTTGCAAGGCAGGTTAAGGAGACTTACGTAATCACCAACAATCACTTTCTGGGAAAAGCCGTGGTTAATGCATTGGAGATCAAATCGACACTGGAGGAACAGCGAGTTCCAGCTCCGCTTCCCTTGTTCGAAAAGTATCCCCGGCTTGCCGATTCCGCCACTCCGGAAAGGGCCCCGAACGATTCCAGCGAACCAAGGTTGTTCAGCTAGGAGGAGCAACTCACCCACAGAACCATTTGCGGTAGCCAATGGATCCACCACTCGCCCGCCAGCAGCAGCCACTCAACTGCGCGTCCTAAGACTCAACATACCTGTGGCGATTAACATTTATGACTTACAATTTTCGCCGACATCTAAACCTCACATAAAGGAACAACAAATACCTCAACCTCACTTTGAGTCACAACACTATCGAATTCCTCTGGCCTACTTAATTACGGAGTGGCTCCTGCTGAGCTGAGTGCTGGCGATCCATTGGCTACCGCAAATGGTTCTGTGGGTGAGTTGCTCCTGCTGGGCTGAGTGCTGCGATCCATTGGCTGGTAGCCAATGGTTCTGTGAAACCTTCTTTTCAGGAAATCAACTGAGCAAAGGAAACCGGTAAGCCGTCTGGATCAATGCATACGGCGAGCTTTATTCCCTCACCTTCTCTCTGCGTCGGCGGCATCACAAAGTTAACGCCCTTGGCTTTTAACTCTTCGTAGGTTTTGTCGACATCCTCAACATTGAACCCGATTGAGCAAGTTCCGGCGTCCTTGTCAGCGGATCCAACTCTGGGTGGTTGGGGAATGCCACCGCCGTGCAAAGCCAGGGTGTTAGTGCCGGTGAGAAACTCGGTCCAGTCCGGTGACTGAAACTTTAATGGAATTCCAAGTTTGTCGCGATAAAACTCAATCGAACGCTGCATATCGGAAACAATCACCATTGTGTAATCAATCTGCTTGAACATTTTCACCTGTCCTTCATCTCGTCCGACTCTTGACGTTACCCATGGCAACCAGAACGTCAAACTCGTCCTTGGTTAGCGGCATCACCGAAAGTTGCGACTGTCTGATCAAAGGAAGCCCACTCAGCCGCTTGTCGTATCGAATTGCAGGCAGTGGCACAGGCTTCGAAAAGGCTTTGACCGGTTTCAGGTCAATGGCAACCCACTGAGGATCGTCGGCTGTCGGATCCGGGTATGCCCCTTTCACTACCTCGGCGATGCCTACTACAGCCTTGTCTTTACCTGAGTGGTAGAAGAGCACCTTGTCCCCGGCCTGCATTTCGCGCAGGTTATTTCGAGCCTGGTAATTTCTTACGCCTGTCCAATCAGTTTTTCCATCGTTGACGAAATTATCCCAGGAGTACGTTTCCGGTTCCTGCTTCACCATCCAGTGCTTGCTTCTTGTCGTCTTCTTCATTTTGGCTCCTGCTGCATTCTTGCCACGCTTACAAAGTCCAGCCTAGAATGTTTGACTCAATCAACTACATTCAACCGAAACAGGAGAGGATTCATGCCTAAAGAAGGAAGCGTAGCTCCTCCAATTACGACTACCGGCGCGGATGGGCAAAAGGTGAGTCTCAAGGATTTTCGCGGCCAAAAAGTAGTGCTGTACTTTTATCCCAAGGATGACACTCCGGGCTGCACAAAAGAAGCATGCGCCTTCCGGGATGCATTTTCCCAGTTTAAGAAGCAGGGCATCGAGATTCTGGGCGTATCTCCCGATAACGAGAAGTCTCACAAAAAGTTTACTGCCAAGTACAAGTTGCCCTTCACGTTGCTGGTTGACACGGATCATGCCATTGCAGACGCGTACGGCACTTACGGCGAGAAGAAGTTCATGGGGCGAACCTACATGGGCGTCAAACGAACCACTTTTCTAATCGATGAGAAGGGCAAGATCAAAAAGATTTTCGAGAAGGTGAAACCAGAGGAGCACGCTCGCGAGGTTCTCGACGCTTTCAAGGATTAAGCGTCGGCTCCGACTCCGGTTAGGCAGCGAACCAACCGCCAATTTTCTCAGGCTCGCCTTCGGGTTTCTTGCCCGGCATTAATCCCGCCAACGCACTGAACGAACTTGGTACGTCTGGCTTCCGCTTGGGAATCCTCAGTCCGACCTCGACCTGCGAAAAAGCCAGCTGCGGGGACTCATTTATGAAATACATGCGCGTGTTATCGATGACCTCGGTGCGAATTTCACGAGTCCACAAAAGGAGATTTGCGAGTGCGTCGCCTATCTCATCTTTCCCGAGCTTGGTCTCCTGGGCGATTTCTTTTTGCGTCCGAGCATTCTTCTTAATTGCTTCGCGCACACGCTCGATGGGTGACAACTTGCTGACTACTCGGGTGATATGTTGAGCCGCGGCGTGCGACTCGCCGTCTGAAGGTAACATCTCGTTAGAATCCAAAGTCTGAGCCACATATCGCTTGCGTGCAGACTTGTATTCCCGCAAGGCTTGACGACTATCTGTGACCTTCTTGCGTATGCAACTCTTGCAGTAAAGGTTTCGCCCGTCTTTGCGTGCCCGGCAAATCCCAAACTCAGACAACGATAATGCTTGATTACAAAGGGGACAGTCTTTCGTCTCAAGACTGAGGTCTGATTCTGCTTTCATTTCAGCGCTCCACCAAACAAACTGGGACACTCGCTTGCGAGTTTCGCTGAAAGAGAACACGTCACCACTAACCGCTGGACTGGGAGTGTCCAGTTCGGTTCTCTGCGGATCGCGGTGAAGTCATTGATTGGCGAAGGAAACCCAGGGAACCAGGTTGCTTTTTCGCCTAAGATTGCCAGCGCAACTTCAGATCACTGAAATTGCACACACTAACCTTGGAGTCAGTTGCTACGTAGCAGGTTTTTTCGGGGGCTGCGAGAGAAATTTATAAGAGCTAGTAACCCACCAACACATCCAAAACCAAGTGCCGACTTCAACTTTTTCTTCTGGCAATCATTCCCTTCCAGCGAGGGAGTCGCATTATAGTCATCGACGAAATTTTTGCAACTACTTTTTCACCCTCAAGTGATCCAAGATACTCGAACGTAGATTTGATCTCATTTACAACTAATACCCCTCTGATCGCTAACGCAAACAACTCTCTTCGGACAGGATAGATGATCACGCACTTATGGATCTCAACATCGCAATCGATTACTTTCGAAAAAGTTGTCTATGCCACCTTATGAATTCCGAACAAAATTCTATTTCCTGATTTCGCCCATAAACCGTTCGC
The DNA here is from genome assembly GCA_023717605.1 of Pyrinomonadaceae bacterium. Lineage (GTDB taxonomy): Bacteria > Acidobacteriota > Blastocatellia > Pyrinomonadales > Pyrinomonadaceae > PSRF01. The sequence continues at coordinate 6,495 of JAMQPH010000171.1, forward strand.
CGTCCGTTTGACGCAACAGCTTCCGCTCACCTTCACCTGGGCCCACTATTAGTGGGATTCGATTTTCAAAGCTGGTCGCCGAAGCAGAACCCAAATGGACTAAGAGCATTCGATGCGGAGGGTTTTGCGAGAATGCACTTCAGGAAAAGTTTGAACCACATTTTCGTTGTACTTTTTCGTGAGCAACGAGCAGCAAAATGTTTTTCTGAGATCAAGGCTGCGTCCACGCCGCATGCATGTGCAAAGTGCTATAAGTCTTCACCTTAAATAACCTTGCAACATCTGACCATTCGATTTGCAACACGGTTTTCCACAGAACCTGTGGAAATGTCTTGAAGGTTTCTTGCTTTCCCGATCATTGTCGCGCCCGGTCTTTCAGCCGGTAAACAAATTTGAGTCCCGACCAGACATCGTTCACTGCGCAGATTTTGACGTCAACCAGACCGGTATCCAAACCAATTCGCTGAACATTAGTAAATGAAAGATCTGTTGCCACGCCTGAGCTCTTCTTGGGCCAGGCTACCCACACCATCCCCTTGGCAACGAGATTCGCCGCCAATACCACAAACCGTTTCCGCAACTCAACTTCAGAATTCACAAATAGCAAGATCACATCGAGGGAGTCTGTCAGACACGGCACAAACTTCGCTTTCTCTGGCAGCGCGCCTAACTCTTTCTTGAATCCCTTTGGTGAGTTTACTAACGCAACTCGAAAGCCTTCCTTGATTCCCAGCTTCTTGATGAGTGGTGTTCCTGAATAACCAGCCATGTCTTCCTCCAACTCACACCACGCTTTTTCCCGATCTCAGACAGGGGACAAAGAGTTTAGTGCCGAGGCCGTCGCGCATTTTTTAAACCTGATACTAGTTTGTTGTTAACTTCGCGAAGCTGGCGCTTTTGACAGCCGCTGGGAAAACTCCTGACGGACTGCTCTAACCGCGTCAGTCTTCTGTTCGGCGAGCTCAGAAATGCGCGTAACGAGCTCGGCTTCCAACTCACTAATCTGTTTACAGTCGACCTTGCTCAAACTGGGCCTTTGCTACCAAAGTTTCAACAGCTTCCACCATGTGAAACCGAAGATAACCCAAATGGGAATATTGACCAGCGAAGCCAGCAACCCCAACAACCACCATCTCCGTTGCGTAACATAGCCCGCACCGAAGTAGATCGGAGCCGGGGTTGTGCCATAGTGCGTCAGTGACGCATCAAGATTGGAAAAGTAGGCGAGGGACAGGACTGCCAGATAAGGAGGCGCCCCAGCCGCCAGAATCACGGTCAGAAACTGAATATACATGGCTGTCGCGTGCGCCGTAATGCTCGCAAATCCATAATGGGCGTAAAAGTAGACGAGTAATAACAGGGCAAGCGCTGTCCACCATTTCCAACCCGACGTAAATCCGGCGGATGTTTCTGCAAATCGCTTGGTAATTCCTGTTTCTCCCAGCGCCTCGGCCATGCGTACCAATCCGCCGTACCAAATGAAAACGTCCCACGCGCCTCGCTCGCTGATTGCGTCTTCCCAAGTCAACACCCCGCTCAGCAACAGAACGCAAATGCCGACCAGGGCTACAACTGCATAATTTATTCCGTGGAAGGCGGTAGTCATCCAGAGGCCAGCTACCAGCGCGAAAACGATGAGCATCATCTTCTCGCCCCAGGCCATCCTTCCCATCCGCTTCAGTTCAAAAGCCGCGAGTTCTGCGGCGGCTGGAGTGTGCTTCACCTCGGGTGGGAAGATTCGGTACAGAAGCAGTGGAACCGTGATCAACGACAACACGGCTGGTACAACCGCTGCAAGTGCCCAGCGGGAATAGGTCAATTCAATTCCGGTGACCTCTTGCGCAAACTTCGCAATTAGAACATTTGAAGCCTGGCCCGTCAGGAACATTGCACAGACGATGACATCACATTGGTAAAGCACAGGCATTAGGAAGGCCCCCAGCCGACCCGCCGTCGCTCCGGGCTTGGAGTCATAAGCCTCCGCAAGGCTCTTCGCTATCGGGAAGACTATTCCGCCTGAGCGCGCACCAGTCGATGGGATGATCGTTCCCAAAAGCATGTCTGTCGAAGCGAGGGCGTAACAAAGTCCCAGCGAATGGCGACCGATAGCTCGAATGAGTAGAAAAGCAATGCGCCTTCCCAGACCAGTCTTAATCATCCCTCGCGACATGAAAAAGGCGGCTAACACCAGCCAAACAATTGGATCGGCATATCCAGATAAGGCGTCACGAACAGGCAGGACACCGGTCAGCGCGATTGCAGATACTCCCAGCAGCACAACGGCGCCGCCTGGCAAAGGGCGAACAATTGAACCGGTAATGGTGGCCACGAAAATTGCTAGTAGGCGCCAGGACTTAGCTGTAATTCCTTCAGGAGTCGGAATGAGGAGAACCGAGAGTCCGGACAGCAGGACGACTCCCCATTTGACCAGCTGGCTTCCGATTTTCGAGTGAGTTTCCCCAGGCTCGGCAGTTTCTCGCGTACCGCCATTCGGTGCTGGGGGGTGTTCGTCCATCAAGCGGTCCTTCCGAGCTTCGGAATCGGGCAGAAAAGCTTCGGGATACTATTATGTTGCAACGACATTACTCAAGCTTGAGCGCTGGGGATCCATTGGCTACCGCTGGTCTGCGTATTGAGACGTCCTGCCGACGCTAAGTGGGGAATCCATTTGCTACCAGTGGTTCTGTGGGTTGAGAGCTCTTGGTGATGCTTGAGTGCTGGGATCCATTGGCTACCG
>JAMQPH010000176.1 GCA_023717605.1 Pyrinomonadaceae bacterium
GGCGTTCGATGTGTTTGCTTTTGGCGACGTCAACGGCCGCGACTGGTCGAAAGAGATGAAAACGCTTTATGACGGCCTTGAGGCGCAGGACAAAAAGCAGGCTGAGGCTCGGAAAGCCCGCCGCAGCTTGAACACAAAGCCGAGCCTCGCTCTCACGGCGTACGCGGGCAAGTACGCCGATCCGTTCTATGGCGAGGTGGAAGTCACATTCGCAGACGGCAAGCTGCGGCTCAGCATCGGCAAAGGCACCCGCAGCGCCGATCTCGAACACTGGCATTACGATACTTTCCAGACGAAGTGGCACCAGCGCTGGCAGGGAGAGGGATTGATATCGTTCCAGTTGAACTCGGTATCTGGTGAAGTCGAGGCGATAACCATCAGCGGCGCTCAGCTAAGGCGCGCTCCGCGGGCAAATTAAATCAGAATGAACGTTATCTTTCGAGGGATGAAGCGCTAATGAGAAAGACATTCTTACTTCTATTCGCCATATGTCTGTCGGCTTGGATGATGACCGGTGAGGTTTCAGCCCAGTCTTATAACCGCGTCAGTGAAAAAAACATAAAGGTAGTGAGAGGGAAGAAGCTGGTCTTAACGGGAGCGGTGCGTGACGGGGACGAAGTCGTCTACCGGTTCAGAGCGCGCGCCGGACAAAGAATAACCGTCAAAATCATCGGCCGAGACGCGGATTTTTCGGTTCATTTGAATTACGGATTAGATGTCGAGTCAGTTGCGCAAGACACAAAATCGTGGTCGGGCACAATGCCGCCTGAATTTAACGGCCACTGCGAAATTGGAGTTCATTCAACTTACAAAGTAGCCGATTATCGTTTGGAAATTTCGCTGAAATAGCTTCTTCGTGTCGCTTCGTGTGGTTTCGTGGATCATATTGCCTTAGTAGCTTGCCGACTCACAACCTCGGAACCACCCCTCAATCCCGCCGAATTCGCAGGTCAGGAAGGGCGGTTTACCCCCGCTCAAGCGACCAATCAATCAACCCCAAAGCAAAACCTCAGCCTGCAACCTGCTCTCCAACTCTCGCACCACAAGGCATTAACGCTGTGGGTGAAAGATTACTTCCCACTTCTACGGCCGTAAGCTGCGTAAGCCAACTTCTTGCGGCTCATTTTGTCTTCGCGCCGATCCTTTAGTGACTTGGCAGTCTCTTCCAAAGAGGCACACTCCTGCATCACTGCCGGGGTCGAGTCAAAGCTTGCACACGCGGCGCGAGTCGAGCTCATGGCTCTACGCAAGAGAAGCTCGCTCCCGGAGTAGTCTCCCTGGTCCATAAGCTTTATCGCCTCGTTCCGCGCCCGTGCGTTCATCAAGAACTGCACAGCCTTTACCACTTCATGATTCTTGGGGCTGTCTTCCACCTGGGAGCCAGAGGCAAACTCTACCGTGTGCGCTTGCTGCAACACTTCAGCGCTGCTCGCACCCTGCGGCGTGAACTCAAGCCGCAAATCGAACAAACGCATCTGCGTCCCAACTTCCTCTTCCCCAACCTTTAACTGCACAACTATCTCAAGTGGCGAACCGGCCTGCAGGTTTGGCAGGCGATAGCGGCCGGTTTCCGTCGACTCGAAGTCATTGAGCGCGTCAACAATGCGCACTCCGTCAGCCGGAATCAAGGAGAGCGAAACTGTGTGGGCAAACTGAGCGATCAGACCCTCGAGCTCGATCTGAAAAATGTGTTGCATGTCTTCAGGCTCAACCACATGCCAGGCATTGCCACCGCCCGATTGGGCCATCGGCAGCAGCAAGTCTTCGTTGAAGTCAGCACCGATGCCAATAGTCGATGTACTGACTCCTCGCTGAAACAGACCCATGGCCTGCGTGACAATCTCGTCCGTACTGGTGATGCCAACATTTGCGAGACCGTCAGTGATGAGGACGACCCGATTAATACCCTGAGCGATCATCCTTTCGCTAACGGTCAAGCCGCCGCGCACCCATGCTTCGTGTAGTGCAGTAGAACCCCGGGCGCCAACTCGGGAAATCAGGTCTTTCATCGCCTGCTTATTCGTGACTGGCTCGCTCGGAAATAACACATCAATATGATCGTCAAACGTGACCACGCTAAGCCGATCTGTCACCAGCATTTGGTCGACGCAAAACATCGCTGCTTCACGTGCGCGGAGCATCTTCTC
>JAMQPH010000674.1 GCA_023717605.1 Pyrinomonadaceae bacterium
TGCTTGATCAGCGTGGGATCGACTACGGCAGGCGCGATGGTGCTGTGACTCAGGACGTGCTGCTCTACACCCGGCGTATTAACAATATCCGAGTAGAGATCAACCAGGGCTTCGCGGTTGGGAAAGTAGAACGGTGTATCCGTGTGCACCTGGCCCCAAATAAACATGTCCTCGGTAGCCAGAGATATCTGCTTGTTCCCGTCGCGAATGTTGGCGCGCACCGCGCCCATGATCTTGTCTTTGGGAAGATCAATCTGCGGATTCAAATCCGGAACACAAAACTTGCAACGGCGGCCACAGCCGGTAGTCATCTCGACCACACCAAAAGTGGTGCGTGAATCAGGAAACAAAATGCCTTCACGGTCCAACGGATGTTTGACATCAATTTGTCGGGGCAACTCCTCCTGGCGAATCGCCTTGCGGAAAAGTTCCAGCGTATCGACCGATTCGCTGCGCCCTTCGACGACGCAATCCACACCGAGTTCTTCGAAGGAGTCCGTTTGCGTGATCTGCCACCCGCCTGAACCGCCCACGATTACTTTGAAATTGTTGCGGTACGGACTAGCTTTAATACTGTCAAACAGCTCGCGCGAATAGTGAGAATTGATCGGCATTCGCGACGAGCCAAAAATTGAGGTATAAACACCGGCAGCGAAGGTAACGCCCAGTGGATTGTGGGTCGACACCGCAACTACCCGAGTTCGCGGTCCAACAAACTTATGAAGGTCCTCCGGGAAGCAAGCGACCATATCGTCTGGCTTATATTCGCGCAGCAGTGACGTTTCAACCAACCGCACCCCCGCCGGCATGTAGCGTGCGGAACTGTCTTCGTTCTTCTCGAGGTCGCGCCATTTCGGGTACTTCTTGTTGATGACGCCTTCCATCCAGATAGGCAAGGAGGCCATGGCCATTTGAATGAAATACCCGGCGTGGTCAATTGCTTCCGTGAGTGGCGCTGTGAGGACAATAAGCTTACCGCCATCCTTGGGCTCTGAGTGGGCTACCTGTGAAACGACATCATTACCCTTCGCCTTGTGATGTCCGTTCCCATTTCCATTTCCATTTCCGTTCTGGGCGACCAGGGGGCTAGATTTCATCAAGTTTCTCCAAAAATAGGTTAAGAATCCGAGCGCCTCAATCGAAGCGCGCCTTGAACTCAAGAGTTCTAAGACTTGTGATGGTGCGGTTGCGGTAAACGCACCACCACCCAAAGCTGGACACACTACTTTAATTGAGACAGGAATTCAAGTAAAACCTTAAGAAAAGTGCAATTAGTGTAGGCTAGAGCTCAATAAACAAGGCCGTTCAGCATCGGCGTTGTTGAGATAGGGCCTAATCCTGCGAAAAGATTTCTCGCCAACCCATTCACCCGGCTGTATAAAAATCGGTCGCTCCTCCACTTTGAATGCTTCCTGCCCAGCCAGTAGAACGAGACTTCAAACGTCGACTCGACCTTACTCCCTATCGCCTATTCATACCAGAGCTCAATTTCGTAGCCGTCCGGGTCGTGCACATACGCAAATGGCAATCCGGGAGCAAATTCACCGCGCCTTATCAGTTTTCCTCCTGCCCGTTTAACTTCAGCAACGGCTGCATCGATATCTCCGGGGTCAACAAGCCGGAAGCCAAAGTGTGCGATCCCACCAGTCTTTCCAGCATTTCTTACGTCCTTATCGAACGCAATAACGTCATGGCTGCCCGGTCCCAAGACCTGAATGCTCTGTTCATCGCGGTAATATTCCTTCACGCCGAAGACCTTTTGATAGAAGGCTAAGGAGCGGTCCGGATCTTGAACAGCAAGGCTGATGTGTGTGAGCCCATGGGTTTTTATCATTGCTGCTTCCTTTCATGTCACTGCCCGATTTTGGCTGTTGCGGAAACAAGACGGGCTGGCAAGGGCCAGCCCGTCTTGGTATCCAGCAGCGATGCAGAGCGCATCGGATGCATTGATGATAAAGGGCTCCTCAGCGTTACGGTATGGTGACGCGTTTGGTTCCGCTGAAAGTCCCTCCGGTGTAGGTTCCGCCAGCGTTCAGTGTGGAACTTGCCCCTGGCGTCGAGTTAGCAAACTGTACTGTCGCAGCTGCAGAGCTTCCCGGTGCAATGCTACCCAATGATTGCGGCAGCGGTGTACCGTTCGTAGGTCCGAGCTTTGCCGTGGTCAGTACCGAGCTGTCAGCAGGCACGGTCCCGATGTTCTCCACCGTAATCGTTGCCGAAACAGTGGTCGCGTCGGTTCGCGCCAACGAGGATTTCACAACCAGTCGAACTCCCCCGCATGGTGCCGGGCCCGAGGTGAAGAGGAAGCTTACCGTCCCCCGATTGCTTGCGCCGTCCTGAAGTTGCAGCGTCGCAATGATTGTCTGACCAGGAGACAGCGATGGGCTGGCGGTAAAAGAAAAGTCCAAGCTCTTCGCTCCGCCGCCCGCAATTGCTCCATAGGTTTGAGGTCCACTCGGAGCAATCACGCCTCCCGCGGATTGCAGGGTGGCTACCAGGTTGGTTGTGGCCGCATCATTGTTCGTCAGATTCAGATTTACCGTAACCCGCTCGCCCGGATCTATCTGACTGTTTGCCGGAGCGCAGCTTTCATTGACGAGCGAAAAACTGGTAGGAGTCAGGTCGTTCTGCACACCGTCCAGATCGGAATCCGGGAACCAACCAACATCTCTAAACAACTCTAGGGTCAAGTCGTCAGGTGATTTCACATTGTGAGTCAGGTTGCCATTGATTGCCGGTTCCATGAGCAGATTCCGAATGGCAACCGAATCGTAGTGTGAGATCGACGAACCACCCTGTACTGGGGACGGCGCAAATAGCCGCGCTCGCCCAAGTGCATCAGCCCCCGCCCGCACCGTTGGATCCACGATCAAGCTGGCATTAACTCCGCCCCCGAGCTGCCCGACAATCGCCAAGCCGTCGGTCCGAGTCAGGCTTACCCCGGGTATGAAGACAAACCCACCGTTGATGCCGTCGTCTCCCATTCCTGGCGGACCCGCAGTCGCGTTAGCTGCGTTGTTGTAGATAATGTAAGCGGCGGCTCCCGCGTTGGTGGCGTTGCGTGCCTTCAGGGCGAAGCCGCAAGTCCCTCGCTCGATTAAAGCGATCTTGCCCGCTACCGCAGCGGCGTTCGTAAACGGACTGCAGCCATCTGTTGTTGCCGGGCCTACGCCATCGGCAGGGTCCTCGGCAGCTACGACATCCGCGGTGACACTTGGACTTCCTAACGGCGGTCCAAAGGCCGCGGTGCCGAACTGGTAGGGGCCGGCTATTGCAGCCGGTGAGTTAACCCTCACTTCAGGACTGCCAAACACCAGAACGTTGGGCACATTTTCAGTGACCGTTGTGCCATCAAACACGATGCGGCCAAATTTTACCGCGGCGGCCTGACGTTGAGCCTGGGTCATCTCGTGGTAATGCAGGCCAATGGTGGTATCCAGAATATGTCGACCATAAATGTCTGGGAATCCATCAGGAGTCCCCGGGGTAACTCCTAGATTCGCACCAGTGGTGGGATTGACGAAGGTTTGAAAGTTGAGGCCGTGCCCGAACTCGTGCAGGAGCACCACCACAAGGTCGGGTGACGCACCGTGATTGTTATCGAGTCCGAGGTAGAAGTTGACGTTGCTGCTGAACTGAGCGTTGATATCGTTAGCAGCTGGGTTCACGTCAGCACCGGCGCGCTTACTCGCGAGGGCACCGCCATACCACGTGCCAGCGAATTCGGCTCCCGGGTAGGAACCCACCCCAGCGAAGTCGCGGAAAACTTGAATTGAGCCCGCGCTTCCCAGAACGCCGGCAGGCAGTGGGTTGAAGGCAGCCTGAATCCTAATGATCTGGTTGCTGTCCAGGGTCGCGCCCCAGATGTCAGCCGCGTGTTGGAACGCGATCAGCCGCTGCTGTCCCAGGGTTGTGCCAGCGTTGCCGCCTAGGGGTGCTACCGGGGTCGGATCATTGAATCCCTCGCCCGCCCCATCTTGATTAATAATTTGGATAGTAGCCCCGGCGAAAGCGATGTTTGCACAGCCGAGAACCACTATCATGGCGAAAAGAAAGAGAGAACGCTTTGCTTTGATTATGTGTTTTCGCATTGTGTTCTCCTTTACTGATCCTGTGAGGTTGTTGCCACTAAGCCGAGGAAATCTTCGGCTTCTTCCATGGTGAATACGCAGCGAACCTCGGTGGTGCCATCAGCATTGGCCCTGCCAAGTACCACGCCGCCAAAGCGGCCTTTCAGGTCCATCGACACCATTCCATTGGGGTGTTGAACTTGCGTCAGGTCCTCGGTCGATCTGTTTGTAAGCGACTTCAGCTGAGCGACCATCTCGTCGGTCTCTTGGGCCGTCGGCTTTCGCAGTTTCCCGCTAGCCTTGTCTAGAATGATTTCTCGTGTCGCTACGTAACTCTTCTTCTGCGCCTGGCTTGAAGTGCGAGAAAGAGCGATTGTTCCGATTGTGAGTGCCATTACAATCGCCGAGAGGACTAATCCAATCCGCGTTCGATTGGCGGCAGGTCTTCGTGAGTTCTTAGGTCGGGGGACCCGGCCAGATAGTGCTTTTGGTATCATCTTTAGCTCCTTGAGTGAATATGATTGGGGCTCTGTCGACGCTACTGGCCGCTATCTTCAGATGGATCGGCCGGTACAACGGAGACAAAACTGCGCGGACCTTTTTCAGCCGCCGAAGAAGATAGTCTCGTGCATGATGCATCGAGGAGTTTCTGGGCGAACGTTTCGGGCCTCAACGTTGAAGCCTATAGCTTCGGACCTGCTGCTTTTGAGATGGACCCAAAAGCAAAGGCCTTGAGTCTCTGAATGTCCGGGGAGTGGAATTCAGTGACAGTTGGCTTTTACTGGAGTTTCTTGGTTTGGCGTTTGCCCGTGGGCCGCACGTGACCGTGGCAACAAAGCGTCAGACCATCGAAATTGAGCGGGACGCAGTCTACTAATCAGTTTTCACAGTGTCAATTTTTTGTGAACTATTCAAAAATTATCGGGAAACGTTTTTAGCGCTTGGCAATTGCCGTCGTCTGCGATGTTACGAGCTGCCAATGCCCGTGGAGTTTTGAATAGACTTTCATGAACCGGTGCTGGTCGGTAACGCTTGGCGCCGGCGGTTGAGCCGGCTGCGGCAAGGCCTGATATTCCATAAACTGGTACTTCGTAGTCTTGAGACCAATCAAAACAGCAGTGTCTCCGTAAATGCGGACCTCGGTTTCATTCACCGTAATCTCGGGACCCACACTTGTTGAGCGCGGGGCAGATGCCTGGGCACGTACGGTCGCCATGACGTCCGGTTTGTGCCTAACTAGTCCCTGAGCGTCTATTTCAATGTAGTCGTCCGCGAGTATCGCATCGACCGACGCCGAATCGCCCCGCTGCAGGGCGGTCGTCAATGTCCTCTCTATTTCTCTGACGAGCGCCTGTGTTTTCGTCAATTGTTCCTCGCCTGGAGAAAAGATTGCAGCCATTAAAACAACCGGCGTTAAAATGAGCAATAACTTCATTCAAACCTCCTGGACATCAGTCAGTCGAAAAATCGACTTCGACGCTGAGTGGCATCAAACCACTGTATTATCCCAATGTAGTTGGAACGATCGATTAACGCTCGCTTGCATCAAACTTCAACTGCGAAATGCTGTTCCGGGAAAGTCTAGAAGCGCAACGATAGGCAGCTCAATCCCCCATCCATCTTCTGAAACTCTGTCATCTCCAACGCGATCGTCTGGTAATTCAGCTCACCTAATCTTTTGTCCAGTTCAGGATAACCGGCGGCCACCAGTATCCGCTCATTGACGCAAACACAGTTCGCCGCATACTCCTCTTCCTTAGAAACGACGATGAGTTCGTAACCTCGAAACTCGGCGCGGTTCGAAAGTTCTTCGATTACCACCAACCGATCGTCGCCCAGGTTTGCCAGACCGCTCTTCAAATGAAGAATCCCCTTGACGGCTCGAATGTCCACGAAACTTGAGGTGTAGTCCAGAGAGGCCAGCAACTCCGCCAGTTGCTGCGCGCCGGTTTGATTCGTACGTTCCGAGATACCAATGAAGAAATGATTTCCGACTTCGCAGACGTCGCCCCCGTCGATGGTCCCAGGATCGTGAATAGAACTCAGGTGGGAATAAAACTGCGCCAGCGCTTCCCTCACCCCGGCGACTTCTCCAGTTCGGCTGGGCGCGCCGGGACGAGTCAGGATCGCGCCTCGAGCAGTGATGACGGCAACATCTTCCACAAACGTGGAATCGGGGTAACGCTCATCGACCTCCAGGCGCACCAGTTCCAGTCCAGACTGCTCGAGTGCCGCACAATACGCTTCGTGCTGTTTGAGCGCCTGCGCATAGACCGGCGCGCCCAGCCTTCTCGAGGTCAGGCCTTCGGCAAAATTGGCACTGGGTGAACGAACCACGGCTCTGGAAAACATTAGCACCCCTTAGGTTGATTTCTTTAAAGTCAGCTATTGCTGCCTGCGAGCACGAGTATTCCGATCACGAGCATCGAGCTACCGAGAACTAGAAACCCGAGTCCCATTCCCATCATGCAACCTGGCACCAGCCAACGCGAAGTTGCTGAGTCGACTTCGGCCTTCTGCGGATCAGCCACTTCATATCGAACCGCGATCGTCTGGCCCACCTGATGAATTGCCGGCATCGTTCCAAACTGAGATTCAAACCGCACAGCCTGGCCGGCTGCGGTAGTGAACTCGACTACCGGACAGTAAACACCACCGCTACCTGGATTAAAGACTCGCTTTACCAGATCCACAACCGTACCAGTAGCTCCTACCTGTCGCCCCAACTCACGTGATTGCTTTACGGCCGAGACCACGCCGTAGATCAGGACGGCGAGGCCGATTAGGGCGAAAAGTAAACCGATTAGGATCAGAGCGCCCATTGTTTTCCATTCACCAGAGGACGAGCCAAAGATGCATTGCTTACTCTAGCCTATTGTTCATGGCTTAACGAGTTGGTGAGGACACAGACTACTGAAGGGTCTTTCAATGGCTTGCTCCTGGAGGTCCTTCTCCTGTGCGGCTTTGCCGTCCCCCTTGCGGTAAGGCTCCGCCTTACTGCAAAACGTTCAACATGAATTTGAGGCTATGCCTCCGCAAGTCCGACGGAGGCATAGCCTCAGTAAGATCGGAGAGTCCACCGTAAGGCGGAGCCTTACCGCACTGTGGGCGGCGTAGCCGAACATGCGGCCCAAGCCAGCTTTCTTAACCTGCGAGTTCTCACACGGGCACTACCGTTCCCGGTTATGTATTCGGTCTCATCAAAAAAAGAGAGGAGTGCAGAATCACTGCACTCCTCATAGCCGACAAAGTCCAGACCTACGGTCCAGGTGTGTCTAAAAGTTAAATCTCAGGACAAATTGAACCGGACGGCCGCCAGGATCATTCGTGGTGGAAATATCCTGGTATGCGGCGGTTACTTGCCCAAACGTTGCGGCACTGTAGTTAGGATTCTGAAGACCAAGATTGGTCGCGGTTAGTTTGCCATCATCAACCGCTGCACTTCCTCCGACAAGGAAGTTGATGTTGTTGAAAGCGTTCAAAAGTTCAACACGCAGTTCCAGGTTAGTCCTTTCCGTGAACCGGATCTTTTTCGCCACGCTCATGTCGAAGCGGACGAAACGAGGACCTTCCAGGATCAGGTTAGCGAACCCGCATTGGCCATAGAAGCCCTGCAAACAGCCGTTGCTGTTGGCCGGAGCAATGTATCTTCCGGTGGGCGCGCCCAGAGCACTAAACCCTGAGCCCGTGGTGGAAACGCTGAATGCCCGGCGAGTGTTGAGAATGATATCGGCAGGCAGGAACGAAACTGTACGATTGGGATTCCTGCGAGCGTCGACCGCTTCCTGCAGCTCATCGGCAGTCATTCCCACGAGTTGGACATTGCCGAGGGCGAACGGCCTGCCACTCTGGATGCGCGCCGTGCCGTGCCATTCCCAACCACCAACCAAACGGTCGACCGCACCATTTACACCGCTTACGTACCTTCGGCCACGACCAAAGGGCAACTCATAAATCCAGTTGGCCTTGAAGCCATGCTCGAGGTCTTGCGGCGCACGGTATCTCTCAAGCCCCTCATTGGCCGCTCGCAGCGTCAATGGCTGGCCCACGGAACTCTGACTGGAGGCATAGAAGTTAGTTAGCGACTTCGACCAGGTGTAGTTGAGCTGCAGGAGCAACCCGCCCGAGAAGCGGCGGCGCAACTCTAATTGCAGCGCATCATACCAGGTGTTTACATCGTTGGTGGTCAGAGTCACCGACTGAATACCTTGCAAGAGTCCGATGCCGGGATTGACGACGAAGAAGTTTGGCGCCAAACCGGCGGTGATTCCATTGGCTGCGAAGTTATTCTGAAGAGTTGTGGCTAACCCAACCGGGTTCGCGAAGTTGGGGTTAAGCGCGGCGAGTCGAGCGGTGTTGCTGAACTGCGCCGACGAGTAAAGAGCGGGATTTCCAGCGCTGCCGGCCGGAACTCCACTGAAGTAGCCAAGCAAAATCGGGAGCGGCTGTGTACCAGAGCCCGCACCGAAATAAGCGAACGTATTGCCTCGTCCGGCGCCCTGATTCGCAAACAGATTGGCCTGGGCCAGTCTGAACTCATTCAGGAATCCGTTTTCGATAACGTTGACCTCGTTGAGGCCGTAACGCCGCCACAAATCGCGCCCGCGTGTTCCCACGTAACGAGCTTCAACCACGGTGTCCTTGGAGATCTCACGTTGGAATCCGAGGGTCCATGAATGAACCAACCCGGTCTTCAATTCAGGATCGAAGCCCGACGCCGTATCGCCTACCTGTCCTACGAACGGATAGGTCGGAGTATTTGGAAATGACGGAGCTCCCAACGCAGCGCGGTCTCTAAACAATGTACCGAGAGGTAAACTGCCATCGTCCACATCGCTATTTAACGTCAGCGTGCCGCCTGGATTAGTTCCAACTGCCTGCGTGATATTGCCCAATCCTTCGCGGACGAAAGCCGTTGAGTAGCCGGCGCGAATAACGCTCTGTCCCGGATGACCGAAGAGACGGTTAAGAACACCGCTCTTAAAATCCGGACTCCAGGCAACGCTCACGCTCGGCGCGAAGTTGTTGTAATCCGTATCGAACAACTTCTCTCCCACACCCAGCGCCGTGAACTGCGTCGGACGACCGGTTAGCGTACCGGGCATGAAGAGATTGTTTTCGCCTGAGATCCCGAACAGGTCGGCATAACTAACCTTCGCGAAGTTCTCGTTCTCAGAGACCACGGCCTGCTGCGGTTCCCATCGCACGCCGAGGTTGATTGTGAGATTGGGACGCAGCCGCCAGGAGTCCTGCGCGAATAGCGCATATTGAGGCTGGCGGAAGCGAGTTACCTGTGGGCCAAGCAAACCGTAGGTGCCATCGTTCAGAAAAGCAGTACGGTCGACCGCGATCACGCGGCCGGTTAGGGTCGCGTAGAGTTGCGCCGCCGTGGCAAGGTCCGTTGCCGAGGCGCCGGGGAAGTTTGCGGAGACGAACAGATCCTCCGCCGGATCACCCTCGGCGACGCCGAAGCTGATGTTTGGCACAATCTGATCGTTTGCTTGCTCAAAGGTCTTGATCAAATTGTAGTTTCCTCCAAAGTTAAAGGTGTGTGAGCTCTTAACCCAGGTCAGTGTGTCAGCAAAGTCGAAACTCGGCGTGTTGCGACGGCTGGCGCCAAAGTTCACGCCGAAGGCCCGGTTAAATCTCTGCGGGAAAGCCTGCACCGCGGAAGCATCGGTGATGCCCAGGTCGAACAGGTTAAGGTCAAAGCCACCTTGATTGCCGAATTGGTCGGAAGTAATCGGCCCAAAATGAGAGATACCACCGAGCATCCCGAAGCGAGCTTCATTAATGAGTGTTGGTGTTATGGTCGAACGCAGACCTGTGGTGTTGGTCCAACGTTGCGAGTTCTGGCCGGCAGAATTCGGGAAGCCGGGAAATGCCGGGTCTGTTTGGTTGAGGAAATCAACCGGCTTGCCACCAAACTCCTGATAGTTCCAGACGTTCCACAAGCTGTGTTTGTCGGTCAGGTTGTAGTCCAGGCGCACGGTCGCAAAGTATCGAGTTTGACCGCCCTGACCCACGAAACTGAAATCCTCGCGATTGGGATCAGTGGGCCGGGTCTGGATACCGCCCCCGGCTGTGGAGCTGCGAATCTGCCCCAGCAACGCGTTAACCGTCGGATCAACCGTTGAAGTGAAACCGTTCGCCGCTGCTAGCTGAAGCAGGTTGACACTCTGGACGCCTGCGCCAGTGAGGTAGCGAAATACACCAGATTGGGCTTGGGGGCTGAGAATCACACGCTGCCGCAACTGCTGCTCAGGTAGTCGGAACTCTTCGTAGTTGACGAAGAAGAACGCTTTATCTTTCCCGTTAAAGAGTTTGGGAATCGTGATTGGTCCACCTACACGACCGCCATACTGATTAAGCAATACGCGATTGATGGGAGCTCTTCCGGTGACGGGATCGGCCGCCAGGGTTTGATTGTTGAAGAAGTAGTTGGCAGAAAGCGTCGGTTCGCGATGGTACCAGTAAAGGCTGCCGCCGAAGTCGTTTGTTCCACCGCGGGTGATAAACTTGATCTGCACCGCGCCATCGCCAGAGCTTTCCGCCCCTGGGGTAGCTGTGGATATCGTCACTTCGCCTACCGCGTCAATCCGCGGACGGACAAACGTAAAAAAACCATCATTCGAATTGATTAGGTTGTCTTGTACATCGGTGCCGTCAATGGTGATATTAAGCGACCCCTTGGGTAGTCCGTTGACAGTCGAAGTACGCGGGCGGCCGGTGGTCTGAACACCGGGCAACAGGGTAATGAGATCCAGCGCATCGCGCGAGGCCTGTGGCTGTTCGACGATCTGACGACCGGTGATCGTGGTACCTACCGTCGCATTCTGAGCATTGATCAACTCGGCGCCAGTTCCCACGATGGTAATGGATTCGGTCGGAGCGCCAATCTCAAGCGCGACGTTGACCGTCGAGGGCGATCCAACATCTACCTTTGCGTCCTGCACAATAGCTTGTTTGAATCCTGGTGCAGTGACCGTGACGGTGTAAGTTCCAGACTGAAGAGCAGGCACATTGAAAGTGCCGTTGTCAGTCGTTACTGCTGTGAACTCCTGGCCAGTCGCGTTGTGCTTAACGGTCACGGTGGCTCCGCTGACTACCGCGGTCGTTGGGTCCGTGATAGTACCGGCCATCGAGCCGGTCGAAGTTCCCTGACCGAACACGAACACGCTCATCGACGTGATCGCGACCAGCAGCATTAGAAATCTCAATCCAGCATCTTTCATTTTAGGTGCTCCTTACTTCCAAGTTTCGTCTTTGACTATCCGCATTCTCGTTATTCCGAAATTTCGCAAGGCGGGAATCAGCTCCAGGCTGATTGCAGCGATAGATGTGCAACACCTGTTCCCTCAGATTGTCACTTGGTTTTTGATCTTACGTTCTGAGGCTGAGTGATTCGCTGAGGAGCAAAGAATCCGGATGTCTGGTTCTAAAATTTGGATAAAGCAGAACGAGTATTGGCGGATATGGATGAGGATGGTGAAACGGTTTTTCGGAAACAGTAACTGCTTACGATTTTATGGAACGAATCTTGGGCCGTGAGGTCGGTGAAAACTAAGCCGGACAGCGAATGCGCAACGCTCGAGGAACAACTTGGAATGTTGCCGGCAGGCGTCCGGGAAGTTCGCCGTCCACCTCCAGGATAACCTCAGCGTCGTTCAGTGCCGGGCGCGTGACGATCTTCCTGGCTAGTTCGTGTCTTACTTCCTGCATTCCCAGATGCGCGCCCAGGTAAAGACGGGGTGCATTGGTCAGTATCTTAAGAGGGCCCAGGTCACCGATGGTGATCACATCGAACTGACCGTCACCCAGCTTTGCCTCAGGCGCGATCTTCATACCACCGCCAAAAAAGCGCGCGTTGGCAATGCACAGATTCGCCACAGTAAGATGTCTCTCATGTGAGTCGTCAAGCTGGACCACCACTCTGGTCGCTGCAGACTGGACGGCTGTCTGCAACATCGAGACACCAAATGAAAGCCGGCCGCTGAGCCATCTCGGCGCCTTGGCTGGGAGCCACTGCGGACCGCCGCCTTTGACACGCTCTATCACGTTAGCGCTCATCCCGAATGAAGCGACACCCAGAAAGTAGCGCGTCTCATTCTCGCCATCTTCTTTGGTGAATGTTACGCGGCCCACATCAATCTGCCGGGTTATTCCCTGGCGCAGAATACGGGCAGCATCGCGTGAACGAACCGGTATCTCGATCGTCTTGCGAAAATCGCCGCCAGTGCCGCTGGGTACAATTCCGAGTTCCACATCTTTGCCTGAAGTCAGAATGCCGTTAGCCACTTCCGAGATGGTGCCATCGCCGCCACAGGCAATAATCAGTTTTGTGCCCTTGCGCGCGGCCTCGGCCGCCAGCTTAGTTGCCTCACCCGCCTTTTGTGTGAATGCGCGATTGAATGCGCCAAAATGCGTGCTCAGATCACTTGCAATCCCCGGCCAGGCATCGCGTGTAGCGCCACCAGCAGATTCAGGATTGATGATAACTAGTGGCAGGGTCATCTCAGTAAAAGATTAAGAAGCTCGCACCGAGAAGGTACTCGTCAAGTTATGAAGTCTCAGGGTCAGGAAGGGTGGTTTACCCCCGCTGAGTCTGGCGAAGGTCGAGCGGGGGTAAACCACCCTTCCTGACCCTGAGACTTCATAACTTGAATGGTTCACTGTTAACGATCGCCCTTCGCTGGGTCTCCAAACATTGCTTGATCCTGCAGACCGAGCTCGGCAATCCTGCTCATCACGAATTCCGAAATCTCTTTATAGGTCCGCATGTGGTCCTTCTTCTTCAGATATTCTTGAAAATCGATCTGCCTGCCAAAGTGGATTCGAATCTTGGGGCCTCCGGTCCAGTTTCCCAGCACCTGTCGCGTCAGATTATTCCCCAGTCCGGTAACGAACACCGGAATCACTTGTGGAGCAGCGTCCTTGATGAGTTTTCCGATACCCGGTTGCGCCGGCAAATACGAATACGGGTCGGTGCCCTTGTTCCGCGTCCCTTCAGGGTGGAATCCGATGACATTCCCTCGGCCGTTTCTGCACAGCTCAGTTAGCAGTCGAAACGAGAACTTGTCAAAGGCGCGCTTCTCCCGAATCGGGTTTTCTCCGGAAGCGAAGAATGGCGGGTACATGGACCACCATCCCATGACCAGATTCACGAAGAGACCCAAAGGTGACTGGTAGAAGAACCTCCCACGCACGGGAAAGAACAGTTGTTTGCGCCATCTTGTTTGACGGAAGAGCACAGTCGATACGGTGTACATATCGAAGAACGATCGATGATTGGCTACCAGAAGGATAGGACGCTCGCGTGAGGCGGCCTCGACGTGCTCGAGTCCGTAGACCTGCATGAGATTGTATGTAGCAAAATGAATCCAGCCCGCGCCGAAGACTTTCTGGCACCAGGTCCAGAACTGCTTCCAGCGACCCTGGTTCATTCTCTTTACCAGCCGCAAAGCAAACCGCTCGAACCAATTCAAGACGGCGAGTTCATCAGGTTCGGGATTTGGTCCAATGTCCAATGTCCAATGTCCAATGTCTGTCTTGCTCCGGGCCGCAAAGTCCGAGGCGGCAACCTTTGGTACAGGACTTTGGACTTTGGACATTGGACGTTGGACTTACTTAGGACATTGGACGTTGGACTTAGCTTTAGTCGATTGAAAAGTATTTCGCTTCCGGATGATGGACAATGATGGCGGAGGTTGACTGTTCGGGGTCCAGCTGAAACTCTTCGGTCAACTCAACATCGATACGCGAGGGGTCGAGCAATTCGAACAATTTGACCTGATCTTCCAGATTCGGACATGCCGGATAACCGAAGCTAAAGCGAGAGCCCTGGTAGACCTGATGGAATAGCTTGGCGACTTCCGTAGCATCTGCCCCGGCAATGCCCAGCTCTTCACGAATTCGCTTGTGCCATAACTCGGCGAGAGCTTCGGCGCTTTCGACACCGAGACCGTGAAAATAGAGGTACTCGGCGTAGTTGTCAGACTTGAACAGCTCCTGAGCGTACTCGCTGGCCCGTCGGCCAACAGTCACTAGATGGAAGCCCACAACATCCACCCGTTCTGAATCTCTCGAGGCAAAAAAGTCCGTGAGGCATAGATGCTTGCCCGAGGGTTGGCGCGGGAAGGTAAATCGCAGCCGTTCCGTCTTCTCGTCCTCATGGTAGATGATCAGATCATTCCCCGACGACTGGCAGGGGAAGTAGCCGTAGACAACGCGCGGTACGAGAAGACGCTCGCGCTTGCTGCGCTCTTTTAGTTCCTCGTAAATGGGCCGCACAGTTTCCCGCACAAAGGCCTGATATTCATCCAGAGGTTTTCGGCCCTGCTTGAACTGCCATTGCCCCTTGAAGAGGGCGGTCTCATTTACGAAAGCAAACACCTCGTCGAGAGGAATGTCCTCCACCACCCGGGAACCGTAAAAGGGCGCTTGGGGTACCTCTACTTCCGTACTAACGTTTGACCGTGTGGTGTGCGTGCTGTCGCCGGCGCTTTTTGACGAACCGCGAGGCTTCAGGGGTTTGCGAATACCGAGCTTCGCTTCCTCACCTATCAAGTCTTCTACATCGTCGACAGTCTCCCCGTCGCCGTTGCTCCCCTGCTCCCCATCCGCCGCGGCTATAAGCTGGCCGTTTCCGCTCGCTAGCTTGTCCATCGTATGCAGGCCGGCGAAAGCGTCGCGCGCGTAGAAGAGCTGGCCTTTATAGATTGACTTTAGATCGTCATCAACGTAACGCCTTGTCAACGCTGCACCGCCGAGCACTACCGGCACTTTGATGCCGCGCTCGTTCATCAGCTCGAGGTTCTCCTTCATTATCAGCGTTGATTTTACCAGCAGCCCGCTCATCCCGATCGCGTCAGCCTGGTGCTCTTCGTACGAATTCAGGATGTTATCAATTGTTTGCTTGATGCCAAGGTTAATCACCTTGTAGCCGTTGTTGGTCAGGATGATGTCGACCAGGTTCTTGCCAATGTCATGAACGTCGCCCTTGACAGTCGCTAGCACCATCGTTCCCTTTGCTGTTGCGCCGCCCTTCTTTTCCATGAAGGGCTCGAGAAAGCGCACCGCCGCTTTCCTCGCTTCCGCTGACTGCAGAACGAACGGCAACTGCATCTGGCCACTGCCGAAGAGATCGCCGACCACCTGCATGCCTTCGAGGAGGATATTGTTGATGATGTCGAGTGCGGGATGCTTTTCGAGCGCGATTTGCAACTCGGCTTCGAGTCCGATTTTCTCGCCGTCGATAATGTGGTTTTTCAAGCGCTCTTCGACCGTGTCACCCTTGCTCGCCTTTTTAGCGCTCTTGGCTTTGACGCCTTCAAACAGAGTTGTGAATTGGGTCAGTGGGTCGTAGATGCAAACGTCTCCCTCAAACCGACGTTGGTCGTAGATCAGTTCGCGCGCGACTTTGAGTTCCTGTTCGCCGATACGATTCAACGGCTCAATCTTGCTGGCGTTGACGATTGCCGCGTCCAACCCGGCCTCGACGGCATCGTGTAAGAATACTGAATTCAGCACAACACGCGATGCGGGGTTGAGCCCGAAGGAGATATTGGAGACACCAAGAATTGTGAAACAGCCCGGGAGTTCTTTTTTGATCCGGCGAATTCCCTCGATCGTTTCGAGAGCATTGCGGCGGTCCTCTTCAATTCCTGTGGAGATAGGTAGCGCCAGAGGGTCAAAGAAAATGTCCGACGCGGGCAGGCCCAATTCACTTGTGGCTTGGTCAAACGCTCGCTTGGCGATCTTGAATTTTCCCTCCGCCGTGCGCGCCATTCCCTCTTCATCAATAGTTCCGATAACCACGCTTGCCCCATAGCGCTTCGCAAGATCAATTACTTTTGTGAATCGAGGAACGCCATCTTCGTAGTTTGTAGAATTAAGGATGCTCTTGCCGCCGGCGTGCTGCAGCCCCGCTTCCATCTTCTGCCATTCCGTGGAGTCGAACATCAGAGGCAGCTTGATGTTGGTGACCAACCTCGAAGCCAGCTCATGCATATCGGCTTCGCCGTCGCGCCCAACGAAATCTACGTTAACGTCCAGCACGTGCGCGCCTTCACGTTCCTGATCTTTAGCTAACGAAACAAGGCCGTCCCAGTCTTCCGCATTTAGCAGATCGCGCATCTTCTTTGAGCCACTGGCATTGACCCGCTCACCTACGATCAAAAACGACGTGTCTTGTATGTAGGGCTGTTGGAAATAGATGGAAGATGCGGCCGGTGTCAGCCTGGCATCGCGCGACTTAGGCGTGATGTGGTGCATCGCTTCAACTACCAGCTTAAGGTGAGCCGGCGTCGTGCCGCAGCAGCCGCCAACGATGTTGACACCAAAGTCGCCGGCGAAATGAATCAGCTGCGAGGTGAACGTCTCAGGTGTCTCGTCGTAGTGCATCTTGCCGTCCACTACTGAAGGCAGCCCGGCATTGGGAAGGACTGAGACTGGTAATGGCGCATTCTCGCAGAGGTAGCGTATGCTCTCGGTCATGTGACGTGGACCAGTCCCGCAATTCATGCCAATCACGTCAATCGGAAATGGAGCAAGCGCCGTTAACGCGGCGCCAATTTCTGTCCCGTTGAGCATCGTCCCAAACACTTCGATTGTCACCTGGGCGATCACAGGGACGCGCGCCCGCATACTTTCGAAGTGCTCAAAGATTGCCGACAGCGCGGCTTTGGTTTGAAGTAGATCCTGACAAGTTTCAACTATTAGCAGGTCCACGCCACCGTCTATCAATCCCCGCACCTGCTCTCGATAGGCAGCCTTGAGATCGAGAAACGTTATATGGCCCAGGGTGGGAAGCTTGCGTCCTGGCCCCATTGAGCCGGCCACCCAGCGTGGTTGAACTTTAGTTGAATAGTCGCCAGCGACACGTTTCGCGAGCCGGGCTGCGAGAACGTTCATCTCGTACGCTTTGTCTCCAATGTCATATTCGGCAAAATCCACGGGTGTGCCGTTGAACGAATTGGTCTCGATGACGTCGCAGCCAACTTCAAGAAATGCGGAATGGACCTTCTCAACTGCGTCAGGCCGCGTCACCAGGAGATTTTCATTACAGCCTTCGAAGCTCAGCCCCCCGAAGTCGTCCAACGTAAGATTCTGAACTTGTAGATTTGTCCCCATCGCGCCGTCGAAGACCACGATGCGTTCTTTTAATGTGTCGAGAATAGTGGACATGTTCACCATTGCCGATTTCCGATTGCCAATTGCCGATTTTTGTCTTCCGATCGCGAATTATCTCCCCTGAAGGCGCTCGCAATCGGCAATCGGAAATCGGCAATTGGAAATGTCAAAAGCCCCGCGCCAAACAACGCGGGGCTTTCCTCAAACCCTTTTCGATTAGTCTTACCGGAAAGACTCGCCGAGCTGTTTAGCGGATTATTTTACGTGGCCGCAAGTCGCCTTAACTCACCACGTTTGCTCACGGCTATTGAAACATCGCAGTTGAGGAGTGTCAAGCCGTTGACAGTACAACCGCTTACCGAACCTTCGAATTACCAAAGCTGAGCTACTTCCAGCGTAAAACCTGCGAGCAAGGGATCGCCTGAAACCGTATCCGGATCCGTCAACTCTTCGACTTCGTGCCCTGGTCGGTAGATGTAGACCTGTCGCTCGAAGGGATCGATGAGCCAGGCCAGGAGCGCACCGTTTTCAATGTACTCCTGCATCTTGACCTGCAGTCGTGACAGGCTATCCGAGGGCGATCTCAGCTCTATGACGAAATCCGGACAGATAGGAGCAAATCCTTCCTGGTCCTCCTCGGTCAAGGCGTCCCATCTTTCTCGTCTAATCCACGACCCATCAGGAGACATTATTGCTCCGTCAGGAAGTGTGAATCCGGTCGAAGAATCGAAAGCTACACCTGTACCGTTCTCTAGAGTCCAGCTCCCAATTTGACTCGTAAGACTTGAGTTTCGTTGACCCGTCTTTGACCCGGTGGGGGGCATGACGATTAGTTCTCCTTGTGAGGTTAGCTCCAGACGGAGATCGCGATTATCTCGGCAGAGTTGTTCAAATTGGTTGGCTGTCAATCGGATGCTCTTAAAGTTGACAGTGAAGGGCCAGCTGTCCTGTGGGGTTGGTGAGATGATTTGAGCCATTGGCAACTCCTTACCTGTCAGCAATCTTACTATCCGCCTACAGCACTGGCAACAGGAGCAATAACCCTCCGTTGCATGTCCCGCTTATGCTACTTCTGTTCGCATTTGCCATTTACCATTTGCGATTTACCATTTACCATTCCTTTTCATGCGTCGCGCCATCTATCCGGGTTCTTTCGACCCGATAACCAACGGACACCTCGACATTATCGAGCGGGGTTGCAAACTATTTGACGAGATCATCATTGCCATTCTCATAAATCCAGAGAAGCGACCTTTTTTTACAATCGAAGAACGCCGCGAGATTCTCGAAGAGGTATTGAAGGGAATCAACCGCTCGAGCTGTGGGCTTCGGGTCGACGACTTTGAGGGTTTGCTGGTTCACTATGCCGTAGCCCAGGAGGCTGACGCTATCGTGCGCGGCATCCGCGCGATTTCAGACTACGAGTATGAACTGCAGATGGCTTTGATGAACCGCCGCCTCGAGCCCAGTATTGAAACTGTATTCATGATGCCGGCGGAGAAGTACTCGTACGTCAGCTCGCGTCTGGTAAAAGAGGTTTTCCAATTGGGTGGTGAACTCAAGGGGCTGGTGCCGCCCCTCGTCGAAGAACGTATGAAACAAAAACTGGCAAGCAGCTAAGGACGACTGTTGCTGCGTGGTATACTCCGCAGCGTTTCCACTAATCAGCAAAACTCCAGTGCCACGAGAAGCTATGCCGAGACGTACGACGCGAGGTGACTCTTACGACTTATGATGACCAAACCCGCTGCGACCTCCTTTCCCGTTTCTAATAACGTCTCCAAGATGCAGCCATCATCTACACTTGCCGCGATGCAAGCTGCGGAGGCGCTGCGTGCTGCCGGCGTAAACGTAGTGGATTTTGGCGCCGGCGAACCCGATTTTGATACGCCCGACAACATCAAGCAGGCAGCCATCGAAGCAATGCGAGCCGGCCAGACGAAATACACTCCTACTGCAGGCACCCGGCAACTTCAGCAAGCGATCATCGACTTCTATGCAAGGGAATTCGGTGTTGAATACGAACGCTCGCAGGTCATGGGCACGTCCGGTGGCAAGCAAGCAGTCTTTAACGCCGTGGTTAGCCTTATTAATCCCGGTGATGAAGTGTTGATGGCTAAACCTTACTGGGTGACGTTTCCCGAGATAGTTGTTTTCGCCGGCGGGACCCCGGTATTTATTGAGACTGAAGAAACGGGATTCCTTTTGAACGCCGATCAAATCGAACAAGCCATCACGCCCAGAACCAGGCTCATAATTCTGAACTCGCCAAGCAATCCTTCAGGGCGTGTCATTCCGACAGCCGAATTCAAGCGCATCATGGAGTTGCTGACGGAGCGCGGAATCTACGTCATCTCTGACGAGTGCTACCTGCGATTTGTTTACCCACCGGCGCAGGTGTTCAGCGCAGCCAGCCTCCCGATGGAACTTCGCAGCCGTCTTTGCATCGCCGGCTCGTTCTCAAAAACCTATGCCATGACGGGCTGGCGAATGGGTTACACCCTGGCCCCGCGGGAGTGGACTCAGGCGATGCTAAAAGTTCAAAGCCACTCGACGAGCAATCCCAATTCCATTGCCCAACGCGCCGCCGCCGAGGCCTTCAATGGACACAAGAGTCAGTGGCCGCAATGCTGGCTGAGTACACAGCCCGACGCGGATGGCTGCTCGATGCGCTGAAAGAGGTGCCCGGATTAACCTGCAACGAACCGGAAGGCGCGTTCTACGCTTTTCCTAATGTCAGCGGGTGCCTCCGGGGAACGGTGCGTACTTCAGGCGAGTTTGCTCAACGGCTGCTGGAGGAGGAACAGACAGTAGTCACGGATGGTGCAGGGTTTGGCTCAGAAGGCTACTTGCGTATGTCTTACGCTACTTCGATGGAACAATTGCAGGAAGGCGTTAAAAGAATCAAACGCTTTGCGGAGAAGCTGCACCAGGTAGCATAGACTTTAGCCTGTGAAGGAAAGTTGAGGGATTCAAGCAAAGACGCCAGGGAAAGCTGAAAGCTTTTCCCTGGCGTTTTCGTATTAAAAGCCGAGATCACAGACTAAGTTTATGCCACTTAATACAAGTTGAAATTGTATTCAAGCTGGATGTACATCGAGACTGGACGACCATCTTTCATCGCGGGTGAGAACTTAATCTGCCGCGCGGCGGCAATAGCTCGCTCAGTCAATCCGAAAGGTAAACCGGACACGGAGCGAATATTCGTAACCTGTCCACCCGAAGTAAACACGGCTCTCAACACTACAGTTCCAGTTATCTGGTTCTTTCTGGCCTCTTCAGTGTATTGAGGTTCCGGCTTCGAAAGCACACGAGCTTTTGAGTTCACTTCTTTGCCACTGAAGACTCTTGAGTAGTCGCCTCCACCGCCGCCTCCAGGACCGCCGCCTCCATCTCTTCGATCGCCACCCCCGATATTACCACCTCGACCTGGGCCAATGCCGCCACCCTCGCCGGGTCCAATACCGCCGCCCGTGCCGGTGCCGATACCATTACCGGTACCTGGCCCGGATGAGGGATCGGTACTCTTCGATTTGAAATCTCCGTAGGGCAGGACGCGGGCATCCGGTGGAACCAACAACGGGTCAGCCACTACTGTTGCCGCAACGGGC
>JAMQPH010000702.1 GCA_023717605.1 Pyrinomonadaceae bacterium
TTGGATTGTGAAATGGCGATTCAAGCAGGTTGCCGTGCTCGCTGGCTTAAGATAGATCGGGATTTGGCAATCGAAAATTCGCCATGTCACCGCTGTCTACTGCTCTTCGCTCGGAGCCGAACGATCTCATCGAGAATGCGATGGGCGGCCCCAAGCTTGGACATCAACGGAAGATCCAGTGGAGCTTGAGCGTCGCGACTGACAATCGTGATAGCGTTTTCGGAACTGTCGAATCCGGCATCTGCGCGAGCTACGTCATTGGCAACAATAACATCAAGATTCTTCGCACGAAGCTTTTCCCGCGCGTTGATCAATACGTCGTTGGTTTCGGCGGCGAAGCCAATCACCAGGAGTCCATTAGTCCGCGCGGAAGCAACTTCACCCAGGATGTCGCGAGTGCGCTCGAGGGTTAGGACCAGAGAAGACTCACTCTTCTTTATCTTCGTCGAGGCCCGCTGTGTCGGCCGATAGTCCGCCACGGCTGCGGCACTGATAAAAACTGTCGCCTTGGGCAGCTCTTTCATGACCGCTTCACGCATCTCGTCGGCTGAAAGGGCCCGCACGACATGTACCCCATGGGGGGCGTTAACGGTGGTCGCCCCGGCAACAACCGAAACCTCAGCACCCCGACTCATCGCGGCTTCCGCAACTGCGAATCCCATTCTTCCTGAAGACCGATTGGAAATAAACCGGACAGGATCGAGTTCCTCACGGGTTGCACCGGTAGTGATCAGTAACCGTTCACTGGCTAAATCCTTGACCCTTCCGCGTTGATCCAATAGTTCAAGAGCCGCAGCGACGATTCTTTCCGGGTCATTAAGTCGTCCGGGACCGATCGTTCCGCAGGCCATCTCTCCTGAGTCTGGTTCCACGATGTGCACGCCATCCTGTCGAAGCTGTGTCAAGTTACGCTGTGTTGCGGGGTGGCCCAACATCGTGGGATTCATTGCAGGCGCTATCAGGACAGGCGCGGTGCAGGCTAAATAGGTAGAGGTCAAAAAATCGTCTGCCACCCCATTGGCAAACTTGGCGATAATGTTGGCGGTTGCCGGCGCTACGATGAGAAGATCAACAGTCTGAGAGAAGGTGATATGAGCTATTGGATCGGGGTTATCTGGTGAATAATCATCAACGATGACATGGGTGCCCGAGAGCGCTCGAAATGTGAGAGGTTGAATAAACTCGCAAGCCCGCTTTGTCATGGCGACGCGAACCGAACATCCGGCCCGCTGGAGTCCACGGAGTACCTCGGCAGCCTTGTACGCGGCAATTCCGCCGCTGATTCCCAGCGCAACCTTTTTAATTTCAGAACCAGGTTTTGAGGGGCTATCGTTCATCTGAGGCGTAGCGAGGTATCTAGAAATTCAATCTCAATGTAACATTGCTGAAACCATCGTGCAATCAAGCATGAGATCCGGTTGGTTATAATTCAGACTAGCGATAAAATAGATGCGCTTTTATGACTTTGTTGTGTCGTTAAGCTTGTGGAGAAAGCGCTGGGTAATGGGACACCTTCCCTCAAAATTTACGCCAAGTGTCTTCGTGATATCAGTCCTACTGTGCTTACCAATCTCCATTCCAGCAAATCAGGGTCGAGTTGATGAGGAGCAGTTTGGACCGGTTGTTCGGGCTTACCTTGGCTATTTGCGAAACGAGCAAGAGGTTGTAGATGATCGGGTCAGCCGGCATGAGGTGAGCCAGGCTTATTATCGCCGCAATTCAAATCGGATTCGCGCCCTCCGCCAAATGGCTGTGCGCATCGCTCGACAGAGTGGAAACGACTACCTTCCGGAATTGGAAGCTGTTTCGCGCGACGAAATGGGACTACTCTTCGAACGCCCCCCACGACCTGAAATGCTTCGGGAAGGCGAGGTTTTGCGCCGTACCTTCAGGTTCCTCGGAGCCGTTCGCTCTGGGGAGAGCTTCTATGTTTTCGCTCGTCTGGACCCTTATGAGCAAAGCGAACTTTCCGAAAGAGAGGGGAACGAGTCGCCGCCCCCTGAGGGCCAGAAGGCCGGTAACCCGGCTTTGATACGCGCCAGGCGAGCGACTTCACCTTAGCTGTCTCTCGCAAGTGGTCCATTTTGAAGCCCACAGCCGTTCGTTCCTTCCAAAATTGAACCAACCAGGTTTGAAGGCCCAAAGACCAGTAGAATTGGCCTCAAGAGAGTGAAAAGTTCTGGATCGATACTCGGTCACGTGATATCTTGGCGCCGCACCCGAAAAAAGCACAATTTCGTGCCATTCTCGGCCTAAAAGCTTGTTGACAGGGCGCTGCTATTCGTGTAATAAAAGCGAGGTCTTTTAACGCTATTTGCGC
The DNA here is from genome assembly GCA_023717605.1 of Pyrinomonadaceae bacterium. Lineage (GTDB taxonomy): Bacteria > Acidobacteriota > Blastocatellia > Pyrinomonadales > Pyrinomonadaceae > PSRF01. The sequence goes on from JAMQPH010000702.1 coordinate 2,321, forward strand.
TTCTAGCGTTGTGTACTCCGCCAGGTGAGACGAGATTTACGGGAAGATCACGTCACATCTTTGTTCTTAACTGTCGCGCCACGCAATCAAGATTTTCTGTTTCACTATACGGGAGGAAAGTTAATGATCAGCAAAACTTTGAGCCGCAAAACCATCGCGGCCTTTCTGTCAGTTGCCGTCCTAAGCGTCTACTCGATGATTGCTTTGGCGTCGCCAGAGGCTAAGGTACCATCTGGAGAGCTGTCGATTTTCGGTCAGGTTACGGTTAACGGCCAGAAGGCAATTTCTGGCGGCACTTTGTTTTCCGACAGCGTAATCGTCACGTCAGACAGCAGCAGCGCCACAGTTAACCTCAGCAAGGTGGGCCGGGTTCAGTTAGCACCGAACTCAAGCTTGACGCTCAGTTTTACCGACACGGCTATTACCGGTCAGCTCGATAGCGGTACCGCAAGCGTTTCAACATTGGCTGGGATCTCAGTGAACCTCACAACCAAAGATGGGTCTGTGGTGGTTGATGGAACTCAGGCAACGTCGTTCACCGTGAATGCCAAGCATGGAAATACCGTAGTCTCAACCCTGGCCGGTCTCGTGGAATTACGCGCCGGTGGTGCCGTCAAGCAGATTGCGGCGGGTGAGAGTGGTACTGCCGGAACGCCGAATCCTCAGGCTGACGACGAGGATAATGGCCTGAGCGGTGGCGCCCTCGCGGTGCTGTTGATTGCTGCTGGCGGTGCGATTGTGGCAGCTATCCTCGCCACCAGGGAAGACGATATTAACTTCGGCGGCAGCGTAGTTGTAATCAGCCCGAGCAGATAGTCGTCGAGGCTTCGCCGAAAAACACCGCAGCACCACTCCAGGCGCGCGGTCACTTGGACTAACCTTGCGGGTCACGCGACTCTCAGTCGTGCTTGACCCGCAAGGTTTTGAATAATGACATTCATCCCGCCTCAAGCTTCTGAAGGTTATTTCAATGCATATCGCGGTGATCGGCACGGGGTACGTCGGTTTGGTAACAGGCGCCTGCTTTGCCGAGTTTGGTGTCGATGTCACGTGCGTTGATATCGACTCGGAAAAGATTGAACGCCTCGCAGCCGGTGTAATGCCCATCTATGAGCCGGGGCTTGGGCCACTGGTTAGTAAAAACGTGCAGTCTGGACGACTGCGATTCACCACTGACGTTAAGCAGGCCATCGAGCAGGCGCTGGTAATATTCCTTGCGGTGGGGACTCCTCCGCAGGAGGACGGTTCGCCGGATCTGAGTTTTGTGGAGACTGCGGTGCGGTCAGTGGCCCAGTTCATGAACGGATACAAGGTCATTGTGACGAAGTCGACCGTTCCGATTGGGACTGGTGAGCACATTCGGCGTCTAGTTCGGGAGAATCAGAAATCACGAGTGAACTTCGGGGTAGTTTCAAACCCGGAGTTCCTACGCGAAGGCGCGGCCATCAGCGACTTCATGCGACCAGACCGCGTCGTAATAGGAAGCGCAGACGAAGAGGCCATCGCCATCATGCGCGACCTATACCGGCCTCTCTACTTGATTGAAGCACCAGTAGTCATAACATCGTTGGAGGCTGCTGAACTAACAAAGTATGCCGCCAACGCCTTCCTGGCCACCAAAATCTCCTTCATAAACGAAATCGCTGCTTTGTGTGAAAAGATTGGATGTGACGTTCACGATGTGGCCAGGGCCATGGGAATGGATAGACGTATCGGCAGCAAATTCCTTCATCCCGGTCCCGGTTTTGGCGGATCTTGTTTTCCAAAAGATACGAGGGCGCTTGCCTCGGTGGCCCACAAGTTTGATTGCGACTCGCTGGTTGTTGATGCGGTTATCGAAGTGAATCAGCGGCAACGGAAAGCAATGTTACCTAAGATTGAAAAGCTGGTAGGTGAACTCAAAGGCAAAACTGTTGCAGTTCTGGGGCTGGCGTTTAAGCCGGAAACTGACGACATGAGAGAGGCACCCTCAATTGAGATCATTCGCGGTTTGCTCGATCGAGGCGCCAACGTACGCGCCTACGATCCGGTGGCCATGACTGAAGCATCTCACGTCCTCCCGAAGATCGAATACGCTGCTGACGAGTATGAGGCAGTTAAGGATGCAGATGCGCTGGTTTTCATAACCGAATGGAATCAATTCCGAGCGCTTGACATGGGCCGTATTCGGGATTTGATGAAGGCCCCTAAGGTTGCCGATCTACGCAATATTTACCAGCCTGCTGACATGCGTGAACTAGGGTTCGACTATGTGGGAATAGGTAGATAGGATGCTGCCACAAAAGATCTAGTATCTTGATCCAGTGTTTGGTTCGTCGTTTTTGCTGCTATGGGTTTATCAGGGATAGCGTTGGTAACCGGAGGCGCTGGCTTTATAGGTTCGAGTATCGCTGAGGCCCTTGCGTCAAGCGGTGCTCGTGTACGCGTAATTGATGATCTGTCGACGGGCTACTCTGAGAATCTTGACGAAATCGGCGGCGACATTGATTTTGTCAAAGCCAGTGTTGCGGACGAGACCGCTCTTCGTCGTGCACTTGAAGACGTCGAGCTGGTGTTTCACGAAGCTGCAATTCCTTCGGTCCCGCGTTCTATTGAAAACCCACGGCAAACTCACATTGCATCGGTCGATTCGACGTTCTCTCTCCTGCTCGCATCCAAAGAAAAGAGAGTCAGACGCGTCATCTACGCCGCCTCGAGTTCGGCCTACGGCGATCAGCCAACCTTGCCCAAACGGGAAGATATGTTGCCCGATCCTCTATCTCCTTATGCGGTGGCGAAACTGGTTGGGGAGTACTATTGCCAGGTTTTCACGCGGGTCTACAAGCTTGAGACGTTGTCCCTACGATACTTCAACGTTTTCGGCCCACGACAGGACCCGAGTTCCCAATACTCAGGGGTAATTTCACGGTTCATCAGCTTGCTGCTCAAAGATCAGCGACCCGTGATATACGGCGACGGGGAACATTCTCGTGATTTCACCTACATCGACAATGTCGTCGAAGCGAATCTCAAAGCGGCAGAAACTAACATAGGGCTTGGCTCCGTGATTAACGTCGCTACTGGCCGGCGAATTTCTTTGAACCAACTTCTGGAGGAAATCAAGGACTTAACTGGCAAGGGGCATGTGAATGCAGACCATCAAGAGCCTCGCGCCGGCGATGTGGTTCACAGTCTGGCCGACATCTCCCGCGCTCGCGAATTGCTGGGTTTCGAGCCTCGGGTAGGACTACGCGAAGGTTTACAACTGACCATCGACTGGTGGAGGCAGAGCCGCTTCGCTGCCTCATGAACATCAGCATCAAAAACCGCTAGACGTTAGATCCCACACTTTTCGCCGCTGCCAACGCTTGCAGACTCACCACGTACGGGGCGCGGGCCACCCCCCGGTCGGTGATGATTGCCGAAATGAATTCATTTGGTGTGACGTCAAATGCCGGGTTATGAACGGCGACACCCTCCGGACCGAGTTGATGAGTGCCGATGTGCGTAACCTCGCGAGTGTCGCGTTCTTCAATCGGAATTTGATCACCGGAGGAAAGCGACAAATCCAGGGTGGTCATAGGCGCGGCTACGTAAAAAGGGACGTTGTTTTCTTTTGCCAGGACAGCAACCATGTAAGTGCCAATCTTGTTGGCAGTATCTCCGTTGGCGGCGATGCGGTCGGCGCCGACGACGACACAATCTACTTTTCCGCCTTTCATCACATGTCCAGCCATACCATCGGTGATTACGGTTACCGGGATGTTGTCTTTGGCTAGTTCCCAGGCGGTCAACCGCAAACCCTGGAGAAACGGACGCGTCTCATCGGCGATAACGGCGACTCGTTTTCCAGCGTCGCGCGCCCCACGGATAACGCCCAGAGCGGTGCCATAGTCACCTGCGGTTGCCAGGGCGCCCGCGTTACAATGGGTCAGCACCGTGGCTCCGTCGGGAATAAGCGGTGCGCCAAAACGCCCTATAGATCGATTCGCATCTATATCCTCCTGGAAAATGTTGAGCGCTTCGGTAACAAGATTAGCCTTAATCTCCTCCGTATTCTGGGTGCGCACTTTCTCACGATTAAATGCGTCGCGCATCCGTTCAATGGCCCAGAATAAATTAACGGCGGTGGGCCGCGTCTTGCTCATTACTTCGCACATGTAAACAAAATCATCCTCAAGATCTGCCACCGACGTACCAACCGATTGCTTGGCGCCCAGGGCTAGTCCAAATGCGGCCGATACACCAATCGCCGGAGCGCCGCGCACCACCATTTTCTTAATCGCTTCCGCAACCTCTTCATAGGTTCGCAACGTCAGATACTTTTCTTCCGTTGGCAGCAGGCGCTGGTCGATCATTCGCACGCCTTCGTTGGTCCATTCCACAGTCTTTATCATTTAGGCAAGTTCCTCAGTTCTCAAAATCCGATGAATCTTACTGGACAGTTCCGGTTGAATCAACGCCAGCACTGTGATGGCGAAGTACTTGCACTGTCTACCAGTGGTTCAGGTCTGGTTTGACACTCCAGAGATCGCATGTTACTGTCCGGCCGCAGTCAAGCGGATGTCATGGTTCTTTGTTAGATCAAAGTGTCAGGGTGCCCCCATTGCGGGGAGAATAGGGAAGCGGGTGCAAATCCCGCGCGGTCGCGCCACTGTGATGAGAATTGTCGCCAACGCCTCTGATGAGGGTTGAGTTGGCAAATGCTCTAAGCCAGAAGACCTGCCGATGTCACTTTGCAGCCTTTTGAACACCTCGCGTAAGGGTGTTCAGGCCGCGCGGATTCCGGGCGCATTATCTAGTCCCGCCGAAAGCCTGTTCCCAGCGAGGAAACGGAGATCGGCGGGATTTTTGTTAATAACAACCTCAACACAAACAGCTTTAAGGTCAATCGCGACGGCGGTCTTAGTCCTGTGTACCTCGCTTCTGTTCGCCTGCTCGATCCAACAGTCAACCCCGACTACAGAAACGCACGACACGAGACAAGTCACTGACGAAGCCGGAAGAAGAATCACAGTCCCGGCAAAGATTGAACGATTCATCTCACTGGCCCCAAACCTAACGGAAATTGCGTATGCGGTGGGCGCCGGCGATCGGTTGGTTGGCAATACCACATTTTGCGATTACCCCGAAGAGGCTAAGAAAGTGCAGAAGGTTGGCGACACGCTCCAACCTAGCATTGAGCGAATACTCGCCCTCCGGCCACAGCTTGTCCTTGTCTCAACAGCCTCACAACTCGAAGCGTTTACAAAAAAGTTGGATGAACATCGGATCGCGGTGTACGTCACGGATCCGCGAGATCTTGAAGGTGTGTTCCGCTCGATACAGAACCTCGGCAAGCTACTAAACCAGGAGCAGAGAGCCGAAGAAACCGTGAGCCAACTGCGCGGGCGGGCTACAGCGGTTACGGAAGCTGTGAAATCCGCGAAGTCAATCAGAGTCTTTTACCAACTTTCGGCCGAGCCTCTTTACACAGCTGGACGTGATTCGTTCGTTACGGATTTGATCCGACGCGCCGGCGG
>JAMQPH010000721.1 GCA_023717605.1 Pyrinomonadaceae bacterium
CGTGCCAACTAATTCCATATCAATATTGCAAGGTTACGACGGTGTCGGCTCGGCATTTGCAAAAGAGCCTTCGAAAAGAATGCTGGGGGCTTAGTTTTAACACTACTCGGTGGTGAAACGACCGCCGGGTGACCATTTGGATAGGAGGAGAGACCTATGGGAGACGATGGTGGAAGCGGCAGCACCGGAGTAGTGGCCATCCAGGTGATCTTTGTGAGTGTCGTGGTGGTTGGGCTTTTCGTTTTTGGTGGCCGTATTTTCAGCGGCAATAAGACTATTGACGTCAACATTCAGACGCCTAGCAGATAAGGCCGGTGGGCGTGGCTCCGATGTTGCTACAGAAAAATCGGTTTTTGGGGCACTGGCGATGGCTCAGAGTAACTCATTAGCCATCCTGCGCCGACTTAACACATTGAGCAAGTTAAAGTTACCTGACTCAAACAAAACACTGGAAGGTGGGCTTAATTGGTGTTTTCTATCATGGAAAGGAGTCCAATATGAAAGCGTTCGCTGAGCTTAAACGTCGACAGATCTCTACCGCCGTTGCGGCAGCGCCGCTGCCGGATGAGGGCTTAGATTACCATCCGCTGTCGCTAGCAAAAGCGCCACGACGATGGTTACATTCGGTATCACCTTTGGAAATGCCTCTTGCGTCCGACTCCCTCGGAGCCGATGAGGTGGAACTCGCGGGGGCAGTTCGCAACTCTCAAGGGATGATTCCCAAAGTGTCAACGAGCCTAGTGATCCGGCCAGCCTTCAACAAGGCTAAGACCAATAGGGTACTGGCCCCAATGCTGACCACCGAGGAGTTTATCCAGGTTAGGTTAGCCACAGTGCGCGAAAGCACAAGGCATTGTTACTGGCCGGCTGATGTTGTGGCAACATTCGCCGCGGCAGACGTTATCCGTTGACGTCCACATAAATAACTCGCCCGCGATTGAGTTCTGATTTGAGTTGAAGTCAGGACTCTCAAGGCTCGCTTACCATCGGCATTCCTCCCAGCTGATCCCCAGTCCGGATCAAAAACTCCATTCGCCATGTAAATGATTGAAGCCCGCAGTTTGGGCTGTTAACCTCTGCTGCGCAGACAAGAGTGGAAATTGAGGTCACTATTCTCAGATTTGAGGGATGTCAGAGTTGAAGAACAATTCCCGATGCCGGATTGGTACCGGACATCGAATCTTACTGTTGATAGTCTTGCCGTCGATACTGTCCGGCTCTTGTTCGAAGCTACCGCCACGGCCGCAGGCGGCTGTTCCATCGCCTACGCCAGCCGTTGCAGTAAGGAACGCGATGGACGTGCCGACTGTGATCATTGGCAAGCCGTATCCCGCCAAAGGAGTTATCACGATCATTAACCTCAAAGAGGGCTGGGTAGAAATCGATCATGAAGAGATCGAGGGATTGATGCCTGCGATGCAGATGGAATGGCCCGTTAAAGACAGATCCCAAATGGAGTCGCTCCGCGTCGGCGACAAAGTTGAGTTCACAGTTGTTGAGACGGGCAAAGGAGAGATCATCACGGAAATCAAAACTGTCCCGGCTGCCCCGTGATCTCCGTCCACTACTCCAACCTACTCAAGGCTTTTTGTTTTCTTCATCCAGCCACTGCTTTAACGGGGCGAAGTAATCGATGATGGCGGTAGCGTCCATTTTGTCTTCGCCGGTCATGGTTTTGAGAGCTTCCTGCCAGGGTTTGCTCAGACCCATGGCCAACATTTGCTTCAACTTTTCCCCGGCTTTCTTGTTGCCGTAGATCGAACATTGGTACAACGGTCCGTTGAACCCCGCTTCACGGCATAGGGCGCGGTGAAACTGAAACTGCAGAATCGCCGCGAGAAAATAGCGAGCGTATGGTGTGTTGGCGGGGACATGGTATTTCGCGCCCGCGTCAAAGTCTTGCTCCGTGCGCGGCGCAGGAGGAGCCACTCCCTGATACTTCTCTCGCAAAGCCCACCAGGCACTGTTGTAATCGCCTGGACCCACTTCCCCGGAGAAAACTTTCCAGCGCCATTGATCCACCAGGTAACCAAACGGCAGGAATGCAACCTTCTCCAGCGATCGCTGCAAAAGAAAACCGATGTCCGCACTCTGATCCGGCACCTTGTCAATCAACCCAATCTGCTTCAGATAAGGCGGAGTTACAGAGAGGGCAATGGTGTCGCCGATAGCTTCGTGAAAGGCGTCGTTGGCACTGTCGCGATAGAGAAAGGGCTGGCCGGCATAAGCCATCTGGTAATAATTGTGACCGAGCTCGTGATGGACAACTGTGAAGTCTTCCTCTCGGATCTGAATGCACATTTTCAGTCGCACATCCTTCTCGTAATCGATGTCCCAGGCGCTGGCGTGGCAGACCACTTCACGATCTGCCGGCTTTACGAATAGGGATCGGTCCCAGAAGGTTCCCGGTAACTGTTCAAAACCCACGGAAGTAAAGAAGCCCTCGCCGTAGCGCACCATCTGCTTTGCATCGGTGTTTCGGGTTTTGAGTATCTCGGTTAAATCGTAACCTCGGTCACCGCCCGCTGGTGCCAGCAGCGGATAGATATTGTTCCATTGCTGGGCCCACATATTGCCGAAGAGATGGGCAGGAATCGGCCCTTCGTTGGGCACCACCTGGGTGCCATATTTGGCGATCAGTTTCTTGCGAGTGTAGGTGTAGAGCGAATCGTAAAGCGGCTTCACCTGTTGCCAGAGCCGCTCCATTTCAGCGGCGAAGGCGTCAGGTTCCATATCGTATTTTTCACGCCACATCGCACCGGTATCTTTGAAGCCCATCTCTTTCGCGCCCTTGTTACTGAGCTCGACGAAGCGCTGATAGTCTTTGCGATGGGGCGGCGAAACCTGGTGCCAGCCCAGCCAAACGCGTTTGAGTTCCTCCGGGTCGCGGCTGTTCGCGAGAATTACCTCCATCTCGCTAAGACTGAGACACTTTCCTTTATCTCCGTCGGGACAATATTTGCCTTTACCATAGTCGCCTTCCAGGGAGGCGGCGATCTTTGTCAACTCATCGCGTTCAGCTGCATCTGAGGGCGCCGGCAGGGTAAGCGCCAGTTTGATGAGTTTTAGCTTGCGTGCCGTGTCATAAGGCAGCTCCACTCCGTCGAAGCGACGGGATTGTTCCGCCAGTTCCGTGGTTGCTTCGATCACTTGTTTGTTCGCCTCGGCCGAAAGGGCTTCTGTGTCGTCGGTTATGAAGGTGCTCTTCACCCAGTCCGCTCGAGCGTACTTGATGTTGAGGGCAAGCAGCCCCTTCTCAGCGGCCGCAACAAACTGCTCAGCTTCCGCAGGTGTCCCTTTGGCGTTGGAGCCGGCATCCGGCCCGTTGGACTTGGCGCACGATGAAAGAAGCGCAAGGCCGAGACTCAAGACGAGGAACGCACCAAACCACTGATGGGCATTGCGAGACAAGAAAGTCATTTCTTAACCTCCGGGCCTATTGTTCTAAGGAGAAGAGGATTGTACCTATGGATTTGGTAAAGTTGGAAGGGAGAACAGAAGCGCAGAACGCGGGCGCACTAGCCCAACTGTTAGGATGGGTTCATTTCCATTTCTCATTTCTCATTTTTCATCGCACAACCGCCGAGGTGTGGAGTCATGAATCATCGTCACTGAAACCACTCAAGAAACACAGCCCAATGAAAAATGAGAAATGAGAAATGGAAAATGAACGGAGCTACTGCCGGCGCTGATTCGCCAGAACACCCGAGTCGACGGTCTCTCCCGTGCGTGA
>JAMQPH010000754.1 GCA_023717605.1 Pyrinomonadaceae bacterium
TCCCCCATTGATCGTGCCGATATTGCAAGTGGTGTCTCCGAACTGTTCATCTGATGGCCAGACACATTGACGTACGTCTGAAAGCACGTCCAGCAGAGCATCGATCGCGGAATGCCCAAGCTCAGGGTAGGCCGAATGGGCGGCGCGACCCTGGGCCTTGATCCTTAATCGCAGAGAGCCTTTCGTGCCGGTGGCCAGCTTATTGTCAGTGGGCTCTCCGTTAATCAAATACTCACAGGAAGCAGCCAGTGGATGATCATTCGCGGTGCTCGCGCCCACGCTGCCTGCTTCTTCGTCCACAGTAAAAAGCAGACCAATGTCGTTAATACCTTCGGCACGCAATTGTTCAGCGGCGGAGATCTGCGCCGCAATGATTCCCTTCGCGTCACATGCACCACGACCGTAAATGTAGTTGTCATCCTCCGTGGCCTTGATGTGAGGAGGCACCGTGTCCATGTGTGTAGAGAGGAAGACCCTTGGCAGACCGGTTGTCGTGGCCATCACATTTGCACGACCGGCTGCTACCTGCTGGAGTTCGACATTGTAGCCCCGGACGATCAGATGGGACGCCAGAAAACCGGCGATCTCCATCTCAGCACCAGTCAGGGAAGGGATGTCGATGAGCGCTCGCGTCAGTGAGAATAGATTCATGCAACTGCTGCCTCACCGATCTCCGCGGCGTTGTGCTCGAAGAATGTAGCGTGCAGCCGCGAGATTGCCGTACGAACGTTCTTTTCCTCGACTACGAAAGTCACATTAACACTCGACGCGCCGTGCGAAATAAGAGAAACGTTGATGTCGCTAAGGCAATTGAAGATACGCGCGGCTATCCCCGGCGTGGCTCGCAGCCCTTCGCCTACGATACAAATGATCGCCTGATTGTGCTCTACCCGAACTGCTCCCAGTTGCTTCAACTCATTAACGATGGCTGTCAGCTTGCTGGTATCGTCAAGCGATAAAGAAACACTGACCTCCGATGTGGTCACAATATCAATGGCGGTACGATGGCGGTTGAAGACTTCGAAGATGGCATGCAGAAATCCATAGGCGCCGAGCATGCGAGCCGAAGTGACCTGAACGATAGTGATTCCGGTTTTGTGGGCAATGGCTTTTACAGTGCGTGGTGACAATTCAGTATCGGAGCAGACTATCGTGCCAGCCGCCGCCGGCTCGCGCGCGTTGCAGATGCGCACTGGAATACGCTGTTCCATTGCAGGTTGAATTGTTTTTGGATGGAGCACCTTTGCTCCGAAGTAAGCGAGTTCAGCAGCTTCCGCATAAGAGAGGCGGGTGATGGTCCTCGCCTGGCTGACCAGGCGTGGATCGGCTGTGAGTACCCCGGTGACGTCGGTCCATATTTGCACTTCATTAGCCGCCAGCGCAGCGCCCAATAGCGCCGCCGTGTAGTCAGAACCACCCCGACCGAGCGTGGTAGTGGTCCCATCAACCGTCGCACCAACGAAGCCGCCGAGCACCGGAATCTTTTCAGCAACTATGAGCGAGTCGAGCTCTGCCCGCGTTCGTCGTGAGGTCTCGGACTGCAAAGGCTCGGCGCGCCCATGTTCTCCGTTGGTGATGATGCAACGGCGAGCATCAACATGCTGAGCGGGTAAACTTGCCTGACGAAGGACTGCGGCGAGTAAAGCGGCCGAAAGACGTTCGCCGTAAGAAACGATCAAATCCTGCAGCAGCGGGCGCGGCATAGTTTCAGCGGCGGTTGCTCGCAGCAAGTCCGAGATTTCTTGCTTCGCTGTTTGCAATAAGACTCTAATCGCCGCCGATTCCCTCGTGAGAGCCTGCGCCACAGCGAGGTGCCGTTCCCATTGTGGTTCTAGCGAATGAATTGCGCCTTCCGGGTCGCCAGTCGTAGCCTGACCCACACTCGCAAGCAGCGCATTCGTCACGCCGCTCATTGCCGAAACTACGACGACGGGACAGGATGCTTTCAGCGTGTGTACATTGCGTACGATTTTTACCAGGCGTTCAAACGCCGGCGAATCTTCCACCGACGTGCCGCCAAACTTCATGATTGTGAATTTCGAAATTGCCACTGCAAAATTCCGCGCCTGCCCGTGCGACCAGAAAACAGAAAAGGCCGGTAGTGTGTGTACACGACCGACCTCTAAACAGGTATCAAAGTGAAGGCGCTTCACTCGCGCGCCGCCAATCCGGGTCGTAGCTCTCCACCACTTTTAATGGTGACAGTCCTGCGGATTTAGCCGCAGTAACCAGCCCCTCAGGATGAAGGCTTCCCTCATGGGCTTCGGCGACCTTCCCCTTTCACCAGACATTCCGGAACACCGAACCTTCACCGGCCCAACTACACACTGGTTACTTTTGGAGGTCGCGCCTCTACTTAAATTTAAAGAGCAAACTTACGAGAATGCCGAACCTTAACGACTACGAACTAACGTTGTCAAGCAATTCTGTCCGCAGATTGCACCAGGAAGGTCTTCGGTCTTTGTACTTTGGTCTTTGTACTTTGAGTCTTCTCAAGTTGACGATGAACTCGGATCGCTGAAAACACAAACAAAGTCCAAAGACCAAAGTTCAAAGACCATTCCGGGTAATCTGCGGATGGTCTTAGGATCTACGAACGGAAGCGGTCGCAGTCAATTCCATACTTCCTGACTTTATAACCGATAACCCGTTCGGTTGTATCGAGCAGTTTGGCGGCCGTCTTCCGGTTACCACGCGTGGTTTTCAAGGCATCCATAATGATGTCTCGCTCGAAAGCGCCCACAGTGGCTTCGAGTTGCAGACGGGTCACAGTGCCCGAGCCTTCAGCCGTTTGCAGCGTCGGCGGCAGGTGATGACCGTGGATGACGTTAGTTTCACAGACCAATACCGCGCGTTCGATGATGTTCTCGAGTTCCCTTACATTGCCCGGCCAATGGTAACTGGTCAGCATATCTATCGCCGGCGTCGAGATGCGTTTGATACTCTTCCCATGTTCGCGCGCATACTTTTCCAGAAAATGATCTGCCAGCAGTAACACGTCCGACTTCCGCTCGCGTAGAGGAGGCATGAAGATAGCAAAGACGTTGAGACGGTAGTACAGGTCTTCACGAAACTGCCCGGCGGCTATCGCCTGTTCCATCTCTTTGTTGGTAGCAGCGATCAGACGGACGTTTACTTTGATTGTCTCCGTACCTCCGAGTCGTTCAAACTCTCGTTCTTGCAGCACGCGCAGCAACTTGATTTGCGTGGACACATTCAGATCGCCAATCTCATCAAGGAAAAGTGAGCCGCCCTCTGCTAACTCGAAACGACCCTTCTTGCGAGCTTGAGCGCCCGTAAAGGCGCCCTTCTCATAACCGAACAACTCAGATTCAATTAGAGTTTCAGGCAGTGCTGCGCAGCTCACTCTGATGAAGGGTTTGTTTGCTCGCAATGAGTTGTAGTGTATGGCGTGCGCGATCAACTCTTTTCCGGTGCCTGATTCTCCTCGCAAGAGCACGGTCGTGTTGGTCCGGGCTACCTGCGTCACTTGTTCGTAGACCTGGCGCAGCGGACTGGAGTTACCCACGATGTGACTGAAATCGTAGCGCTCGCGTAACTCCTGTTTGAGGTGAATGTTTTCGTCGAGGAGTCGTTGCTTATCTGCCTCGAGTAGATGGGTAACCTTGATGGCCTGCGCGATCATCGAAGCGATGATTGACAGAAAAGTGGAGGTCTGCTCGTAGTTACGGTCCGATTTGTAACGCAAATCGACACCTAACACTCCTACGGACTTACGGTTTACCAACACAGGCACACAGATGAAGCTCAGCTCCTGCTGTTTGAGTGTCTTTTTTCGTGCACCCATCCGATCGAGAAACATAGGCTCGCGGCTGATCTGGGGAACTACTATGGACTTTCCGGTTTGGGCCACGCGCCCGGTGATGCCTTCCCCTATCTGATATTTCACCCGTCGCGCTCCGTCTTCATCCAGCCCATGAGAAGCCACCACACGTAATTCATTCGTATCCAGATCCAGGAGCATCACCACGCCACGCATCATTCCGTGGTGTCGGCCGAGCATTGCCAACACACGGGACATAGCGTCTTTGAGCTCAAACGTCCCGGCCAGCATTTGACCGGTCTCCAGGATTGTTGCCAGCCTTTGCGTTTCCTCCTGCTCAGACGACATTTTAAAGGTCACCGTTGGTGGCGAGAGACGCTCTCGTGCGCTCTCTTCATAACCATTCTGGCTTAGCTGTGAAATCGGTGCGCACCATCCTTTCAGAGGCCTGCCAAAAATTGGTCATCGTAGAAACAAGGTTCAATCAAGTCAAAACGATAATTTTTATGCAGAGATAAATCTGACAAATCACCTGCCCAGACAATATATACGAATATACATCGAATTGACCTGGTTGTCCGCGTGACCGCACAAATCGTGGCTTCCGACTTAGCCAATTAGTTCAGATTGTGTCTTGGCTTGCTGACGCAGTACTTCGACGAAGGCGGCGGCAGCGTGCGAAAAGGTGACTCCGCGCCGATGGGTTGCCCACAACGTCCGGGCGTAGGTCAGTCCCTCTACCGGAACGGTGGCGAGGGTGCCGCGCTCAAGTTCCTCGACGACACACATTCTGGGAACAAACGCGAGCCCCAGCTTCAGTTGCACGAAACGCTTGATGGTTTCCACCGTGGCCAGTTCAAGGGTGATATTCAGGGGGGTGTGGTGTTGCGTGAAGGCTTCAATGACTTTATGGCGGGAGGCTGTCTTGACGTTATGCGCAAGAAAAGACTCCTTGCCGAGGTCCTTGATTTTCACCGACTGAGATTTCGCCAGGGAATGATCCGGATTCATTATCAGCACGAGTTCATCATGCAACACCGGGAACGATTCGAGGTCGCTGTCGACCGGCTCATAGGCGAGCAGTGCGAAATCAACGTTGCGATCCAATACCTCTCGCGGCAGTCGTTCAGACACGTGGCGAAAGATTTCGACCTTCACGCTTGGATGTTGGGCTCGATACTCCAGAATGAGATGAGGCAGCAGATAGAGTGAAGTACTCTCGTTGGCGCCTATCCTAACGCGACCCCGCTCCAGCGAGCGCAACTCAGAGACTACGTCCTGAGCCTGGTCTCGTAGTGACAATATTCGCTGAGCGTAGTCGTAGACGAGTTGTCCCGCGTCAGTCAGCGTCGGTGTTTTCTGGGAGCGGTCGAAGAGGGGAGCGCCAATTTCTTCTTCAAGTCGCCGGATGGCAATGCTCACCGCGGGTTGGGTCCGGTAAACCCGCACAGCAGCCTTCGAAAAGCTGCCTTGCTCTACCACCATTACAAAAAACTCAAGTTGGGTCAGTTCCATTTCAGGCAATTGCCTTTCCCGGCGTTGGGCCTAAGATAGCCGTTATTTCGGTGCAGATAAAGAGGGTAATCAAACGATGCCGTCAGGTTGGTTAGGTGAAAACAAATTTGTATAGGACTGGATGCCGGGCAACAACATTGTAGGAACCGAGGACGAAGAGCCCGGCTCCAGAGGTTTGTTATTAGCTCAATCCCCGCTGGGGTCTACAGATCCAGGCGGCGAGTCTTCTTGTAGGCAGGCGAACTGAACAGCAAAGAACGGATCCCGATAACACACAATATTCCCACCACCATTCAATCATTTAAGAAATCCGCAAGCAGTCGACCGAAACGGATGACAAGTTTGTCGTAAATCTCCTAATCTCTGACAAATCTGTTATCGCACCATCCTTTAACACGCTAGTCTGTTGCCTCTGTCCCTGCATTCTACATTCGTTCTCAGCAAAATCAGTTAATTCGAGGCTCTTCAATCACATGGCATGGCGCTTGTAAGGGTAGGTAATTGAAAAAGAACCTCAGACAGTTTTTGTGCCGTCGATCTCGATGCACTACGAACGACTCCGCGGACTAAACTTGAAAATCGAAAAACTTAAGGAGGCTGCAACTATGAATCCCCTTCGGCGAGCGCACATCCCAGCGTTTGCATTGCTTTGCGTAGCCGCAAACTCGGTTACGTCCCTGGCCCAGGTGGCGGACCAATCCATGGAGGAGCGACTGGCTAAGATCGAAGCCGCCGCCGTGAGTGCTCAGTCAGCGGGTGACAATGCCTGGGTGTTGGTATGCACAGCGCTCGTGCTGATGATGACTGGTCCGGGCCTCGCCTTGTTCTATTGCGGTTTGGTCCGGAAGAAGAACGTCCTGGCAACGATGATGCAGAGCTTCGTGCTGATGGCTGTTATCACTGTCCTATGGGCCTTGTACGGCTACAGCATAGCCTTTGCGGAGGGGACGCCTTTCTTCGGTAATTTCAGCTACGCGTTACTGCGCGGGGTCGGTGCCCTACCGAATGCTGATTACGCGGCGACAATCCCGCAACAGACTTTCATGCTGTTCCAACTGATGTTCGCCATCATCACGCCGGCCTTGATTACGGGGGCATTCGCCGAGCGGATGAAGTTTAGCGCTATGCTCGTCTTCTCGATCCTTTGGTCGACTGTTGTTTACTTCCCGTTGGCGCACATGGTCTGGGGCAAAGGTGGTTTTCTTAATGCAGCGCTCGGCGGCGTCGTACCGGCGTTGGATTTCGCCGGCGGCACGGTGGTTCACATAGCCTCGGGGTTTTCGGCATTGGTTTGTGCGATCTACATCGGAAAACGCGTCGGTTATCCGAAGACTGCGATGGTGCCCCACAACCTTGTGCTAAGTGTCATAGGCGCGTGCATGCTTTGGGTCGGCTGGTTCGGATTCAATGCTGGTAGCGCGCTCAGCGCTGGAGGCTTGGCCAGCAGTGCGTTCACCGCCACACACTTGGCGGCAGCGGCGGCAACGTTGGGCTGGATGGCAGCTGAGTGGTTCCGGACAGGCAAACCCACCGTGCTCGGCGCGATTTCCGGAGCTGTCTGCGGGCTGGTCGGAATAACGCCAGCCTCAGGGTTCGTCACGCCCACGGCTAGCCTGGCAATCGGCCTTGTCGCCGGGATCGGTTGTTTCCTGATGGTCACCGAGGTTAAGAAAATCTTCGGTTATGACGACTCGCTTGACGTGTTCGGCGTACATGGCACCGGCGGGACAATCGGTGCGCTCCTGACCGGCGTCTTCGCGACGCGGGCCATCAATCCCATCTTCAAGGACGCTGCAGGCAGTCCGCTACCAGTGGGTCTGGTTGACGGAAACGCCGGACAAATCCTGAACCAGCTAATCGGCGTCGGGATTACCATTGCCCTGGCGGTGATCGGTTCGTTCATTCTCCTTAAACTCGTTGACGTGTTCATCGGATTGCGTGTAAGTGAGGAGGAAGAGATTCGAGGACTCGACCTCAGCCAACATGGCGAGGACGGATATGCACTGGATTTCGAACTTCATCCCGTGGAGCCATCAGTCAGTAGTCTTGCACAGGCGTCCACATTGTAGCCGCTGACCATTATTCAGCGGTGCCCTGCTGCGGACAACCCGTCCCACTCTTGTGAGACGGGTTGTCCGCTTTAAAACAACCTCTCAAACGTAGTCATCTCGCAGGTCAGGAAGGTGGACCCTGATACCGCTTTTGGATCTGAGACTTCATATTTCAGATATTTCAGATCTCAGATCTCAGATCTCAGATCTCCGATCCGAACATGCCGAAGTGGTGAAACTCAAAGTGCTGCCTCGCCGCGCTCTCCGGTGCGTATGCGAATAACGTCGTCTAGCGGGACGACGAAAATCTTCCCGTCGCCAAATTTTCCAGTCCGAGCGGTCTTGATAATCACGTCAATTGCGGCGTTCTCAATCTCATCCGGAACAACTACTTCAAGCTTAATCTTGGGAATAAACTCGATCTGGTATTCCGCGCCCCGGTAAGTCTCAGTATGACCGCGCTGGCGTCCATAGCCCTGGACCTCGCTAATTGTCATTCCGATCACCTCTACTTCCTGGAGCGCAGTTCTAACGGCGTCCAGGAGGTGCGGGCGAATAATCGCTTCAACCTTTTTCATCAACTCTTCTCCTTAGGTTTTTGATTGTCTCGGCAATGATTGAGTTCTCCCTGGCGCACCTAAGTCGTTCGGCCAGCGTTACCTCAACCGAGATCATTGTCGTCGTCGAGAGCTTCATCCCATCCGCATCGGTCACGTAAAAGACATCGAGCGCGTCGCTCTTTTCGGTGGCTATTTTAGCGCACACAATATCGAGACCCAGTTCGGCCAGCGCGCTCGCGATCTTGTAAGCCAACCCTGGTTCATCGATAGCATGTACCTCAATCAACGTGCACGACCCGGCCGCCTCATTGTCACAGACAACTTTCGGCAAATTGTGCTGCTGCGCGTGTTGAGTCGAGTTTCGTTTACGAGGTGCATGTTTGGTTCGCCACCGTTCTACCAGCGCCGCAATATCCGATTCGCCCGCAATGGCCTTGCGGAGCGCGCGCTCAATCGCCGGATAACGCTGTATGTCTATCGCGTGGTGCGTCGAGGCTTCACGTAACATGAACACATCGAGCGCAATGCCATCCTCGCGCGTGTTGAGTTCGGCACTCAGGATTTCAATACCGTGCGCGGCCAGAGTTCCAGCGATGTCGGCAAACAAGCCGTGTCGATCCCTAGTGCAGATCGTCAACTCAGTAGAGGCCCGGCTATGCCTTAGCCACCGGTGCGCAAAGACCTCGTTTTTGAGTTCTTTGATCAAATGAATATGAATTGCCGCAGCCTGCGGACGCGTGACCCTGACGTAGCGATCCGGCAGCAGAGCAACGTGACGCTCAACTTCACTAATCGGCAGCAAGCCTTCAAGGGAATTCACCCCCTGCTCCTTGAATCGCGCGAGCTTTTCGATGTCATTCGGAATCGCATCTGTGCCAGTCAACAAAGTCCGGGTACGACGATAGACTTCCCACAGCAGCGTGCTCTTCCATTCGCTCCAGACGCCGGGCGCGACAGCGTTCAGGTCCGCGTAGGTTAGGAGCATCAGTGAGTTAAGTGCGTCAAGGCTTCCTACCTGCGTCGCAAAGTCGCTTACTACCTGTGGTTCGTTTAAGTCACGTCGCTGCGCTAGTTGAGCCATCGCGACATGTTCCTTGACCAGCAGCAGAACCGTCGCCGCTTGTTTCTCTTCGAGCCCAAGACGTGCACAGACGCGCTCGGCAATCTTTACTCCGCGGGGAATGTGACCGCGACCCCGCCCCTTACCGATGTCGTGCAAAAGGATGGACAGATAGAGCAGAGCCGGGTCTTCAATGTCCTCGAAGATGATCCGTAGGTGTGCGCGCTGCTTATCCTGATTGACATGCAGTTCGTCTAGTACCTCGACGGCCTTGAGTGTGTGCTCATCGACGGTGTAGTGATGATACAGATCGTGCTGAATCAGGAGACTGATACGTTCAAACTCGGGCATAAAGCGACCCAGGAACCCGACCTCGTGCATCAGGCGCAATACGTATCCGCCACGGCCGCGTCTACTTAAGAGTTTGAGAAACGCGCGTGAGGCTTCGGCTGACGCGCGGAATTTGTGGTTCAGCAGCGTGAGGCTTTTGCGCACCGCCTCTTGCAACAGATGGCCGAAGGGAACACTAGCCGCCTGCGCCAGAGCAAAGGCATCGAAAATCAGCAAAGGATTTTCGGTGAAGAGTTGGGCATCGCCTTCCAGCTCCAGAAGCCCTTTCCGGATCGACAGCGGCTCGGCAGGAGCAGGTTGCGCAGGTCTTCTATTCCACCAATGGGTTGCCTTCGTTTCCGTCTCTGAGGCGCGCGCGAGCAGCGTCTCGCTGAAGCGGTACAACTCACGTGCGTGGCGGTAGTAGTCGCGCATGAATGCTTCGGAAGCCAGCAAATAAGCACTCGACTCATAGCCAAATTCGCGAGCCAAAGTGGTCTGCAGATCCAGTGCCAGACGTTCTGTCTTCCGGCGCGTCGAGAGGTGAGCGGCATATCTGACCCGCCAGAGAAAATCGACGGCCCGGGCCGCGTTGCGTTGTTCGGCTTCCGTCACGATCTCGCGAGACCTCAATTCCTCCAGTGTCCGGCAGCCATAGCGCCCGTATCCCGCCCAGAGGGCGGTGTGGAAATCGCGAAGTCCGCCGGCACTCTCCTTTAGGTTGGGCTCCTGGAGGCATACCACCGAGCCAAACTTCATGTATCGCGCGTCACGTTCGTTTCGGATAGCTGCGAGGAAGGCGTCGGTCCGTTTGCGTCGATCTCTTTCAAGCATCTCCAGTAGAGAATCGTAAAGCGTCGCATCACCGGCCAACATTCGCGTGCTTACCAGGGCGGTTTGAAAATGAGGATCAGCATGTGCCGCGCTGGCACAGTCAGCTACGCTGCGAAGGCTGTGACCTACAGTCAGCCCCGCGTCCCACAGCAGACGCAACATCTGTTCAACAAGGCTCCGGGCTTGTAAGGCGTGATGGTTTGAGTGAAGAAAGAGGAGATCGAGATCTGAGTAGGGGGCTAGCTCGCCACGGCCGTAACCGCCCAAAGCCACCACTGCACAGCCGCTCCCCACTTCGGCAAAAGATTGCCCGTGCGGAACAAGTCGAGTAGCTGCATGATAGGCCTGCTCAACTACCAAATCGAGAATCGAGCTGCGGGCGGAAGCCGTTTGCCTTCCGGGCGCGCCGCAGCGGTGCGCTATTTTCAAACGCTGATCTTCAATTTTGAGAAAAGTTCGAAACTGCTGAGAAACTGCGGCCGGGTTGGCTAGAGATTGGTCTAAGGAAAACCGCACCGCAGCATGCGACAACACTTTCTCGCTGTGGCTTCGCTTGCGGGGCGCGAAGATTGTCTCGGTGTGGTTTGTCGCCATGTACGTGCACTGAAGTCGCCCAAGCCAGTGGCAAATTGGAAAGTTTGTCTAAGATCAAGTTGTTAAAGAGCAAGCGTCATACCGGACATCAACGGGCGCGGTAACGAAAGGAACGGGTTAGATTCGTTAGCGTATTTTCCTTCCGCCTCGTTTCGGTGACTGCGAATCGCGTGACGTTTTTGTTGTTTGCTTTGACCCTGACTACAAACATGTCGCCCCACGCGGGTTGCCGGTAAGGCATAAAAGCTCTCGGCGATCCCTCTGAAAAATATCCGATGACGCCTTGAATTGCTGCCGAACTAAGTAAGCGACAATATTGTTGCCGACGCCTCAGTCGCCAACGAAAACGTCGCGATGTGAAGATGCTGACTGTGCGCGCCACGCTTTCGGAACCTCATAACAGCAAGGGATCCTGAGGTTTCGCCAGTCAATCGGGGTCGCATATTCGTTGGCATAGCAGTTGTCATGAGCCCGCCTGAGATCCATTCGATCATAGAAGTCTCGTCAGGAGACCTTGCCAAGTTTACCAACCGCAGTGCCCAAAGGTTCGCGTAGAAGCGGCGGTAATGATGGGAAGCGGAGAAACTGGTCGTAAGGGGCCCGGGTGAATTAGACCCACAGCCTAACAAAGAAACATGGCCTACCCGTCTTGGCTTTTGCAGGCGCAGAGACGAATAGGCCACTGATATCGTCCGTTGAGAGACGATGTGGAGACAAACTACAACAATGTGCAAGGCTAAATCAATCACTGGAACCATCGCTTTGGAAGTCGCAGTTCTGTTGGCTTTGCTGAATAGCCAGAAGGCTGTAGCCCAGTCAACCCTTTTCAATGTTCCTTCGACGGATGTGGTTGCGAAGAAAAAGGTCTATCTCGAATTTGATTTCCTCTCCCACTTTGAGAGTCATGACGACGGTGGCTTCCAGGTATACGTGCCGCGCGCCGTTTTCGGAGTCGCCAAAGGATTGGAGGTAGGAATCAATGTCTCTGTCCTGGATGCTTTTGCTCCGGACCAACCGGTTTACGTTTCACCGAACTTGAAATGGCAATTCTACGCCAATGAAGAGAACGGGACGGCCGTATCGGCAGGTGGCTTGCTCTACACACCGATTGCGAACCGGGCTGGAGCAGACACCTACGGGTTCGTATATTCGGTGGCGAGCAAGAAAGTGAAAGGCACTTACGGTCCGCGCCTGACGGGTGGGGCCTATGGCTTACCGGGACTGGCCGACGGGCTGGGTACCCAGGGAGGAGCGATTTTGGGCTATGAGCAGCCGATCGCTAAGAAGGTGACTTTCGTTGCCGATTGGTTTAGCGGGAAGAACGCCTTCGGCTACGTGACGCCTGGATGTTCATTCACTCTCCCGAAAAGCAGCCTGCTAAATATTGGCTACAGCATCGGCAACCAGGGACGAGGAAACAACGCACTGTTCGTCTACTATGGGATCACTTTCTAGATTCGCCAATAAATTCGGCGCCAGTATCAGGGGCTGATAGAGACCGTACAAGGAGTGGGTGGAATTCGTGCTAAAGAATCTTAAATCACAACAAGGAGCAGATAAGAAATGAGTGTTAAGGATGTTCTAAAGTTCGCCAAAGATGAGCAGGCTTCCTACGTAAATGTACGTTTCACGGACCTGGTAGGAGCCTGGCATCACCTGACTTTTCCCATTGAGGAGCTGAGCGAAAGTTCTTTCGAAGATGGCTTTGGTTTCGACGGCTCGTCCCTACGTGGTTGGGCCTCCATTCATGAGTCAGACATGCTGCTTGTGCCCGATCCGTCACGTTATTGGATCGATGCCTTCATGGGTGAGAAAACGTTGTGTCTTATCGCCAATGTGATCGATCCCATCACCAAGGAGGGCTATTGGCTCGATCCGCGCGGCGTCGGGCACAGGGCGGAGAACTACCTTAGATTCACAGGTATTGCCGACACAGTTTATTTTGGTCCAGAGGCTGAGTTTTTCGTTTTTAACGAAGTTTCATTCCACAACGAGGGGCACACCGCTGGTTTCTCACTCGACAGCCCGGAAGCGATCTGGAATACGAATGGCGCAAACGGCAACGGCAATCAGGGATTTCACATTCGTAACAAAGAAGGCTACGTACCGCTGCCACCGCTGGACACGCTTCAGGATTTTCGCGGAGAAGTCGCCAGCGAGCTCAAGAAAGTTGGGATCCAGGTGGAGTGTCACCACCACGAAGTAGCGACTGCGGGCCAGTGTGAAATAGATTTTCGTTACTCAACCCTGATCGGGACCGCCGACAACCTGCAACTCTTCAAATACACTGTCCGCAATGTCGCACAGAAACACCACAAGGGCGCCACCTTCATGCCGAAGCCACTCTTTGGTGACAACGGGTCGGGAATGCACTGCCATCAGTCCCTTTGGAAGGACGGCAAACCGCTGTTTGCCGGGGATGGGTACGCCGGACTCTCTGACATTGCTCTCCACTACATCGGTGGATTGCTTAAACATGCGGCTGCGATCGTCGCCTTCGCCGCTCCCACGACCAATAGTTACAAACGGCTTGTGCCCGGCTTCGAAGCGCCTGTGAACCTTGCTTACTCCGCACGAAACCGCTCGGCTGCTATTCGTATTCCGATGTTTTCTACGAGTCCAAAATTGAAGCGTTTGGAGTTTCGCCCGCCCGATCCTTCGTGCAACGCGTACCTCGCCTTCTCAGCTATGCTACTTGCGGGATTGGATGGTATTCAGAACCGCGTCGACCCGGGCAGTCCGCTGGACAAGGACATCTACGACCTTTCTCCGGACCAATTAAAGGATGTTCCTAGTTTGCCGGGCTCACTGGATGAAGCTCTAAATGCTCTGGAAGCTGATCACGACTTTCTGCTCAAGGGCGATGTCTTCACCCCGCAGATTATCGAACGCTGGATCGGCTATAAGCGGGAGAAGGAGATCCAGCCGCTCAGAATGCGCCCCCATCCCCTGGAATTCAGCATGTATTTCGATATTTGAGGACTTGGCCGAATAGACTGTGTGAAGACTCCAACGAGCGCTCGACGAGGTCAAAGGAGTGGATCCGAACGAAAGTCAGCGGGGGTAAACCGCCCTTCCTGACCTGCGAGATCCCGGGCGGTGAGTGGTTCCATTCGACTGGCACGAATTTGTAGGTTGGGAGGGTCGTTTACCCTCTCCGAGCTTCGTTGGTAACAAGATTCGAGTTTTCACACAACTGGCGTGGGGCATCAGCGCCAAATTTATGACCAGCAAAAAATAATCAATTATACGAAACCGAGCAGAAAGAGTTAGATTGCTACCCAAGGCAGCGGTATTGGCGGCGACTTTTTTGGTAAGTGTCGCAGCCAGTGGGGCAATAGAGCAATCCGTTTGCAGTGAAATCAGTCATGACGAATTCGGCG
The DNA here is from genome assembly GCA_023717605.1 of Pyrinomonadaceae bacterium. GTDB lineage: Bacteria > Acidobacteriota > Blastocatellia > Pyrinomonadales > Pyrinomonadaceae > PSRF01. Next base: position 14,112 of record JAMQPH010000754.1, read on the forward strand.
ACACAACCAATGGCATTCGATTCGGTAATTTCTCCGAGTGCCAATCTAGATCTGTTGACTGTCGGCAAGCTTATTGTCATTTCGCTCGTAACAAAGGACAGCACATGATGGCCTGTTGACATGTGAAGCTCCCAAACAGGCCATTAACCAGCAAGGTTGGTGGCTTTTGTGCATTTAGAGCAGGTCCAGATTAGAGGAATCCTCAAAGATGACGGAGTTGGGCTGGCCAGGGAAGCAGGGCTTATATGACCCGGACCGCGAGCACGATGCTTGCGGTACCGGTTTTGTCGTCGACATTCAGGGACGCAAGTCCCACGAGATAGTACAAAAGGCAATTGAGGTTTTGTTGAACCTTGAACATCGTGGGGCGTGCGGCAGCGAGAAGAACACCGGTGATGGCGCGGGTATACTACTTCAGATTCCCCACCTGTTCCTCTCGGAGGAATGCAAGAAGCTAAGAATCGAACTACCATCGCCGGGCCAATACGCGGTCGGGATGGTTTTCCTGCCTGCAGAAGAAGAAAGCCGCCTTGAATGTGAACGATCATTCGAGGAGATTGTGATTGAAGAAGGGCAGTGCGTGCTTGGTTGGCGAACCGTTCCGACAGATAACAAAACGCTGGGACCAACTGCAAGAGTCTCTCAGCCGATCATTCGTCAACTCTTTGTCGGGCGGGAGGAGAGTCTTCCTGACGATCTCGCGTTCGAGCGCAGGCTCTGCATGATTCGCAAGCGGATCAGCAAGGCCGCGAAACGAGGAATTCACGAACGGCGCATGTTCTACATTCCCAGTCTCTCGTGTCGGACGATTGTCTACAAAGGAATGTTGACGGCGGATCAGTTAACCATCTTCTATCCTGATTTGCGCGATCCTCGACTTGAGTCGGCCCTGGGCCTGGTTCACTCCCGTTTCAGTACCAACACTTTTCCCAGTTGGGCGCGGGCTCATCCTTATCGCTACATCGCCCACAACGGTGAAATTAACACCTTGCGCGGCAACATCAACTGGATGCGCGCGCGCGAAAGCAAATTCGAGTCACGGTTCTTTGGTTCCGAGATACACAAGATCCTTCCGGTGATCGACACTGACGGCAGCGACTCCGCCATGTTTGATAACGCGCTGGAGATGTTGACGCTCACAGGCCGCTCGCTACCCCACGCGATAATGATGATGATTCCCGAACCGTGGGAAGGTCACGAGTCGATGAGCGAGGAGAAGAAGGAGTTCTACGAGTATCACTCCTGCTTGATGGAGCCTTGGGATGGTCAAGCATCGATCGCGTTCACGGACGGAGTACGGATAGGCGCAGTGTTAGATCGCAATGGTCTGCGGCCTTCTCGTTACTACGTAACCAAAGACGGGTTTGTAGTGATGGCATCCGAAGTTGGCGTACTAGACATACCGGCGGAAAACGTTCTACGCAAAGGACGACTACAACCAGGCCGAATGTTTTTCGTGGACACGGAAGCCGGACGCATTGTTGATGACGAGGAAATTAAACATCAGATCGCCACTGAGTATCCCTACGGTCAATGGCTTAAAGACAACATTGTCGACCTCGAGGAACTGGCCAGTCCGGCCGTTAGTCTTGAGCAGCCTGAAGCGGCCGTGCGACAACGCCAGCAGGTCTTCGGTTATACCAATGAGGAACTCAAGGTTCTCCTGGCTCCAATGGCAACTGATGGCAACGAAGCCATCGGCTCAATGGGTTCAGACACGCCTCTGGCTGTACTCTCCGAGCGACCGCAGCTGCTTTACAGCTATTTCAAACAGCTCTTCGCGCAAGTCACCAATCCGCCCGTGGATGCCATTCGCGAAGACCTGATCATGTCTACGGCCACGACCGTGGGCCCGGAAGCGAACATGCTGGAGCCGACGCCGGAGTGTGCGCGACAAATCAAACTTCCATCGCCAATTCTTACCAACAAGCAACTGGAAAAGCTGCGACATCTCGGCGACGCGAGCTATGAGGAAGGGGACTCAAGATTCAAGTCGATTACTTTGCCAATGGTCTATACGGCGAATGAAGGCGGGCGCGGTCTCGAAGCTGCGCTCGACGAGCTTTGCCGCCAATCAAGCGCCGCGATCAACAGCGGGTACGGAATCATCATCCTTTCTGACCGCGGGTTAACTAAGGACTTGGCTCCCATCCCGGCGCTGTTGGCGGTCGCTGGTGTGCATCACCATCTCATTCGCGAAGGCACACGGACGCAGGTCGGTTTTGTCATCGAAAGCGGTGAGCCGCGCGAGGTTCATCACTTCGCCCTGCTCCTCGGCTACGGCGCGGCAGCCGTAAATCCCTACCTGGCTTTCGAGACCCTGCTCGATCTGAGTGCCCGCCAATTGTTGCCCAGCGTCGACGCGGAAAAAGCGATAGGTAATTACATCAAGTCAATTAACAAAGGGATCGTAAAGGTGATTTCGAAGATGGGCATCTCGACGATCCAAAGTTACTGCGGCGCGCAAGTCTTCGAGGCCCTGGGTCTCAGTGAAGATTTCGTGGATCGCTATTTCACCTGGACGCCATCTCGCATCGGTGGCGTTGGTCTGGACGTCATCGCCGAGGAAGTGAAACTCAGACACCGGCAGGGCTTCCCTGAGCGGACCACGCATGAAGATCTGCTGGTTGAAGGCGGGCAATACCAGTGGCGCAGTGAAGGTGAGCTTCATCTCTTCAATCCCGAAACGATCCATAAGCTCCAGCACGCCTGTCGCACAAACAGCTTCCAGGCCTTCAAGGGATACAGCGAAGCAGTGAACGACCAGGCGCGCCGGCTCTATACGCTACGCGGATTGATGGAACTCAAGGGCCCGAATGGTCCCGTGCCGATCGAAGAAGTTGAACCAATCACGGAAATCGTAAAGCGCTTTAAGACCGGGGCCATGTCTTATGGCTCTATTAGCAAGGAAGCACACGAGGCATTGGCCATCGCCATGAATCGTATCGGCGGTAAGAGCAACACAGGTGAAGGTGGCGAAGATCCCGCGCGTTACTATCCGGAGGCAAACGGCGACTCGCGCAACAGCCGCATTAAGCAGGTCGCATCCGGTCGATTTGGCGTTACCAGTAATTACCTGGTGAATGCTGAAGAATTGCAGATCAAGATCGCTCAAGGGGCGAAGCCTGGCGAAGGTGGACAACTTCCCGGTCACAAAGTCTATCCGGAGATCGCGAAGGTGCGACATTCGACACCGGGTGTCGGACTCATCTCGCCTCCACCTCATCACGACATCTATTCAATCGAAGACCTGGGCGAGCTGATATACGACCTTAAGAACGCCAACCACCACGCACGCATCAGCGTCAAGCTGGTGGCGGAAGTGGGGGTCGGCACCGTAGCCGCAGGTGTTGCCAAGGCACATGCCGATGTCGTTCTCATCAGTGGTTACGACGGCGGCACAGGTGCGTCACCCCTTTCCAGCATTAAGCATGCGGGCGTGCCCTGGGAACTTGGCCTTGCCGAAACCCACCAGACGTTGCTGCTCAACAACCTGCGCAGCCGCATCACAATCGAGACGGATGGTCAACTCAAGACGGGCAGAGATGTCGTGATAGCCGCACTGCTGGGTGCTGAGGAGTTTGGTTTTGCGACCGCACCTCTGGTGGGCCTGGGTTGCATCATGATGCGCGTTTGCCACTTGAACACTTGTCCCGTTGGCGTGGCCACACAAGATCCGAAGCTGCGCGCAAAGTTCAACGGTGATCCGGCGCATGTAGTCAACTTCATGCACTTCATCGCTCAAGAGGTTCGCGAGCTGATGGCTGAACTTGGTTACCGCACCATCAACGAGATGATCGGCCACACCGAGTGCATCACAATGCGGACCGGCATCGAGCAATGGAAAACACGTGGACTCGATTTCTCGAACATTCTCTACCGGCCGAATGTGCCCGCGTCAGTGGGCCGCTACTGCCAAATCCCGCAGGAACACGGACTGGAAAAATCACTCGACAGCACCACTTTATTGGAACTCTGCCGGCCCGCACTCGAGAACGGAACGCCGGTTTCAGCTACGCTGCCCATTCGCAACATTAACCGCGCCGTAGGCACCATGCTTGGCAGTTATCTAACTCGACGCTTCGGGGCGGACGGGTTACCAGCCGACACGATCCAACTCTCGTTTACTGGCTCCGCGGGCCAAAGTTTCGGAGCATTTGTGCCGCCAGGGTTAACACTCAAGCTCGAAGGAGATGCGAACGACTACATAGGCAAAGGGTTGTCGGGCGGCAAGATCATTGTTCATCCGCCTCGCGAAGCGACCTTCATTTCCGAAGAAAACGTGATCATCGGCAATGTTGCTTTCTATGGCGCTACGAGTGGTGAGGCCTACATCGGCGGGGCTGCGGGTGAAAGATTTTGTGTCCGCAATAGCGGGGTCTCGGCCGTAGTTGAAGCAGTAGGCGATCACGGGTGTGAGTACATGACCGGAGGGCGCGTTGTGGTGCTTGGAAAAACGGGACGGAACTTTGCCGCCGGTATGTCTGGTGGTATTGCCTACGTGCTTGACGAGACCGGCGATTTCGCGACTCGTTGCAATCAGGAGATGGTCCAACTCACGGGAGTCACAGAGGGAGAAGAAATCGAGTTAGTCAAAAACATGATCTTCCGGCATGCGGAGAATACAGGCAGCGGCCGCGCCACCGAGTTACTACTTAACTGGGATGCGTGGCTGCCAAAGTTTGTGCGGATCATTCCGCACGATTACCAGCGGGTGCTCGAGGCGCAACGGCAGATGAAGGAAAAAGGTATGACGCACGAAGTCGCAGCGATGGCTGCGTTTGAATTGAACTCCCACTCTCTCGCCCGCGCCGCCGGGAAGTGACGAGGGAAAGGATAAAGGTGAAGGGTGTTTTCATTTTCCATTTGTCATTTGACATTTCTCAGTTGTCATTGACATGCGGCAGTCACTCGCTGACGGAACGAGTGTCCGCGCGGGAATTGGACAAACGACTCAGTTTGACAGAAATAACTCAGAAGGACAGTCCAATAAAAATGACAACTGAGAAATGTCAAATGACAAATGGTAAATGGAGAGAAAGTTCATCCTTCATCTTTAGTTGATCATGGGAAAAGCGACAGGATTCATGGAATACACACGGACTCTTCCGGTGGTCCGCCCGCCTGCGGAGCGCATATCCGACTGGCGGGAATTCCATCTGCACTCTTCTGAGGAAGGTTTGCGCGAGCAAGGTGCTCGCTGCATGGATTGCGGGGTGCCTTTTTGCCATACGGGCCAGGTAATGGGTGGTGCGGCGTCCGGCTGTCCCATTAACAACCTGATTCCTGAGTGGAACGATCTGGTGTACCAAGGTCAGTGGCACGAGGCGCTCAATCGGCTGCACCAAACCAATAACTTTCCGGAATTTACCGGACGAGTGTGTCCTGCTCCCTGCGAAGGCTCGTGCGTGCTCGGCATCAGTGATAACCCGGTCACAATCAAGACTATTGAGCAGGCTATCATCGATAAAGGATTTGAGGCGGGATGGGTTTTGGCTGAGCCTCCGGCCGAGCGCACTGGGAAACAGGTTGCCGTGATCGGCTCTGGGCCAGCCGGCCTTGCCTGTGCCGCCCAACTCAATCGTGCCGGCCACTGGGTAACGGTTTTTGAACGCGCTGATCGGATTGGCGGCTTGCTGATGTATGGCATCCCCAACATGAAACTGGAAAAGAAAGTCGTGCAACGCCGCACTGATCTCATGTCGGCCGAGGGCATCCGCTTCGTCACCGGCACGAATGTAGGCCAGAACTATCCGATCGATCGATTGCTGAAGGAATTTGAAGCGATTGTGCTGTGCGGGGGCGCTACCCGTCCCCGCGATCTGAATCTTGAAGGCCGAGGTTTGCAGGGCATTCATTTCGCGATGGAATTTCTGCAGGCCAACACCAAGAGTTTGCTCGACAGCAACCACGAAGACGGCCTCTATCTCTCCGCGCGTGACAAAGACGTGATCGTTATTGGCGGAGGCGACACGGGCACTGACTGTGTTGGCACTGCACTGCGTCATGGCTGCAAGAGCCTGGTGCAATTTGAAATCCTGACCAAACCACCTGACGGCCGCGCCGCGGACAACCCGTGGCCGCAGTGGCCGAAGGTTTACCGCCTGGACTACGGACAGGAAGAGGCGGCCGCAGTTTTTGGCCAGGACCCGCGCACATACAGTGTGATGAGCAAACGATTTGTTGGTGACGAGAATGGCCGGGTAAGTGGAGTGCAGACAGTTGAGATTGAGTGGACCACGAATGGAAATGGGGGGCGACCAGTGCCCAAAGAGGTCCCTGGCACTGAAAAGCAGTGGCCTGCGGAGATGGTCCTCCTGGCGATGGGTTTCCTGGGGCCGGAGACTGCCGGACTGCTTTCCGAGCTCGGCGTCTTAATCGATGACCGAGGCAACGTGATGGTTGATGAGGACAAGATGACAAGCGTGCCGAGGGTTTTCGCTGCCGGCGACATGGCGCGGGGACAGTCCCTGGTCGTTTGGGCGATCGCGGACGGACGCCGGGCGGCAAGAGGTGTTGATAGATACCTGATGGGAGATACAAGGCTGCCGTGAAAACTTTGTAGGGGCGTCCCTCCGTGGGCGCCCGTCGCTACCCTAACTTGGGGCGCCCACGGAGGGACGCCCCTACAAATGAGTTAACCAATGAGCGCACTACCGATAGCACTAGTTCCCAAAGCCGAATCTCCATTGCTGGACTTGGAGATGCAACAGCCGCGCGGCGCCGAGATTTTGATCGAAGCGCTCATACAGGAGGGCGTCGATTCGATCTTCGGCTATCCGGGCGGAGCTGTGTTGCACATCTACGATGAACTCTGGCGCGCCCGTGATCGCATCACCCACTACCTCGTGCGTCACGAACAGGGCGCAGTGCACATGGCCGAAGGCTATGCCCGCGCTTCAGGACGCGTGGGAGTAGCGCTGGTTACCTCAGGACCAGGGGCGACCAATGCTCTTACCGGCATTGCCAACGCCTACATGGATTCGACGCCGATCGTAGTGATCACCGGTCAAGTGCCGACGCCGCTGATCGGAACCGATGCTTTCCAGGAAGTTGATACCGTGGGAATCACACGTTCCTGCGTTAAGCACAACTACCTGGTGCGCGACGTACGGGATCTGGCGCCAGTCGTACACGAAGCGTTTCACCTGGCCAGCACGGGCCGGCCTGGTCCGATCGTGATCGACATTCCCAAGGACGTGTCCGCAGCACGCACCTCATTCTCTCGTTTGACGAACATTAGCTTTCCTTTTACTGATGGAACGGCCCGCCCTGACCCGCGCGTTGTTGCTCAAGCTGCGACTGCAATCATGCAAGCAGAACGTCCGGTGCTTTACGTCGGTGGCGGCGTCGTCAATTCCGGAGCCGCGTCTGCTCTCCTGGCATTCGCACAAGGGTTGCAGTTGCCGGTAACCCCAACGCTGATGGGACTGGGTGGTTTTCCTTCTGTTCATCCCCTCTGCCTGAACATGCTCGGCATGCACGGCACCTATGCGGCGAACATGGCGGTGGCTGAGAGCGACCTGCTGATAGCCGTCGGCGTTCGTTTCGACGATCGCGTGACTGGAAAACTCGCCACCTTCGCGCCGCAAGCTCGCGTCATTCACATCGACATCGATCCTGCCAACGTGGGGAAGAATCGCGCGCCCGAAATCTCTCTGATAGCCGACGCCCGCGAAGCTCTGGCCGCCTTGCTGGAAAAGATCAAGAGCATGGGCCAGCAAGAAATCAACAAGAGCGTACAGCGACGCAAGGTATGGTGGGAACGTCTGCGCGCCTGGCAGCTCGAGCAACCTCTTCGTTTCTCCGGCTCAGCCGATCAGATTAAGCCTCAGTCAGTGATTAGAGAACTGCATCGATTGACCGGTGGCGATGCATTGATCGCAACGGACGTCGGTCAACACCAAATGTGGGCGGCGCAGTTCTATCCCTTCAAACGTTCGCGGCAATGGATAACCAGCGGCGGGCTGGGGGCTATGGGATTTGGTGTGCCCGCAGCGATCGGAGCGCAACTCGTACTCGGCGATCAACTGGTCGTTGCGGTGGTGGGTGATGGGGGTTTCCAAATGACCAATCAGGAGTTGGCCACTGCGGTGCAATATAACCTGCCGATCAAGGTGCTGATCATGAACAACGGCTACCTCGGAATGGTGCGACAGTGGCAGGAGATGTTTTATGACCGCGCTTATTCAGAGGTGGACCTGGCGGTATCACCTGATTTCGTAAAACTGTCGGAGGCTTACGGAGCATTTGGAGTGCGGGCCACGCAGCCGCACGAATTATCGGAAGTGCTGGCAGCCGGTTTGTCACATAAGGGAGTGGCCGTGATGGATATTGTGGTTTCTAAGGAGGAGAACGTCTTTCCGATTGTGCCCGCCGGCGGAAACTCAAGGGACATGATTGTTCAGAGCGAGGGAGTTTAGAGGAATTTCGGATTTCGGATTCGCAAATACAGAATCAGCCGCGGATTTACGCGGATAAACGCGGATCTGAAAAGAAAAGGAAAGCGGTCGAATGAAAAACAAAGAGATAATGAGAACGCGGTACGGACAATCAACAGAAACGCTCTTTCAGATCTGCGTGATCCGCGTTAATCCGCGGCTAATGTGGTTTCAAATCCGAAATTCTAACGATGCGTCACACACTTTCCATAGTAGTCGCTGATCAGCCCGGCGAGCTTTCGCGCATTGTCGGCCTCTTCAGTGCACGCGGGTTCAATATTGAAACCCTTTCAGTTGGGCAGACACCCGACCCGCAATGGTCGCGCGTCACGGTCGTAACCCGCGGCGATGACCGCACTATCGAGCAGATCGTCAAACAGTGTTCACGATTGGCGCGAGTGCGTGAAGTCGAGGACGTCACGATGCAACCGCATATCGAGCGCGAGATGGCGTTGATCGACGTGTCAGCAACACCGGGTGCGACGCGCCAGGAGGTCTTGAGTCTGGTCGCGGTGTTTCGAGCCAAGGTAGTGGACATCTCACAGACTGGAATGATTGTTGAGGCCTCAGGTAACAGGGAAAAAGTGGAGGCCCTCATCGAATTGCTGCGACCGCTTGGGATTCGGGACATTACACGCACCGGGTGCATCGCGATTGGCCGGCTGTCTAACATCGATGTTGGAGCGGCGAATGAACCCGATAGTTTCGAGTTCCGAGTTCCGAGTTTCGAGTCCGGAGCTCAGAAACCAGAACTCAAAGCGTGAACTCGAAACTCGAAACTCGAAACTCGGAACTCGGAACCGCCCCCTTTGAGAGGATCTAAAGATGCAAATTTATTACGACAAGGATGCCAATCTAGACACACTACGCGAAAAGCAGATCGCCGTAATCGGATACGGCAGTCAGGGTTTCGCCCAGTCGAACAACTTGCGAGAGTCAGGCTGTAACGTCACTGTGGGACTGAGAGCTGACAGCCCTTCACGGGCCAAGGCCGAACAGTCAGGTCTACAGGTGCGACCCGTGGCTCAGGCCGCTGCCGAAGCCGACATTGTAATGATGCTGGTGCCGGATGAACTTGCCCCGGACGTCTACTCCCGTGAGATTGCGGAGTCTATGACGCCGGGTAAGTTCCTGGCTTTCTCGCACGGCTTTTCCATCCATTACGGGTTTATCAAGCCGCCCGCCGACGTCAGCGTCTTCATGGTGGCGCCTAAAGGTCCCGGACATCTTGTGCGACACGAGTACCGCAGAGGCGCCGGTGTTCCTTGTCTGCTCGCAGTTCATCAGGATCCAAGTGGAGACACTAAGAACGTAGGGCTCGCGTATGCCTCGGCGATCGGTGGTGGGCGTGCCGGTATTATCGAAACGAATTTTCGCGAGGAGACTGAAACGGATCTGTTCGGTGAACAGGCGGTTTTGTGCGGCGGGCTCACCTCGCTCATTAAAGCCGGCTTCGAAACGCTGGTGGAGGCCGGCTACGCTCCCGAGATGGCTTACTTCGAATGTCTGCATGAAATGAAGTTAATCGTGGATTTGATTTACGAAGGCGGGATTTCGGAGATGCGCTATTCGATCTCTAACACCGCCCAATACGGCGATATGACACGTGGTCCGAGTGTGGTTAACGACGAGACGAAGCGCCGCATGAAACATTTGCTGGCGGAAGTGCAGTCGGGCGCCTTCGCACGTGAGTGGATGAAAGAGAGTCAAAACGGTCGCAAACGTTTTAGTGAGTTGGAGGCGAAAACAAGGGAACACCAGATCGAGCGCGTGGGCGCGAAGCTTCGGGCGATGATGCCCTGGCTCGCAGCCGGGCGACTCGTCGACAAAGGAAAGAACTAGGAAGGTGCAACATGGATTTATGTGATTGGGATCAAATTGAGGCGGAAGAGATAACGGAACTCTACCAGAGGAAAGTGGCCAGGGGTGAAAGCCTCACGGTGGCCCGCATCGAGGTTAAGGAGGGGGCGATAACTCACCCTCACAGTCACGAAAATGAAGAAATGGTCCTGGTACTAAAAGGCAGTTGGCGCTTCCAATTGCCGAGCGGAGAAGTGACGCTCAAGGCGGACCAGATGCTTTGCATTCCGCGGGGCGTCGAACATTCCTCCCTGGCGCTCGAAGACACGGTAGCCATCGACATCTGCACTGCAACGCGTGCCGACTGGGCCAGCGGGGCTGACCAGTCGCTGCACTCGGATCCGGATCAGTCACTCTGGGCAGTTTGAGCTGTGCAGTTTGTCGCGAGGCGGCGCAAAGTGGCACAGACTTTAGTCTGTGAACATCAATATCCCTACAATCAAAGTTCACAGACTAAGTCTGTGCCACTTAAGGAGTAAACCTGTGACGTTTGACAATAGCAAATGGGTCTGGATGAATGGCCGGGTTATTCCCTGGGCCAACGCGACGACGCACGTGTCAGCTCACGCTCTGCATTATGGCAGCGGCGTCTTTGAAGGGATGCGGTGCTATGAAACTCCGGATGGGCCTGCCGTGTTTCGTCTCGAAGCCCACCTGGATCGGCTTTTTGCCTCGGCCGAAATTCACGGTATTAAGATTCCTTACTCGCCGCAGGAACTCGTGGCCGGCGTCAGCGAGCTTGTCGCTCGCAATGGTTTTCGCAGTTGCTACGTGCGGCCCATCTGTTACCTTGGAAGCGGCAGCCTGGGGGTGCACCCGGCCAACAACCCAGTCGAGGTGGTTATTCTTGCCTGGCCCTGGGCGCCTTACCTTGGTGCTGAAGGACTTGAGCAGGGAGTACGGGTAACGGTTTCTCCATGGCGCAAATTCCAGTCGACGATGATGCCGACCACCGCTAAAGCATGTGGGCAGTATCTGAATTCGATGCTGGCAGTGCGGGATGCCGTCAGTCGCGGTTTCGCCGAGGCACTCCTGCTCGATGCGGACGACAACTTGGCTGAAGGATCGGGAGAGAACCTCTTCATAGTGCGCGACGGAGAATTGCTAACCAACGACGAACGTCACTCGATCCTGCTCGGCATCACTCGCGATTCGGTTTTGCAGCTGGCGCGAGACCTGGGATATCGCGTGGAAATCAGGGCCTTGCAATTGGCAGACTTACTTTCCGCCAGTGAAGCGTTCTTCACCGGGACCGCGGCCGAGGTGACGCCTATTCGTGAGGTTGATGGCACCATGATTGGACAGGGCAGGCGCGGCCCGGTGACGGAGAAGATCCAGAGCGCCTTCTTTGCGGCCACGGCAGGGCGTGACGAGCGTTACAAAGACTGGCTGCATCCAATTGAATTTCGTCCGGCCGAAGTTGTACCGGAGCTACTTCAAGAAGTTAGTTAGGTCAGGAACGAATGCTCGAAGAGGATTCCGAAAAAGAACGTCAAAGACGTTTACGCGCCGCGCAGCGGGTAGTGATCAAGGTCGGTACCAGCATTATCAGCGGCGCAGGAGGCGGCGTTTGCCCCGAGAGCATTGAACCGCTGGTGCAGTCGATAGCAGAGTTGAAGCGCTCGGGCCGTCAGGTCGTGTTGGTGTCTTCAGGAGCGGTCGGCTTAGGAGCTGGACGGTTGGGCCTGCATCAGTCCCGGCTCAATGATGTTGTGGTGCGGCAGGCCTGCGCTGCTGTGGGCCAAAGCCTTTTGATGCACTCTTACGAGCAGTTGTTTCGCGTGCATGACGTGAGCATCGCGCAGGTGCTGTTAACCGAAGACGATTTCATGGATTGGAAGCGTTACACTAATCTGCGCCGCACAATGGAGAAACTGCTCAAGCTGAACGTGCTTCCCATAATCAACGAGAACGATACGGTCTCAACCGCAGAACTCGAATATGCAGTGGGCCAGGAGCGGGCCTTCGGTGACAACGATCGGCTTGCGGCACTCGTGATGAGCCGGTTGGAATCAGATGCATTAGTATTATTAACCAATGTTGACGGCTTACTGCGCTACGATCCCAGCAGGTCGGAGCGTGACTCTAAAATCGGGGCGCAGCCTGCGCTAATCCCACTTGTGGCAGAACTGACTGACGAAGTGAAGGGGCTGGCCACCGGGCCGTCCGAGGGTGGGCGCGGCGGCATGTTGACGAAATTGGAAGCGGCCCAAATTGCGATGCAAGCAGGCGGAGTTGCCGTCATTGCAAACGGGATGCAGCCAGGGGTTCTCGACGACATTTTTACCGGCAAGCAAATTGGCACTACCTTCATGTCAACTTCGCGCATGGCTGGGAAACGCCGCTGGCTTACCTACGCCGCAGGAGTACGTGGGCGAGTGATCGTAAACGAAGGTGCACGGGAAGCAATCATCAGTGGCAAAGCAAGTCTCCTTTCTTCAGGGGTCGTGCGTGTCGAGCAGCAGTTTGAACCACAGGATGTTGTGAGTATTGCCGATTGTGAGGGGCACGAGTTTGCGAGGGGAATCATTAATTGTGCGAGCGCTGAAGCAAGGGCATTGATTGAAGGGATGCCGGCGACGACCGCCGGGGGACCACGCTCTCGCGTTCTGGTCACACGGGACAACCTGGTGCTTTCAGAGCAAAGATGAATCACATGTCAGGAGCAGTAGCACAAGTAAATGTCGCAGAGGTGGCTCGTCGCGCCAGGGCTGCATCCCGCCTGCTGGCGATTGTTCCCAGTGAGCGTCGCGACGCGGCGCTGGAAGCGGCAGCCGATGCGATTGCCGCACGCAAGACAGAGATTCTCGATGCGAACCAACGTGATTGCGAGCAAGCCCTGCGCGCGCTTGCTGCCGGACAGATGAAGCCTGCGCTATTTGAGCGGCTACGGATAACTGAACAGAGCATCAAGCAGATGACTGCTGGAGTTCGCGAAGTAGCCGCGCTGCCGGACCCGTTGGGCCGGAGTCTGGCGGTGACTGAGCTGGATGAGGGGCTGATGCTCTACAAGGAGTCATGCCCGATAGGTGTGGTCGGCATTATTTTTGAAGCACGTCCCGAGATTGTTCCACAGATCGCTGCGCTCGCGTTGAAGTCCGGAAATTCTGTAATTCTAAAGGGCGGAACAGAAGCAATACAAAGCAATCAAGTGCTCTTTTCGATCTGGAAGGAGGCGCTCCGGCAATTCCCAGAGATTCCTTTGCAAGTGATCAACCTGCTCTACACGCGCGACGATGTTAGCGAAATGCTGTCGCTTGCCGACGATATCGATCTGATTATTCCCCGGGGCTCGCGCGAATTTGTGAGTTATGTTGCCGAACATAGCCGCATTCCGGTGTTGGGCCACGGTGAAGGACTCTGCCACGTCTACGTCGATCGGGCTGCGGATTTATCCAAGGCTTTGAGTATCTCCTTCGACTCCAAGGTGCAGTATCCGGCGGCCTGTAATGCGATGGAAACGCTGTTGGTTCACGAGGAGATAGCGGCTCGCCTACTGCCTGATCTGATCACGAGATACCAGGAAGCCGCTGTGGAGGTCCGTGGTTGTGCGCGCACTCTTGAGCTAAAAGGAGTTCAGGACGTGGTTGCAGCCAGGGAAGAGGACTGGGCAACTGAGTATTCTGATTTGATTGTCTCGATCAGGATCGTTACTGGTTTAAACGAAGCCATCGCGCACATCGATCAGTATGGCTCCGGACACACGGAAGCGATCGTCACCGAGGACCAGGGCACGGCGGCGCATTTCATGGAGCGAATTGATGCTGCCGGGGTTTATCTGAACGCCTCAACTCGGTTCGCTGATGGTTTCCGCTACGGCTTCGGTGCGGAGCTGGGCATCAGTACCAGTAAGCTCCACGCCCGTGGACCAGTGGGCCTGGAGGGATTGACTACTTACAAGTACAAGTTAATTGGCAACGGTCAAACCGTCGCCAGTTACGTGGACGGTTCACGGACCTTCAAGCATCGGAGCGTGGGGTAATGGATTGTTGAGTTCGACGGAAATCCATTTTCCATTTGTCATTTGGCATTTTTCATTTGCCATCGCCAAGAAAGCGAGATGTACCCGAGAACCGTCGCCAAAAGAAAAGCCGAGGGGCTTTCAATGACAAATGAGAAATTATGAGAAATGTCAAATGAGAATTGGAAAATGAACCAGTGAGCGACAATTACCGCAGCAGAGTAATAACCCACGGAGCCGAACGGACTCCCAATCGGGCCATGCTGCGTGCGGTGGGTTTTCGTGATGGCGACTTTGAAAAACCAATCGTGGGCGTGGCCAATGGTTACAGCACGATCACTCCCTGCAACCTTGGCTTAAACGAGCTAGCCCTCCGCGCCGTCGAATCACTCAAGGACGCGGGCGCGATGCCGCAGATATTCGGTACGATCACAGTTAGCGATGGCATCTCGATGGGAACCGAGGGCATGAAGTACAGCCTCGTTTCTCGTGAAGTTATTGCTGACTCGATTGAGACAGTGTGCCAGGCCCAAAGCGTCGATGGCGTTCTCGCGATTGGCGGCTGCGATAAGAACATGCCGGGAGCAATGATTGCCATTGCCCGTTTGAATATTCCGGCGATCTTCGTCTACGGAGGCACGATCAAACCCGGTCACTACGATGGCCGAGACTTGACCGTTGTAAGCGCCTTCGAAGCCGTCGGTCAATACTCCGCCAAGCGCATCGATGCAGCGGAACTTCTGCAAGTTGAGCGGCTGGCCTGTCCCGGCGCCGGTTCGTGCGGAGGGATGTTTACAGCAAACACGATGTCAGCTGCTATTGAGGCGATGGGCTTGAGCTTGCCATTTTCCTCTACGATGGCAGCCGAGGATCAAGAGAAAGCCGACAGCGCGGCGAAATCAGGGCAGGTTCTGGCGCGCGCGATCACCAGCGGAATTCTGCCGCGCGACATTCTCACCAGAAAAGCTTTCGATAACGCGATCAACGTGGTGATGGCGGTGGGTGGCTCAACGAACGCCGTCTTGCATCTCCTGGCTATTGCGCACGCGGCGGGAGTGAGACTGACGCTTGATGACTTTGAAGAGCTGCGCACGCGCGTTCCAGTGCTTTGCGATCTGAAACCTTCCGGTCGTTACGTCGCTACAGATCTTCATCAGGCCGGAGGCATTCCTCAGGTGATGAAGATGCTACTGGTCCACGAGAGGCTACACGGCGATACGCTCACGATTACCGGAGAGTCGGTCGCGGAGGTGCTCGAAGATGTGCCAGACGAGCCGCGCGCAGATCAGGACGTGATTCATCCATGGTCCAAACCGATCTACGCGCAGGGTCACCTGGCAATTCTGAAAGGGAACCTGGCTACGGAGGGCGCTGTCGCGAAGATTACTGGCGTGAAGAATCCGCGGTTCACCGGCACGGCGCGGGTGTTTGATTCGGAGGAGAGTTGTTTGGAAGCGATCTTGTCCGGAGGTGTCAAGCCCGGCGCGGTAGTTGTGATTCGTTACGAAGGGCCGCATGGTGGTCCAGGGATGCGCGAAATGCTGGCGCCGACATCCGCCATTATCGGCGCGGGATTGGGCGATGCGGTCGCTTTGATCACGGATGGTCGATTCTCCGGTGGGACATACGGACTGGTGGTCGGGCATGTGGCGCCGGAAGCCGCGGTCGGTGGCACGATTGCGCTGGTGCAAGAAGGGGACTCGATATCGATTGATGCCGAGCAACGACTGCTGCAGCTCAACGTAACTGCGGAGGAGTTGGCAAGCCGGCGAGTTGCGTGGCGGGCGCCTGCCAAAAGGTATGCGCGAGGAGTACTGGCGAAATACGCGAGTCT
>JAMQPH010000767.1 GCA_023717605.1 Pyrinomonadaceae bacterium
ACCCCCGCTGATGCGTTAGTAACACTCAACCGTAGCCGATCAGCGGGGGTAAACCGCCCTTCCCAACCTGCGAATTTCTGTCCCTTGAGTGGTGTCCCCGAATTCATTTCTATTGTTTATTTGGCGTAGAGGCCGCTTCAACATGTCTAACACACGTCGCAAGTTTCGGAGTTCAGCATGGTTTGGCCCACAGGACCGAGATGGATTCGTTCATCGCAGTTGGATGAAGAACCAGGGTTTACCCGATCATCTCTTTGATGGTCGTCCAGTGATAGGCATTTGCAACACATGGTCTGAACTAACGCCTTGTAACGCACACTTTCGAAAGATCGCTGATCATGTGAAACGCGGTGTTTATGAAGCCGGAGGTTTTCCCCTCGAGTTTCCCGTCATGTCGCTCGGCGAGACCTTAATGCGTCCGACCACGATGCTGTTTCGTAACCTGGTGAGCATGGACGTTGAGGAGTCGATTCGCGCCAATCCGATCGATGGAGTTGTGCTGCTGGTCGGGTGCGACAAGACAACCCCGGCTCTGCTCATGGGAGCGGCCAGCTGTGACCTGCCCACGATAACCATCTCGGGTGGGCCCATGCTGAATGGAAAATTCCGCGGGCAAGATATTGGGTCGGGAACAAACGTGTGGAAGTTTAGTGAAGACGTGAGTTGTGGCGCGATGGAGCTGAGTGACTTCCTTGAAGCAGAAGGCTGTATGAGCCGGTCCGCCGGCCACTGCATGACCATGGGCACCGCTTCCACCATGGCCAGCATGGTTGAAGCTCTGGGCATTGGATTGCCGATGAACGCCGCGATCCCGGCTGTCGATTCACGCCGTTACGTTCTGGCCCATGTCGCCGGACGCCGGATTGTTGAGATGGTTCATGAAGACTTGAAGATCTCCCAGATCCTCACGCGCGAGGCCTTTGAAAATGCAGTGCGCGTAAATGCGGCGATTGGCGGATCTACTAATGCAGTGATCCATCTGCTGGCCATCGCCGGCAGGTTGGGGATCGATTTCGATCTCGCGGATTGGGATGCTTTGGGCCGTGATATTCCCTGCCTGGTTAACTTAATGCCCTCCGGCGAATACCTGATGGAAGACTTCTTCTACGCCGGCGGATTGCCGGTGGTGATTAGAGAACTTGGAATGGCGATCCATCGTGACGCCTTAACGGTAAACGGAAGAACCATCGGCGAGAATGTTCAGGCAGCAACCTGTTACGACCGCGAAGTAATCAAGACACTCGCAGAGCCTTTCAAGTCAGGCGGCGGAATTGCCGTCCTGCACGGCAACTTGTGCCCCAATGGAGCGGTCATCAAACCCTCGGCAGCGACACCTGAGTTAATGAATCATCGAGGCAGGGCAGTTGTTTTTGAAAACATCGAAGACTTCCACGGCCGCATCGATGATCCAACGCTGGACATAGACGAGACTTGCGTGATGGTGCTGAAAAATTGTGGGCCATGCGGTTACCCTGGCATGGCGGAGGTTGGAAACATGCCGCTGCCGCCGAAGATTTTGCAGAAAGGAATCACCGACATGGTTCGCCTTTCTGACGCCCGTATGAGCGGCACGGCGTACGGAACAGTTGTGCTACATATTGCTCCCGAAGCCGCCGTGGGTGGCCCGCTGGCGCTGGTACGAGACGGCGACATGATCGAACTAAACGTTGCTGAGCGACGGCTACATCTGGATGTGTCCGACGAAGAGTTGGCGCGTCGACGTGAGGCGTGGCGAGCGCCGGCAGCATCTTTCGAAAGGGGTTACTACAAGTTATATGTCGAGCATGTGTTGCAGGCCGATCGCGGCGCAGATCTCGACTTTTTGGTTGGCAAGAGCGGTGCGGAAGTTCCAAGGGAGTCACATTGAGATAAACCCGCGCGTAGAAGCAGTGTGAAAAACCAAATTGGCCCTTCGGTAATTTGCAGGGTGGGAAGGGTTCATTTTCCATATCTCATTTGACATTTCTCATTATTTCTCATTTGTCATTGCAACAACTCGTCTATTCGCGCTGTGTGATCGTTTGTTAGGCGCGACTTCAGTTGTGGCCGTCGCCATCTTCTGAATCCATCGGGTCGTTGGGCTCCGGGAGCATTTGGATGACTTTTTGCTTAGATGAGTTCTGGCAATGACAAATGAGAAATGTCAAATGAGATATGGAAAATGAACCCTTCCCAACCTGCAATTTTCCAACCTGCAAATTTCCCCCTTATGACTGACAACAACTCCACGAAAATCGAGTATCCGGCAGTTACTCAGGAATTCTCAGGCGGGTGGTTGCGTTTGCTGCGTGTCTTCGGACCAGGCGCAATCATCGCATCTGTGACCGTGGGCACCGGGGAGACCATCTTCGCGCCGCGCGCGGGTGCTACTTTTGGCTATGCTCTTTTCTGGGTGATCGGGGTGGCAGTGCTGGGCAAAGCGGTAATGGTCTACGCCGGTGCGCGTCACCTGGTGTTGGCTGGAGAGCATCCGCTGCAAGCCTGGGCTCGCTTTCCGGGACCGCGGCGGTGGGTGCCGATCGTGATAGGCCTATTGGTCTTGCTTGCGTTTCCGATGTGGATTGCCGCCCTCGCTGATGCCGTGAGTAGTTTGTGCATTTGGATCACCGGCGTTGGCGGTTCAACGAGCTGGGGGCGTCCACTTTGGGCCACGGGAATAATCCTGGCCGCAATGCTGCTCTCGCTGGTTCAGACTTACAACATCATCGAACGCGTCTCACTCGCTATCCTGGGCCTGAAGGTCATTTTCATTGTGATTGCCGTCTTGATCGTAAAGCCGGACTTGCTGGCAGCCTTGCAGGGCACCGTCCCACATGTGCCGGCATACGAACCCTGGGTCAGCGCCAGTTACCCGGATGTCGCCAATCGCGCAGTGTGGCTTGAGATCGCCGTACTAATGGGAGCCGTCGGCGGTGGTTTGCAGGATTACACCGGCTACGTCAGCATGATTCGCGAGAAGAAGTGGGGTGCGAGCGGGGCCACCGAGGGCGGACCAGAGAGATTGCCGCTCGATCAGGCAACAATTGATCTTAGTCGGAAGTGGTTGCGTGCTCCGTTGTTGGATATTGTCATCTCATTCGCCAGCGTTCTCCTTATCACAGGATGTTTCATGCTGCTGGGAGCCGCTGTGCTGCATCCCTTGAAGCTCATTCCCACCAACGCGGATCTCTACAGCAAGCAGTCGTACTTCCTGACGCTCATACATCCCCAGCTCGTGCACATTTATAAGGCGGGCATCTTCTTTGCAATCTTCGGGGTCATCTATGCTGCGTTCGAGGTGTATTCACGATCGGCATACGAGCCCTTACGCGCAATCTGGTCCAACAATACCTGGTCACTAAAGCGAGTACGGACGTGGGTAACCCTATATTCCGGGTTGGGAGGACTGCTGTTGCTATGGAGCGGACTAAAGACCATCACGCTGGCGAGCATAGTTTCTCCCTTCAGTGGAGTATTCGGATGCGGGCTGTGGTGTTTGGCGATGGTCTGGGTCGATCGGAAGCAGATGCCCAAACCCTACCAGATGAGTCATGGTCTGCTGGCGTCCGTGGTCATTGTCGGAGTTGTCATGAGTATGGTGGGACTCTACGCAATGATTTGGGGATGAAGGAACTACTCGGTGAATGTCGAACAACTTGGGACCATCGACGAGCCGACAAGCTGCACCTAAAGAGACTCGCAGTGGGCGTTTTCCACCTGTGGCTGCAAGGTTGTCATCTCTTTTCAAAATAGCTTCTTAAACTTCCGGGGCGGGAATATTCATCGGAGAAGGTATAAATGTCGTCTATCTTCCACGCACCTTCCTCGTGAACAAAGACGAATGAGTGAAGGCTTTTTTGACCCGGATAATTATTAGTAACGCTGCCATCCTCTTTTTTTCCCCACTCATACAGCACGTCAATCACAGCACGGTTGTCGTCAGGGTTATCAGCATTTCGGTAGTCGTAATGCCGAGATCCGACGATTGAAAATGTCATCGGCAGGTTCCACACGCCAACAAACGTTCGGTTCGAGGGATAATCCGGGTTTTCCTTCGGACTGCCGGAATCCTTGATGTGAGTAGCAAATGATTTTCGAAGCAGTGTTGACAGCCAGCGGTTTTGGGCCTTCTCGTCGGTCAGAATGCTGGGTTCGGATTTCAGGAGGTAGCTGAAAAACGTGCGAAATACGGCTACACACTCGGCTGGCGCTTGCTTGTTTGCGTGTGATTTGTTCTCAACCTCACGTATGCCCGAGACTTGGCTCGACACTTCTACACCAGAGTTGAGGCCGATGATAAAAATCAGTAAGCCAATTATTTTTAGCTTTGTGCCCAGGTTGTTTTTCATATGCCACGAAGTCTAACTAGCTGATAGGTAGTCATGCCGGGTTGGCCGAGATCGCGTCCGACCCGGGTTCGCGAGGCCGCTCAACTCACCGAACCGTTTGCGGTAGCCAATGGATCCTGGCATTCAACCTACTCTGGAACGATTAGTTTCAGACCGCGGACTATTTGCTTTCGAAACAATATCGGCCGAGAGTCTTCGCTAATTGTCAGGGACCACTCGATTGGTTGACATCAGGTTGAATGCCGGCATCCATTGGCTACCGCAAACGGTTCTGCATTGAGCGGCGGCGTTGCGCGCCGTCAGATCACCGCTTCGCTTCACACGGACTAGTAATCCACGACAACAAATCACCAGGTCTTCGCCAATTGGAAGTCACTTTTCACTTTGCTTCTCCCACGCCTCGCGAGTGAGCGGTACAATCGGCTCCAGCTGCTTCTTTGTCAGCTCGGAATTCAACCCGGCTAATTCTTTGGCCAGCCACTCGTCAAAGCTCTTCACCACGTCGGCCAGTTCACGGGCGAGCGCATCCGCGCGCTCCGTCTGTGTCTGGGAAGGACGCCCTTCATAGAAGTTAACGTTGCCGTAGAGGTCACTAAGAAACTCGCGGAGGCGCTCCTCACCGGTAATGGCGCCTCCCTCCTTCGTGGCCACGATCTTCTTGCGCAACTCATCGACGGCGGCAGACGCAGCTTGCAGACGCTTCGCAAGCGGATCGCCCGCCGGCAGCTTAGCGGCACGATCATCGAGTGCCAGGCGGACGCCGTTAATACGCTCCGTGGCAAACGTCATACTACCAAGCAGGTCATAAAGCTTCAGGGCAAGATCGAGTTGGGCTTTACGATCCGCCGGTGTGTGTTTCGACCGCGGATCTGGAACGACCTGCAGCGACGTGGTATAGACCTGTTTGTCCTTGGTCATCTTCACTGTGTAGGTTCCCGGCAACACACGCGGTCCGAAAGCTGCTCCGAAGGCCGCCGTGGCCGCCCGCGGAACCTTAGGCGCTTTCAAACGCATGGACCACGTAGCCCGGTTGAGGCCGCGGCGCTTGCTACTGGGAATCGTGCCCAAAAGCTTTCCTGCAGGATCGAACACTTCAATCTTCAGATCGCCGAAAATATGCCTCTTCTTCTGGTAGTAAGTAATCACGGCTTCATCCGTCGGATTGGGGCCAGAGAATGCGGCGTCACCATTAACCCAACCACCATTGCCCGAGATGCTCTGCACGGTTGACCGGGCCTGAACGAAAACCGCCTCTTTCGCCAGGTTTTCAGGGGTCAGTGCGCGCAGCGGTGTGATGTCGTCGACGATCCAGATTCCACGTCCGTGCGTGGCGATAACCAGGTCGTGATCACGCGGGTGGATTGCGAGGTCGCGCACCGCAACGTTGGGAAACTCAGCCCCCTTGTACTGGGCCCACTGCTTGCCGCCATCAAGTGAAACCCAAAGCCCAAGCTCGGTACCAACAAACAGGAGATCCTGGTTAACCAGATCTTCCTTCACAACGTGAGCGTACCCGAGCACCGGACCGTTCTGACCAACCAGGGGTGTCCACGTCTTTCCATAATCAGTGGTTTTGTAAGCATATGGTCGCAGATCTCCGAATGTGTGCAGGTCGAAGGTGGCGTAAGCCGTGCCCTCTGCGAAATGGCCAGCTTCCAGCGACGATACCCAGGCGTTTTTTGGTAGTCCTGTGACGTTGCCGGTTACATTCGTCCAAGTCTTGCCGGCGTCGCGGCTGATCTGCACATTGCCGTCATCTGTACCGACCCAAATGATGTTGGCGTTCTTTGGCGACTCAGCGATCGCATAGATCGTTGTGTGCATTTCCGCGGCCGAATTGTCTACGGTAACTCCGCCAGACTGTTCCTGCTTTTGCTTGTTAGGATCGTTTGTGGTGAGGTCAGGCGATATCCGCTCCCAGGTCTGCCCGTGATCGCGTGAGCGGAAGAGAAACTGAGCGCCGATATAGATTGTGCCTTTTTGCGTGGGACTCAAATGAATCGGCGTGTTCCAATTATAGCGAAGCTTTCCTTCCTTATACTGCGGCAAGGGCTGAATATTTCGCGACTCATGCGTTTTGCGGTTAATCCTCGAGATGACGCCGCCCTGAAACTCTGCATAGATATAGTCAGGGTCAGAGGGGTCTGCAAACATCCAAAATCCGTCGCCTCCATACATATTCTCCCACCGACTGTTGGTGATTCCTCCGGGATACTGCGAGTCGCCAACCCATGAGCTGTTATCTTGCAGTCCGCCATAGACGTGATAAGGAAGATCCATGTCCACACTGACGTGGTAGAACTGTGAGAGCGGCAAGTTCTCTGCTTTCCACCAGCGATTGCCGCCATCGTAGGAGTACCACAAGCCGCCATCGTCGCCGGTGATCACGTGATCGGTGTTGGCCGGATTAATCCAGACGTCGTGGAAGTCGCCGTGTGCTCCACCAGAAATATTGCTGAAGCTCTTCCCGCCGTCGGTGCTGACGATTAAAGACAGATCGGGCTTATAGATCTTATTTTCGTTCTTTGGATCGACGATCAGATGGGCAAAGTAAAATGGGCGCCAGACCATGTTCTGACTACGATCCAGCGCAGACCACGTCTGTCCCCCGTCGTCTGACCGGTAGAGGCCATTCTTGGGCGGTTCGGCTTCAATGAACGCGTAGACAACACTTGGCTTCGAAGGAGCCACGGCCACAGCGACGCGGCCCCAGGGCTTCGCAGGCAAACCTTTAGCACTCTTGTCTCCGAGTTCGGTCCAGGTGGCGCCGCCATCTGTGCTCTTGAACAGACTGCTCCCACTGAACGCCTCAGGACCATCGCCGCCTGAACGGAACGTCCAACCCTGACGACGAAAGTCCCACATACCGGCATAGATCGTTTTAGGATTCTGTGAGTCCAGCGACAGCATGGAGCAACCAGTTGATGCGTTAGCTCCCTTTAAAATCTTCGTCCAGGTCTTTCCGCCATCACTGGTTTTGTAGACACCACGTTCGTCGCCGTCGCTCCACAACTTGCCGGTGGCGCAGACGTAGACTGTCTCTGTGTTTGAAGGATCCACCAGAATCCTCGAAATTCGTTCAGACTCCTTCAGACCCACGTTCGCCCAGTTATCACCGCCATCGACGGACTTGTACACACCGTCGCCCACTGAGACACTGTTGCGCGTCCACGACTCTCCCGTTCCAACCCAGACAGTCTTTGAATTCTTTGGATCGATAGTGACCGCGCCGATCGACTGTACGGGCTGCTTATCAAAAATTGGCTTGAATGTGGTGCCGCCGTTAACCGATTTCCATACGCCGCCGCTCGCTGCACCGACATAGATTGTGAGCCGCGACCCTTCCTGCACAGCGTCGAGCGCCGCCACACGGCCGCTCATCGCTGCTGAGCCGATGTTACGCGCGCCCAGGCCGGAGATGGTTTCCGAGTCAACGCGGACCACTGTTGCGGGCTGCGTCGTCTGGCTCGTCGCGCTGCCGACCGTGACAACAAGACTCAGAATCGTGGCCGCACACCATTGATTTGATTTCATGCTTCTGAAGCCCTCTCTATTGGCGGATCGTTGGTTTCACTCGAATTCCCCTACATCTCAGTCTCTCGCTGCTTCCCATCCGTGTCCCCGTGTCTCCCCATCCCCGCGTCCCGCGTCCCCGTGTCTTATGGCTTTACGGGTGGTGCCTTCGCAGGCGTCGCGGGAATAGTAAAGCGGCTATCGTCTATGGACACGTTCGCTTCGATCTTCTCGTAAGTAACCTTCTGCTTGTTCTGGCTACCTTTTGCATTGACCTCGACTGAGTGTGGGAGATACCAACCAGCCACTTCCTTATAGTCGCCCAGCGACGTTTCATATTCGCGCTCGGCGCCGCGAATCATCCGCTTCGTGTCAATCTTGATGGGAACGTAGTAATCGGTATCCATGTAGTAGTAACGAATGTCGCCGTTGGCTAAGGTCACTTTGAGTTTGAAAGCGTCTGTCCCCTCAACGGGTTCCATGCCGACGAACTCAATCTTGTTTTTCTTCTGCTGATAATTAACGAGGGGTCCATCAAAGTCTGAGTCTTCAACGATCTGCTTCATCTCTTCTTCACCGAGAGGCTCAGCATCCTTCTTGCCCTGCCAGGGCTCGATCTTCCATCCACTTTTTCCGTCATAAGCGTTCACTCCCGTCAAGCCCTGCAGCGAGAACTCCTGGCGCACCATATTTGAGCGCTTGTTCTCTTCCACAATCGCGGCCTCAAATCCGCCGCCTCCGGTAAACTTACCCGTCCGCCGCAGTGTCTTTACGGCTTGAATCTTCTCTGGTCCGCCTACAGTCTTAATGTACTTCGCGATGATTTCGTCAGCAGTCTGGGCCGTAGTGGACACCGCGAGAAGCGCCAGTGCACCGATTGCGAGCACAACTCTACGCATAATCTTCTCCTTGGAAATGATGGAAAACGACAGGATGAACCCCCATGAACTAACGATGCCCGTTGTACGCAGGTAGTATCGCGATTGTTGCGTCCGGACCGCAAGGAATTAGACAAGGATTCAACTTCAATCCAGCTTCCTCAATCAGTGATCCGGGCAGTATCATGAGTAACCGTTCAACTCAATCCAACTATTCCGCTTGTTAGACGAATGGTACGGAGTAAACCTCACTATGAACAACAAATCACCTCACAACACCGCGGCTGCTCTGATCCCCGCCCATGGCGGCTATCGGAAACTGAAATCTTTTCAACATGCCGAGTTGGTCTATGACGCCACTGTGAAGTTTTGCGATCGATTTATCGACAAACGCTCGCGGACCCACGATCAGATGGTGCAGGCCGCGCGGAGCGGACGCCAGAACATTGCCGAAGGTAGCCAGGCGTCGGGCACTTCGAAGAAATTCGAGTTGAAGCTAGTCGGCGTAGCGCGGGCCAGCCTTGAAGAACTCCTGCTGGACTATGAGGACTTCTTGAGGCAGCGCGGATTGGTCTTATGGGGCAAGAACCACCCGACGGCCCAGGTAGTGCGCCGTCTAGCTTATGAAAAGAATAGGACATATTCGACCTATAAGCCCCATATCGAACGTTCCTCGCCCGAAGTTGCCGCGAACACCGTCATCTGTCTCATCCACCAGACCAATTACCTTCTGGACCAGCAGCTTCGGCAGCTTGAAAAGGCCTTTCTACAGGAAGGCGGATTTACTGAACGGCTCTACCGTTCCCAAAAGCGAAGTAGAGAATAGGACCTATTTGTCGAATAGGTCCTATTGAGTTCTTCATTTCAGCTTCTCGTATTCTTGTTTCGCTTCTTTCAGAATAGGAAGATCAGAATCGGCGTCTTTCCAGAGTGCGAGGAAATCCTGGTATGCCTTGCGACTTTTGCTCAGGTCGCCCGCCAGTGCGGCTGCGCGGGCCAAACCAAGGTGGGCTAGCTGATACAAAGCTGATAGCGGTGCCTGGCCCCGGTTATCAAGTATCTTCTGAAACTCTGCTGCTGCCTCATTGCCCGACTTCAACCTGAGATACGCGAGCCCGCGCACGTATTGAGGCCAGAATTCTGCCGCAACTTCATAGCGTTTGGCCGCCTCCAAGAGTTGAACCGCTTCCGCGGGATTGTTGCGATTCAACTGGATCGCTGCTCCTACTAACGGCACCCAGAGCGAGTTGATCAACGTATCTTTAGGACGTTCCTTTGTCACTTCTTCGATGAGAGACTGCGCCTGGCCTGCATCGCCGCATAGCGCAAGTGCGAGGGCTGCGCGCGTTAGAAAAACATTGTTGCGTGAAAGCTCGGCCGCCTGAGAGGTCGACGCTTTGATCTGCGAGCATTGACCGAAGACCGCGTCACGCAGCATCGCTTCAACCGCATACTGCACGGCTACTTCTTTAGCATCGTTGCGGGTGGCTAGCTCAATGGCACCACGAGACAGATCTTGGGAATGTCGCCACTGGCCAGAAAAGGCCGCCGTTTGCGTTTGCAAATTCAGCGCCACGTACTCATCGGGCTTGCCTCGCCACCAGTCGAGTTGCTGCTGCATCGCCGCTGTGTCCGCGCCAACGAAGGCAATCTGATACAGGAATGAATGGAAGAAAGTAGAATCGAGATTCTGGTCCAAGGCTTGGTCGACAACCTCCCTGGCATCCGCGAAGCGACTCAGACCGATGAACGCCTGTCCCAGGTTCGCATACCCGACTACACTGTTCGGATTGAGGCGCACGGCTTCGCGAGCTTCGGCAGCGGATTTCTCGAATTGTCCCGTTGAGAAGTAAGCATCAGAAAGGTTATTGGGCGCCCTCGCATCGCGCGGGTAGGTAGCTTTGTAGGTCTCCAACCCTTCAATTCGCTTGTCTAGGTCCCCAGTGATAAGCGAGTGGTAAAAGGCAGAGATGCGTAGCTTCTCTAACTCACTTACACGGTCTCGCAACGCATAGGCCTTCTCTGCATATTCTGCCGCCAACTTTGGCTGATTGGTGTTGGCGTACTGAACAGCCAATGAGGCGTATGCATAGGCGAAGTTTGGATCAAGCTCAATCGCGCGTTTAGAAAACGGAATGCTCTCAAGGAATCTGCCACTGCTCGATTGCTCATTCCCCAGGGAGTAGGCTTTTAGTGCCTCAAGCGATGACGTTGTCAGTTCCAGCGGCGCATCGAACTTCTGGATCGAGCTAAGCGACTCACCCAGCTTTTGTCGCAGCTTGCTCGCAGCTTGAGTGAGCGCCTTGAGCACCTGTTCCTTGGTTTCTGCTTCCACTTGCTCCCTGGCTATCTCTTCGCCGCTCTGTCCATTGACCGCCTCCAACGTGATGACGTAGCTCGTGCCGAGGTTGGTGATCGAGCCTGCCAGGAATGCTTTGAGTCCCTGGCGCTGGCAGATCTCTCGGGCCACCTCCTTCGTGACGCGGTCATCAGCCGAGCGGCCCATCAGCCGCAGAGTCTGCCGCACACGCGCATCGGGGAAAACATTCAGGAACGGCGACTGCGCAAGTTGAACTGCAAGCCCCTGCTTTAGCGTACCGTCGAATACTGTATCCGCCGTGGTGTTGACGAAATCTGCCAGCAAGATCGTATCCTTGTCAGTGAGTGCTGAAGCAGGTTTGAAATAAAAGAATATGGCTGCGGCCACAGCTAGAACGAGTGCGGCCGCGATAAGTACTGAGGTTTTCTTATGGGTTTTGATCTGACTGACGATGTATTCTGCGCTTGATGTAGTATGGACCACCGGCGGAGCATCTGTTTGCGCTGTTGAGGTTTTAGTTGTTTGGGTGGAACCACTGGTGGTCGAAATTGCGTGGCTTGCATCTTCCGGCGGGACGGTGCGCTCGAGCTCCAACTCGAACTCCATATGCCGCTTCAGCTTCTTGAGGTCTAGAGCTAAATCCTTGACTACCTGATATCGCGCTTCCCGATCCTTCTCAAGCGCCTTCGTCACAATGCGGTCTAACTCCGCGGGGATCTCATGACCATACCGTGCGAGTGGTAGCGGCTCCTTGTGGAGAATCAAACCGATCACATCGCTGGTTGTAGGCCCCTCGAACGCCACGCGGCCACTCACCATTTCGTAAATGACACATCCCAGGCTCCAGATGTCCGTGCGAGCGTCCACCTCCATCCCTCTGGCCTGCTCCGGTGACATATAAAATGACGTGCCCAGCACCACCCCCGGATCTGTTTTGACCATTACCCTCGTCGGTACATCTTCGGCCTGCTCCTTCTTAGGCTCGTTGTCGGCTAGCTTCGCCAGCCCGAAATCCAGCACCTTAACGTAGCCGTCGCGGCGCAGCATGATGTTCTCTGGCTTTATGTCTCGATGTACGATGCCGGCCTGATGTGCCGCCGAGAGGGCCGAAGCCACCTGGATGGAAACATCAGGCGCCTCGCGCAACTGCATCCGAGAGTGATGAAGTCGATCACGCAGCGACTCGCCCTCAATGTATTCAGTGGCAATGTAGTGCAGCCCGTCCTGCGAGCCGATTTCATGAATAGTCAGAATATTGGGATGATTCAGGGAGGATGCTGCATAAGACTCGTGCTCGAATCTACGGAGCCGCTCGCTATCGTTTGTGAATTCAGAGGTCAGTACCTTGATAGCAGCGGGGCGTCGGAGCTGAGTGTCCTGGGCTAGATAGACTTCTCCCATGCCACCCTTGCGGATTAGGGAACGAATTTCATAGCGACCGAAGCGCGTTCCTGCAGCTACAACCTTAATCTGATGGTCGTAAACCCTGAAGCTTGATAGGGCGGAATACTATTTTAAGCTTGTGTTCGGGTCAACGTTTCGAAGGGAAGAAACCGCGACCTGCATCGCAGCTTTATGAGCTACCCTGCTACATGCTTAGCCCAAGTGTTATTGGTTAGACGGATCCAACAAAACCGAGGCTGAAGTCCGGGGAAAAACCCCATGTCTATTTCTTATCCTCACCGGGATTGATTGGTGGAGCCGAGGGGGATCGAACCCCTGACCTCATGACTGCCAGTCATGCGCTCTCCCAGCTGAGCTACGGCCCCGAAAGTGGAAGTGGAAGAGTAGCGTAGCGTGGAAGAGGCGGTCAAGCGGGGTCAGACATTTTAGATTTCAGATTTTTGATTTGCGATTGATCGAGCCTCTCGAGTCTACCGGCTTCTCCGGCGCGCGGCCAGGAAGGCCAGGCCGGCGCCGATAACCACCAATGTCATTCCGCCGACCACTCTGGCCGTGTTAGGCAGTTCGCGTACCTCGGTTTCAGTAATGACGACTGCTGCGCTGGGCTCAAGAAATAAGGCTCGGTAAACAATTACCCCGCCAATGGCGGCAACTACGATGCCGAGAATGATGCCGATGACTCTCAATTCAAACTATCTTCCCTTGAATGCCGGTTTCCGTTTTTCCAGGAACGCTTTCACACCTTCATCCTTGTCTTCAGTGGAGAAGCATAAGGCAAAGAGATCGACTTCGCGGCGCAGACCCTCATCAAGCAACGAGCGCGAAGCAATCTTTACTGCTTCCTTGGCCAGCTTCAGGGCGATTGGTCCCTTG
>JAMQPH010000788.1 GCA_023717605.1 Pyrinomonadaceae bacterium
CCCTTCAGGCGGTGCAGGTGCGATCCCTGAAAAAGCATTGCTACCAGATCCTCTTGTGAATCTCCTGGTCAGCAAGGGTCTGCTGACAACGGAGGAAGCTCGGGACATAGTTTCTGGTCGGAACCCTGAGAACCAGCGCGATCGACTCGCCACTCTACTAAGGGAGAAGGGGCTGATTTCCGGGGCGGAGTTTGATGCCTTGCGAGCTACGGCTCCAAATGCCATTAACGCTAACGCTGCTGCCGCCTCGGCAGAGCCTATGGGCGCAAGAGTGAGTTCCGCGGCTGGCCCATCTACTACGCTCCCGCGGCCGCAAGGACCAGCGGTCATCGCTGCCGTTGCGCCAATCCGTCTTCTGCCAATAGAGGCCCCACAACGTGAAGGATTGATCCCAGACCTGAAACTCGGATCGGGAGCGAGAATCAAACCGTACGGCTACTTCAAGACCAGCGTGATTCGCGATTCCTCGTCACCGGGAGGCATGATTTCCCGCTGCCGTTGCTCGCGGCCGACACGGGGCCGAACAGCTCTCCGGAGTTTCATCTGAAAGCGCGAGCGCTGAGGCTGGGCGTCAACTTCGAGTGGCTCGACCCGGCTCCTAAGACTGTGATCACGGGTCGTCTTGAATTGGATTTTGAAGGTGATTTCACACGGGTAAACAATCGGAACGCTACGTCCATTCGGTTGAGTCAGCCATCGCTTCGTCTAGCCTGGGCACGCATTGATCGGCGTTTCAACGAGAGGGTTACCGGCTTCGCCTTGTTTGGCCAGGACTGGTCGCCGTTCGCGTCTTCGACCCGGCCAAACATGATTGAGAACACAAATTTTGGAGGCATCGGATACGGCGCCATTTTTCAACGCGTGCCGCAAGTGCGTGTCGGATTCAACTACAACGCCGGCGGTGCGCGCTCGTGGAAAATACAGCCCGAGTTCGCCATCGTATTACCGGCGTTGGGCGACCTTCCGATAAACGTGGCCGATCAATTGGGATTTGGTGAACGGCAGGGCACAGACTCAGACCGTCCGGGAGTACAAGGCCGGGTCGTACTACAAGGGCGATTGGACAGAGCGGAAGGCGTCTCGCCGGCTGAGTTCATTGTCAGTTTTCAACACGCCCGCCGCACCGCTATCGTGACCGCGGCAAGTGTTCCTGCTCAGTTCAGCTCGGCCTTTCCGGCTGGCGCCGAAGTGAGCAGTAATAGCGATACTTATAGTGCGGAGTTTCAACTGCCAACGCGGTTCATAACGCTCGCAGGAAAATATTACGCGGGGTCCGACCTGCGCTTCTCCCTCGGCGGTCAGCTCCTATCTAATTTCAACGACACCGCCGGACTTACTTCGACGGTCGGCGTCGCTTCGATCGACGGCGCATCGACCGTAGTCTTTGGACTCTTGGATGGAGTGCCCACGATCGCACCGCAACGGCCCGTTCGCGGCCAGGGTGGATTTGTGCAACTTGGCTTCCCGCTTTCGCGTCTCGTTGATGCCGATCCAAAAGGTCGTAACGCAGGGTGGACCGCCTTCCTCTACTATGGTTTTGACGAGGCACTGCAACGCGATGCGAGACGATTCGCTCCGATTCGCGGCAGGAGCGATCTCTTCTCCGGAAACATTCAATACAAACTGAACACCTGGGTGACGTTCGCTATGGAGCAAGGATACTATCGGACACGCGCAGCTAATCGGTCTGAGTCGGACTTCGGTGGGTTGCCGCTGTTTCGCGGAGTCCCCAGCTACACGAGCCACAATATGCGATCGGAATTCGCGACGATATTCACCTTCTAAGACTGGGGGCCGTGGTCTGTTAACGGTTGGCGCGGCAGCAACCATGTTTTCAGGCAAGACGCAAAGTAGGCAAAGACGCTAAGAAGAACACGGATTCCTACTTCCGTCTTTGCCACCTTCGCTCTTTGTGTGAACCAAACTTTGAAAGGCGCCACGATGAAATCAATTGACGAACTGCTTGAACAATATGAACTGGCGCGCGGAAACATATGTCCCGGCCAACTGCTCGGGATCCGCATGGCCGTCCTGGGTTGTCTCCTGGTCGGCGTAGAAGATCCCCGCGGCGCAGATCGAGAGAAGTTGATCGTCTGGGTAGAGATAGACCGCTGGCTGGCAGACGCAGTAGAGGCTGTTACCGGCGCGAGATTGGGCAAACGAACCTTGAAGTTTCTCGACTACGGAAAGCTGGCTGCAACTTTCTTGAACGTAAACACCGGCGAGGCTGTGCGGATAGTGGCGCTTGAATCGTCGCGTCGTCTAGCTGATCAGCGTCATCCCGAAATCGAGAGCAAGTACGTTCGTCAGATGAGCGCTTATCGGGAAGCCACCGACGAAGAGTTGTTTGCAGTCGGGTTTGCAGAGGTTCAACTGACCGAGATGGATGCTCCGGGGCACCCTCGCTCCCGCGTTACCTGCGCTCATTGCAGCGAAGGCGTGAACGACGGACGCGAAGTCCGCGAGGACGACGGGCGTACGCTTTGCCGCCCCTGCGCGTTTGCACTGGTTAACAGCCCAATCAGAAATTCGTCATTAGCAAGTGGGATGATGACCAGCGTGTTCTAATGTGAAAAGTGAATAAGACTCCTCACGATCTTTTCTGATAAGAAACTCTCCAAATAGTGTTTGAGCCATCGTCGGTCACGAACAGCGATCCATCTTTCCCCAAAGCCACTCCGACGGGGCGCCCCCACACGTCTCCTTGTGGCGTGACAAACCCCGTCATGAAGTCCACGTACTCTCCGGTTGGTATCCCATTGCGCACCGGAACGCTGATCACTTTGTAACCTGTACGCCGGGCGCGATTCCAAGACCCATGCTCGGCGGCGAAAGCGCTATTGACGTATTCCGCAGGAAACTGACGCCCAGTGTAAAAAACCATCTCCAATGAGGCCGAATGCGACTGCAAAAGTACATCGGGAATGATTACCTTGTTGCGCAATTCGGGGTGCGCCCCCGGATGACGCGGGTCCTGGTTTGGGCCCAGGTAAAACCAGGGCCAACCATAAAAGCCGCCTTCCTT
This sequence comes from Pyrinomonadaceae bacterium, assembly GCA_023717605.1. Classification (GTDB taxonomy): domain Bacteria; phylum Acidobacteriota; class Blastocatellia; order Pyrinomonadales; family Pyrinomonadaceae; genus PSRF01. The sequence goes on from JAMQPH010000788.1 coordinate 3,026, forward strand.
GACGCGGGTGATGTAATCGGGGACGAGGTCGTCACCCAGCCCATCGCGCTCGTTGACCGAAGCCCAGAGCTCACCCGTCTGCGGATGTATTGCGATGCCAACAGCATTGCGAATGCCGGTCGCGTAAATGCGGAAGCCGGTGCCGTCGGGGTTGTATTCCAGAATATCTGCTCGTCGCTCTTCATTTTCATTTGGGTCTTCGTAGACGTTCGAGTGTGAGCCCACCGAAACAAACATCTTCTTGCCGTCCAGCGAGAAGGCGAGGTCGCGCGTCCAGTGCCCCCCGCCGCGCAAACGACCTCCGCCGGGGAGATCAGGTACGATCACTTCACCCTTACCTCGGGCTTTTAGATCACCACTGCGATAGGGGAACCGCAGGACGGCATCTGTGTTAGCAACGTAAACGAACTGCGGGGCTGGCCCCAGCGGATAAAACGCAATGCCGAAAGGTTTATTTAGACCCGAAGCAAAAACTTCGTTTACATCCGGACGACCTGCGCCGCTCGCGGTGCGTAGTACCCGAATTCGACCAGGATCGCTTTCCGCAAAGAATATGTCGCCATTGGGCGCGGTGCGTATAAGACGTGGATTCTCAAGCCCGGTTAAGAACTCTTCCACCTTAAAACCGGCGGGCACTTGAGGCCAGGCGCTAAGCGGTCGCTTCACAAGTTTGGGTCCGCTGTCGACAGAGCGCGTGGCGTAAGGCTTGGGTAAGTCTGCCACTGTAATGCGCCGGCGTACTCCCGGCGCGTCTGTAGTCCAGTCTCCAAAAGCACCTTGACCTGTCAGCGTCCCGCCCGCCTGTCCGCTAGCGATACGCTGTCGCTGCCGGGAACGCGTTCCCCTGACGATAACTGTCAAGGTGATTCCCAGCGCAATAATAAGAATTAGTGTCGCTATAAATCTCTTGCTCATTATCGTGATCGACTCCTTTGGTTTCTTTCCTGGTAGTCTTTGTCCGACTCCCTTTGATCAAGCCTACCGCAATAGGGCCATCGAATCTTTGTCATACTTGTTCGGAATTTCTATTGCTTGCGGTGTGTTTGTGGTTCGAGAAGAGATCACTCCCGTTCTCCAAAGAGACTTTACCGCAAGCATGCCATGTTTTCAGCAATATTCTGTAAGCAGAAAGCCCCTCAAAGCTCTAAGATTTCTGTGTTTTGCCAGAAGAGTTGACACAGGACAGAGGTGCTCGCAAGACACCGCTACACTGTGGTTGTTTTCTTGGACAGCCAATGGAGACGGGAGGAAATGAGATGCAAACAAGGAAACTAGGTCAGCAAGGGCTGGAAGTTTCAGCTCTTGGTTTAGGTTGTATGGGAATGTCGTTCGCGTATGGCCCTGGAGATGACGCTGAATCGCTTCGAGTCCTTGATCGCGCTCTTGAGCTTGGGGTCACTTTTTGGGATACCGCCGAGCTGTATGGTCCATTCAAGAACGAAGAGTTATTGGGCGCCGCTCTTAATGGCAGACGCCGCGAAGATGTAATCATTGCGACAAAATTCGGCTGGATCTTTGGACCAAACGGAGAACAGTTGGGATTGGATAGCAGTCCAGCCCATATTAAAAAAGCTCTGGAAGGCTCACTCAGACGACTGCGCACCGATTACGTTGACCTCTACTATCAACATCGACTTGATCCGAAGACCCCCATCGAAGAGACAGCTGGGGCTCTGGCTGATCTGGTAAAGGAGGGTAAGGTGCGTTACATCGGTCTCTCCGAAGTCGGACCGGCGACCATTCGGCGCGCCCATGCTGTACACCCTTTGAGCGCTATTCAAACCGAGTATTCACTTTGGGAAAGAAGTGTTGAAGCACAGGTGCTGCCCACGGTGCGGGAGCTCGGGATTGGCTTTGTAGCTTACAGCCCCATGGGCCGTGGTTTTCTCACTGGAAAGATCAATAGCCTGGCCGATCTCGATGAGTCGGATATTCGCCGCAGTCACCCACGATTTGCGCAAGACAACATTTCCCACAACCTGGGACTGGTAGAGGCGGTGAAACGGATAGCATCTTCCAACAAGGCCACGCCGGCGCAGGTCGCGCTTGCCTGGTTACTGCGGAAAGGCGTCGACATTGTTCCGATCCCGGGCACCAGGCACGTACATTATCTCGAAGAGAATGCTGGCGCAGTGGCAGTCGGGCTGACTCTGTCGGAACCAGTTTGGTCGGAATTGGATACTGCGCTTTCAACTTTTGAGACCGCGGGAGATCGTAATGCCGCGGCAGCGATGAAACTCGTCGACCAGGCGGCGTAATCAGCCTGGCAGTAAACAGTACTTTCGAACAAGTGAGGATAGGACATTGCTACACACGAGGATATGCCGCGAGGACCCCTACATCTAGTCTCGAACCCTTTGCCTTTGAGCGAAGAGAACCTGGACCACGCGACGTCCTCATTGAGATCTTGTACTGCGGCGTATGTCACTCAGACATTCACCAGGCGCGGGACGAGTGGGGTGGTTCAATTTTCCCCATGGTTCCCGGTCACGAGATCGTAGGACGAATCACAAAAGTCGGCTCCGAGGTAACAAAATTCAAAGTAGGTGATCTCGCCGGCGTCGGGTGCTT
>JAMQPH010000789.1 GCA_023717605.1 Pyrinomonadaceae bacterium
GCGGACTCTTGCGTAGGAAACGACCCAGCTCGTGACCGCTGAGATTGGGCATCATGGCATCCGTTATCACTATGTCGACGGCTGAGGTCAGGGCTAACTTCATAGCCTCCAGTCCGTCCGCCGCCGAGAGCACCTCGTAACCTGCTCGCTGCAGCGTGACTTCAACATAACGCCGCAGAGCATTATCGTCCTCGACAAGCAAAATCCGGGCACGGTCATGCACGTCACCCTGCGTCGCTGCATGGAGCGACTCCGGCGGCGCGATCTCGTTCTCGTTAAACTCTGCGATCTTTTTCAGGGTTGTCATTTAAAGAAGTACTTCTGAAAGCCAGTGAGGGAAGTTTGAAGGAGGTCAGCCCGGGAGCGGGCTGTACATGCAGAGTAAGGCGTACCAGACAGCCTTGTCAACGTTTTGCCACAGTTGTAGGGGTGTCCCCTACAATCTCCCAGACTCAACTCCGCCACTCCCGCTTTAGTCAATGAACTGCCGCTGCCAGAGCTCCAAATTCATTAACTGAAAGACCTGGAGGTTGTAGTCTTCGCGACCTGAAAGATTGGCATTCACAATCCGCCTTACTTCGGAAGGTCGAAAGAGTCCGCGCCGTTTTACAGTCTCTTCAGACAGGAGGTCGTCAACCAGCGGACGCAACGGCCCGCGCAACCAGGAGCGGATCGGCGCTCCGAAACCGGCCTTTTTTCGCCACACAACGTCGTGAGGCAAAAGCTTCTCGAGCGCTCGCTTCAGAGCGTATTTCCGTTTGAAGCCGTGGAGCTTCAAGCCCGGCGGCATGTGCGCGGCGAGTTCAATCATCTCCCGATTCAGGAAAGGCACTCGCACCTCAAGATTGGCGGCCATGGAAGTCTTGTCGGTGGTAATCAGATTCAAACACGGCAAGAACGTTTTCAGATCGACGTAAAGCAGTCGGTTTAGCGGAGCCGCATTTTGCACCCGCGCGAAGTAGCGACGATGTGCGGCATAGGCGTCCAACTCGTGAGTTCCCGCTCGTAGATCGTCCGTGTAGATCTTGAGCTTCGCCAGGTCGGTGAAATAAGTTCCATACCCCAGATAACGATCCTCGAACTCAAGGGCGGCGCTGCGGGCAAATTTCTTTGCGTTGCGCAGAGGGCCGGTAAGTTTTCCCGGCAAACCTCCGGGGAGCGCTCGCTCGAGAGTCTTCATCAATGGCCGCCGCAAAAGCTGAGGCACCGGATCGAACGCGCCGGCAATCTTCATAGCGAGCTGGCGCGGATATCCGGCAAAGACTTCGTCGCCTCCCATTCCCGACAACATGACTGTTAACGTCTCTCGCGCGGCTCGGGAAACGAGGTAGCTGGGAATGGCCATGTCTATGGCCGGCTCATCCATGTGGTAGACGAGTTTAGGAAGCAGTTCCGCGACCGCGGGCCTGAGCATGATCTCGTGATAGTCGGTGTCCAGAGGCTGGTTGACCTGGCGCGCCCAGCTGACATCGTCCGGGATGATGTCGTAGCGCAGGTCATCGCTCTCGATGCCGACGGTGTAGGTTGCGATGCGCCGCCCGTTGCTGTGATTTTTCATCATGGCGACGATCGAAGAGGAGTCGATGCCGCCGGAAAGGAATGATCCGAGTGGTACATCAGCTACCATTTCCATGTGCACAACGCGGTCGAGCGTTTCCAGTACGCGCTCCTGCCACCAGGTTTCGCCGCGTCCCGCTTCAATTTCATCAAATGAAACATCCCACCACTCGTTGACTGCGATTTCATCGTCGCGCAAGGTGAGCGTATGGGCTGGCGGAAGAGTCTTGATGCCTCTAAACAAAGTGTTGGGATCCGGGACCCATAGGAAGGTCAGAAACTGGTGCAACCCTTCGATGTCCAGAGCACGCTCAATGAGTCCGGTCGCCAGAATTGCTTTGACTTCCGACGCAAAGATAAAAGAACTTCTGCTGCCGTTCTTTGAGGGCAGATGGGCGTAGTAAAGCGGCTTGATGCCAACGTGGTCACGCGCTAACGTCAGCGTTCGCTCCTGGTTGTCCCAGACGGCGAAAGCAAACATGCCGTTCAAGTGAGGTAAGCAGTCTGCTCCCCACTGAGCAAATGCTGCCAGCAACACCTCGGTGTCGGTGTCGGTTCGGAACTGGTGGCCCTTAGATTTCAGCTCTTCTCGCAGTTCACGGTAGTTGTAGATCTCGCCGTTGAAAGTGATGACGTAGCGGCCGTCGGCGGATAGCATCGGCTGATGACCGGCGCTGGAGGTGTCTATGATGGCTAAACGGCGGTGGCCAAAACACACACGCCGTCCCGTATCATCCATTGGTTGAGAAGTCCAGACGCCCTCATCATCACGGCCGCGATGCTCGATCGTCGCGAGCATGGGCCCGATGAAGCTCTCCGGCTCCGCAGCAACTATTCCGGCAATTCCGCACATAGAAATGAAATCGTGAAAGTGATTCAAGAAGTTGAGAGTTCAACCTTTAGGTTGTGAGGCTGCGCTGCCACAAGCTAAAGCTTGAACTCTCAACTTCTTGAATCCTTCATTTCTTGTCACTGATCCGTACGGATTGTCCGCTGCGCAACGAATCAAGAATACGGAACGTTGCGCGCGTAGTGGATGCTAGTTCTTCGAGAGAAATAGGCGGAGGACCGCCGTCAAGGACCATCCTGCACACCGCCTTTACTTCCTCGGCTTGTCCCTTGTCCTGTTTGCTCAATTTAAGTTTTTCTTCTCGCCCATTGCGGTAGAGATGCGCGTTTCGAAAATCGTCGAGCACGAACACCTTGCCTTCTCCGAAAATCTCCACCCGTTCCTTGGGCAGCGTCTTATCGCCTTCCGCCAGGTAAGCGATGCACCCGTTTGAGCCATCCGCGAATCGCACAGTGATCAAGACCGAGTCGCCGCCAACAATTTCCTGGTTATCGCTGGCTATCGCTTCAGCAAAGACCGACACCGGCGGCGCTTCGGTCCAGTACTGAAGCAGATCGATGAAGTGGCACACTTCGCCCACGATACGGCCGCCTCCTTCGCGCGGATCCTGGGTCCAATGACCTTTCGGGACGCGACCGGAGTTCACCCGATAGACAAACGACAAGGGCGCACGTCTCCCGGCAAAGAAATCTTTCGCCTTTGCAGCAAGTGGGGAAAATCTTCGATTGAACCCAACCATCAAGTGACCCTTGGCTCTGGCCACCACCTCCAGCAACTTATCCAAATCCTCATCACACAAAGCGAGCGGCTTTTCGACAAAGACGTGACGCCCGCGTTGCAGTGCTCGACTTGCCAGATCGGCGTGTAGATCATGACGCGTACCAATCACCAACAGATTTACTTGAGCGTCATTAATCACCTCATCAGCGTCAGATACTGCCCGCGCGAAACCGAATTTTTTGCCCACGTCATGAGCCGATACACCCGAGGCCGTGGCGATCGAGTGAAATTCCGCGCCGGCACTCTGGAACTGAGGCAGCAGCATGGCGCGCATGTAATCGCCGGCGCCGATCACCCCGATGCGAACCTGTGCTTCCGACTTGCCAGACGAGATCGAGTGGCCACTTAACTCTATTACCCGTCCCGGCTCGCTTTCCGGATCGTACTCGAGCAAGACTCCCAGGTGCGGCTCATGCAAACTTCCTGCGATTACTTCATAGGCACGCTCGGCATCTGCTATCGGGAAGCGATGGGTCACGAGCCGATCGACATTGACGCGGCCTTCAGACATCAGCTGCACGAACGCTTCGATATTGCGCTGCTCAGTCCAACGCACATAGCCAAAGGGATAATCGTGTCCTCGCTCTTCGTATTCCTGGTCGTAACGACCTGGCCCGTAGGACATCGAAATCTTGAGCGCGAGTTCGCGGTTGTAAAACGTTTGTCGCGGAATATGCAGACCAGTTGAGCCCACTACCACAACGCGACCCTTCACGCGTGAGATTTTCCCTGCCATTTCAATCGGCTGATTGGAATCACTGGCAGCGGTAATCAGTACAGCATCCGCGCCGCGTCCGGAAGCCCAGCTATTCACAGCCTGGGCGGCGTCATCGTTTGCGAGACAGCCGGCCTCGGCTCCCAGTTCGCGGGCGAGGTTGATCCGGTCAGGATCGAGGTCCATACCGAAAACGCGACAACCATTCGCCTTCACGAGTTGCACAGCCAATTGTCCAACCAAACCCAGTCCGATGATCACGAACAACTCCCCTAACGTCGGCTCAGCCAAACGCACGCCCTGCAACGCGATCGCGCCCAACGTGCCGAAGGCTCCGGCTTCGAAATTGACGTTTTCAGGAAGATGGACACAGAGGTTTTTAGGAACTGAGATGGCTTCGGCGTGAGAAGCAAAGCCTAATCCCGCACATGCGACTCGATCGCCAATGTGAAACTCAGTCACGTCATCGCCTACTCCGACTACAATCCCTGACGCGCTATAACCAAGCGCTTGCGAGGCCGCCAGTTTGTCGCGCACCGAGCCAAAGGTTTGCACTAACCCCTCACTTCTAGCTTTATCCAAAACTGATTTCACGAGGTCCGGTCGCTCGCGAGCTTCCTGAAGCAAGCTCTTGCGCGCGTGTTCAACTGCTGCTCGCTCTGTTCCGGAGCTGATTAGTGAGGCCACCGTCCGCACCAGCACTCGCCCACGCTGCAACGCGGGCACGGGCACGTCAACAACCGCAACCCTTCCGGTCTTTCGATTTTGCAGTACTTGCTTCATGTTTGAGCTAGCGTTTCCTCGATCAGTTTACTGACCCACTCGGCGCGGGCGTCCCACGTCCCATGAGTGACTGATGCCTGTCGCCTTCTCACCGCATCAGGATTTCTCTCCTCCAGCGCTTCAGCCACTAGCCTGAAGAATTCATCACGACTGCGGGCGATCCTGAGCACATCACGCATTGACTCATACTCCGGCAATGCTGAGATCACCACGGGTTTTCCGGTGGCCAGGTACTCACGAACCTTGATTGCCGAACCGTAACTCGTAAACGTTTGTTCAGTCTCCCACGGTAACACGCAGACGTCGAACCCCGCGGCATACCTGGGAAGGTCATCATACCGAACCGCAGGCAGAAAGTGCGTGTTCGGTAGCTTCTCGATATCCAGACCGCGTGATCGATTGCCAATGAAGACCCACTGCCAGGATGGCCGTTCGCGGGCAGCTCGGCTAATCAGCTCCTGATCGACCAGCCAGGGTTCGATCGCTCCAAAGTATCCCAGACGGGGCCGCGGAATCCTGGCTATTTCCGGAGCAACTTCAAGCTCGCCACTCCCGACCTTCGACCAATGATCAAAATCAACGGCCTGCTCCAGCATATGTGATCGCTCAAGACCGCTTGTCGCTTCGGCGAGCAGCTTCCGGCCTGAATAGAAAATGATGTCGGCCCTATCAATGGCGCGTGCGTGAAGTTGACGAATCAACGCCGGATCGGTCGCATGGTCCATGGTGTTGGCATCGTACTTGTCGGAAACGTGATAGATGACCAGTGACTCATCAAAGCGCCCAATCATTTCCACAGCAGTGGGAATAGCGATCCAGAGTATGGGACGCGACAGGCCGCGGCGTCGCGCTAGCGCTCCAATCTGGGAGCCAATCAAACGCCGATTAACTGCTCGCGAGCCGGCACTCCCGAAGAATGGCAGCGCGGCTGGTGAGACTACAGTGATACCTTCCGGCGTGGTCCGGGCAAGTTTCGCGTAGCTGCGTAATTTTCGGATGATGCGCGGCAGAAAGTCTTTGTTGGCGACGGAGGCTAGACCCATTGAGATAGAGTTTACAAAAATCACCTTGTTGCCCGCCCGTGCAAAGCGCCGCATCAAGTGGTTCTTCGAATGCGGATGGTGATACCACCAGTCTTCGCCACCAAAGCAGATGATCGAGTGTCCTTGAATCACTTTATGTTTGTATAATGCCACCCGACAAGATGACAAACCATCGTAGCCCTGAATCCCAATCCAAGGACGCCGTCGCTACAGTGGTTAATGAAACCAACCCACCCGAGCACTCCGCTCCAGCCCAGAGAAACTCAAGTCGGCAACGAATCGCCATTGCCGGTCTGATCTTTCTCACGGCCTTTGGTGTAAGACTGCTGGTGTGGCAAAACAAGCGTACGGAGGTCCCGCACGTTCAGACCGGTGTCGCCGAAAACTACAAACAATTCGCACGACTACTACAACAAAACGGCTTCGCCTCATTCTTCGACCCAAAATCTACAACAAGCAATCCGGACTTGCTGGGCCATCCACCCGGATATTCGATCCTGCTCGCACTGATCTACCGACTTTCTGGTGAGTCAGACCTCGCGGCGCAATTATTCCAGATGATCTGCGATTCGCTGGCAGCTGTCATGGTTTTTCTAATTGCCTTTGAGTTGCTGTCTCTGGGTGTTGGAACAATAGCCGGATTCATGGCCGCCTTTTCGCCCCAGTTTAGCTGGAATTCTATTCTGCTTTTGCCGGACACGTTGGCAGCATTGCCAATCCTGATCGCGATCTACCTTATCACTCGCGCCCGCCGAAGACCCCGTTGGGCCAGCGTTCTGGCGGCGGGCGCGTTGATTGGTGTTTCCTGTTGGTTCCGCGCGAACGCTTTACTACTTACACCGTTTTTGGCGTTAGGAATGCCCATAATTTTTCCGCGTGGCGTGCGACTCAAAATGGGAATGGCACTCATTGGAGGGGCTTGCCTGACGATTGCTCCGCTCACAATTCGCAATGCTGTGGTCTTTGGTCACTTCATACCCGTGTCGCTCGGGGCGGGCCAGACGTTGCTCGAAGGTATCGCCGATTATGACGAGACGGGAAGTTTAGAATTGTCCGACACAGACATGGGTCTCATGAAGCAGGAAGCCGAAATCCACAATCGGCCCGACTACGCTCTTAATCTATTCGGGCCCGATGCCATTCAACGTGACAGGGAGCGTCTCGCGCGCGGCTTTGCGATTGTCCGCGCTCATCCAATCTGGTTCTTCACCGTCATGGTTCGACGCGCCGGATCAATGTGGCGCCTTGAGAGAGCGCCGCTCATCTCGAGTACAAACGCTGCGGGAGCTGGGGCAACGATAGCAGTCTTAGTAGTCGGCGGCATTCAGAAACTCTTCATCACGGCAGTAATTTTGCCGCTGGTTGTCGCCGGATTGATTCTGTTGGCTCTGAGAAGACAAGGTACTGTGCTTGCTATTCTCCTGGCTGTACCCATCTACTATTGTTGCGTTCAATCAGTGCTGCACACCGAGTACCGCTACGTTCTGACCATTCATTATTTTCTTTTTGTCCTTGCGGCCGTGGCAATCCACAGGATTGTGTGCGTGGTGCGTAAGAGATTTAGAGACCGCGAAAGAGTTGTTGTTTGAACAGCTCTCCAGCCATTCGCAACGATCCACGAAATCGCACAAACCCAACACTGAATCATCTAGTGCTGTTATCCGCAGATTACGCAGATTACGCAGAAACACTCAGGCGGTAAGACGACTTAGTCAAACCCTTTCTAGCCAGCCCGTTTCTTCTAATCCGTGTAATCTGCGGATCGCATTCCTCTTGTTCGTGGATCATCTCTAACGCTACGTTTTGGGGTGGATCTCCAGAATCTCCTTCCAGCGTTCCAGATTCTCCTCCGCTTCACCCTGAAAGACCGCGCCCCAATGGCGAATGTCTCTTAAGTCCGGATCAGTAAGCACTTTCCTAAGATGCGCGAGTAATGCTTCGGTATCCTCAAAATCGTAAATGAGTATTCCGCGGCTTTCTTCCCCTCTCGCCGCGATCACGGGAATGCCGCACCAGATTGCCTCAATGCGAGACAGCCCGTAACCCTCGTATCGAAATCCGCGAACAAAGACGTTGCTTTGTTTGAAGATTTGCAGCACTTGCGGGTGCGCAACCTGCTCGAGCTCGACGATCCAGTCGCGTTGCCGCAGCACCGTGTCACGGTAAGCGTCGTCGCGGATGAACGCCCCATCGATCAAAACCAGACCGATGTTCTTTCCAGTTTCACGTCGAATCGTCTCGACTGCATTGGCCACGGGAGCAAATCCGTAACTCGGTATGAAAACTCCGGTAGATACCACCACTCTCTCGTAGCGCGCCAGGATTGACTCCAGTTCCGGCGGAAGCGGCTTGGGTTCACCCGGCGGGATCGGAAGCAGAGCGTTGACGGTCCTGACTCTCTGACGGACGGCAATTTCGTTGCGCAAGAACTGACCTATGTTGTCATTGACCGTGACAAACTCGTCCACGGCACTTACTGACAACCGGAAGAGCATTTTTCGTAGAGAGCTGAACGCTTGGTAGCGTGATGGAAGGGAACCATCGTGAACCACTTTGACCCATTCAAACCGCAACAGAAACTTCAGAACGATCCAGATTGGAACCATTAGAGGATTAGGGTATTCGAGAAGGAAATGGTACTGGTCAACAATCCTCGCTCTATATCCTCTTTTCAGTAGCAAGGGAACAAGTCCCAGTCTTCGGTAGTTGGTGGGCCTTGTGTTCGGTGTCTTTTCGAGCCCTTCCGACCACAATTCCACGCCATGTTCCCTGACGAATTCAAACAAACCGCTCGTGAAAATCGCTACACCGCCGTAGGGAGGCGGACACGGCCCCAGCAATACGATCCTTCGGCCCATTGCGGCCTATCCTTTCATCAGACGGAATTTGGCGAGAACGCCGAGTGGTGCGACGGCAGCATCTGTATAATCACAGAACCGCGAGCGGTAGCGGCCGGATCATTAGCTCAACGTGCAAGGGATTATGCTACAACCTCCCGCTCTTCTGTGGAGTTGGCGCAAATCATGGTCCACGTTACGAACTTATCATTATGACTCAGCCGGAATCTCAACGGACAACGACGCCCATCAATAACGCGCGGGTCTCTGTCGTGGTGCCGTCGTACAACCATGCGCCGTTCATCGAAACTACGCTCCGCTCTATATTCAACCAGACTCTACCGGCACATGAACTTCTTGTCATCGATGACGGCTCGGCAGACGGCTCGCCGGGTATCATCGAAAACGTCCTAAAGGACTGCCCCTTACCTTGCGAGTTGATCTCCCGAGCCAATCAAGGTCTATGCGCGACGCTCAGCGAAGGGTTATCCAAAACTGACGGCGAGTATTTCGCCTACCTCGGATCTGACGACCTCTGGCTGCCAGAGTTTCTTGCTGCGCGCGTATCCACACTTGAATCGCGGGCGGCGGCGGTACTTGCTTACGGTCATTCGTTCCTGATTGATGAAGAAAACCACATCATCGACTGCACGCTTGACTGGGCTCAATATGTCGATGGCAATGCGCAAGAGATGTTGTTGCAGCAAACCATCGCCCCCATGAGTCCAACAGTCGTTTATCGCCGCGCTGCTCTTGAGCGACACGGCTGGAACGAGCAATCTAAACTGGAAGACTACGAACTCTATTTGCGACTGACCGCAGAGGGCGATTTCGCGTTCGACCCCCGGGTCTTGTCCGCCTGGCGGCGGCATGGGCACAACACAAGTCGGGACTTCGCCTGGATGATTGATGCCCGGTTGGCCGCTCAGCACCGCGTTGCTGACTTCCTCGGTTTGAGCGCTGGCGAACTCGAACGCTTGCAGCGCGCATCGCAATTCGCCGGCGCGGAAGATCTATTGCGACTGGGAGAAAAATCAAAGGCCTTCAAACTTCTGCGCCAGAACTTCGCTGGCGCGCCGTCTACTGCCGCATTGCTGAGGCCGCTTGCACGCCTCTGCATACCTTACGCTTTGATCAAGTGGCACAAGAAGCGGAAACAAGAACAAGCCACCCAGCGATATGGCCCACTGATTGTCTAAGTAGCATAGACTTTAGTCTGTGTCCGAGTCTGAATGTCACGGCGAAACACAGACTAAAGTCTATGCTACTTAATCCACCTTTCGTACCACAGGCTCAGGTTCAAGAGTGCCCATAGTTGAAAGCCCCAGTTGCGCGCGCCGCGGCGGTGTTCGGCGAATAACCTGGCGATGAAGTTGTAATCAAACAAATCGCGCTTGCGGAGCGACGAACTCATGACCTGCGCTTCCAACGCACTCGCTGCCGGCCCGCGAAACCAGCCTTCAACCGGTGCACCAAATCCGCGCTTTCGTTTGTAAAGAACATCTGGCGGCAAAATCTCTTCGAGCGCACGTTTCAGAATGTGCTTGCCGCTCTTCCCCTCCACTTTCAACGAGCGCGGTAACGACAGCGCGAATTCGACCAGGTGATGATCGAGAAAGGGTACGCGAGCCTCAACCGAAGTGGCCATGGTCATCTTGTCAACCCGCATCAGGAGCAGTTCCGGCAACCGCAGCTTCAGTTCCAGATACGTCATCTGCGCGAGAAAGTCCGAATCCGGACGTTCGAGCGCGACCCGGTCCAAATGTTCGAGCACCACGCTGTAGGAAGACAAGCCATTGAGACTACGACGCAGGTTGCTGGAAAGAAGGCTGGCTTTTAGGGTTTCATCAAACACGATAGCGGCGCCCCAGAAAAGAGCTTCGTTCGCTCCCAGCCGTCTGACCAGCTCAGTGGCCTCTGAGTTCTTCATTGTTTTCTCAACGAGGCTTCGCGCCGCGGTGCTTACCGCACGCCGGGCAAGACGCGGCATGCGTTCCGCATACTGCCAGAAGTTTTCATAGAGACTCAGGTATTTGACGTACTTGTCATAGCCACTGAAGATCTCGTCCGAGCCTTCCCCAACCTGTATAACGATCGTCCCAGACTCGTGCGCCAACTTCGAAACATAGTACAAGGGCACACACACCGGATCGGCCAGCGGTTCATCCTGATGAAAGATGAGCTCAGGCAGAAAGCTCTGCATCTCCTTTTCACCAATCAGAACCTCGTGGTGGTTAGTACCGAAACGCCGAGCAATTTCTCTGGCTGCCTCAAGCTCATTCAGCTCTTCGTGATCGCGAAACCCCACCGTGAAAGTATCGACCGGCCGTGACATCTGCTCGGCCATCAGGGCCACGTTGGCCGATGAATCAACACCACCCGACAGGAAAACTCCAAAAGGCACATCCGACATCATCCGCTTCTCCACTGAGTCGCGCAGCAACCGCAGAATCTCAGCGCGTTGCGCGGCGTCGCTTGACTCCTCAGTAACTGTGCTAGTTGCCGGGGGCAGCGCGTCCCAGTATTGGATGAGCCGCGACTCTCCCTTTCGATCGATGACGAGCATGTGGCCAGCAGGAAGTTTGCGAATGCTTTGGAAGAGAGTATGCGGGGCGGGCGTGGTCAGGAATGATAGATAATGATAGAGCGCGTCCTCATTCATCTGGGGAGTCAGCGAGGGATGGGCCAGGATTGCCTTAATCTCGGAGGCAAAAATGAGCCGTCCGCCTTCCTGATGGAAGTACAACGGCTTGACGCCGACGCGATCGCGAACCAGCAGGAGTTGGTCACGGGCGGCGTCCCAGATCGCAATGGCAAAGTCGCCGTCAATCTCGTTGACGAAATCTAGTCCGAGCTCTTCATAGAGATGCAGGATTGTTTCGGTGTCCGTGCGAGAAGCATACTTGTGACCGCGCTCTTCGAGGCCCTTCCGCAGCTTTGCATGGTTGTAGATTTCACCGTTGAAAACGATCCACACGTTCTGCTCAGCGCAGCCGCGCATGGGCTGGTTGCCGGCCGGCGAAAGATCGACGATGGCCAGGCGACGAAATCCCAGTCCCAACCGTCCGGCGTCCAAAATTGTCGCCCCGCTATCGTCGGGCCCACGATGCGGCATCGTGTCGCGCATGCACTCAAGAAGCCCGATGTCGATTTGCGCGTTTGCCGCGCCGTATTCCCAAATTCCGCAGATGCCACACATATCAGCATTTCGGATTTCGGATTTCGGATTTACGATCATTTCAGTCTTCAGTGCTCAGTTCTTAGTCTTGATCTTAGGTGTTGGCTTTTGGTCTTTGGTCTTCGGATCTCCAATCTGAAATCTCAAATCTGAGATCCGAAAGCGAGATTGCCGATTGGCGTTCTCCTCAGATGCTCGACTAATTCCAGCCTAGAGCCGGCATCTTCGCCAGCGCAGATTGGTACCAGCAGCCAACGAACCTGGAGCGGCGTCTCCGCCTCCACCGTCCAGCAAACTGCGAGTGACGAAACTTTCAAGCCATAGTCCCGCGAAAACCAACGCGGCTCCACCGCGGGGTCCACCTGCAAGTCGAGTGGGACTATGAGCAATCGCGCATTGTTCTTGTTGTCGTGAATCTCTATCGCTGCGTCTGCGCCGCCCACAACCTCAAGTCCTGGCGCGACGTGAAAACAGAAGCGAAACGTGTGTCTGCACGAGCCTGACAGCGTGTCTTCGATCAGCCAGTAGCGTTCCGACTTCTCAAACATGACGGCGCGTCGATGAGTGACTTGCCCATTCGGTAGCCTCTTATAGCCGTAGTGTTCGGCAATGACTAAATCGCGTTGGTCGCTGCTCTCCCAGTGCAACTGACGTGGACGGGCCTCACCGCCGATATAAAAGGGTCTGCCTGAATCGGTCGTGTTCTGCTCTCGCCCGTCCACTTCCACAGTAGAGTGATAACCAGTCGAACGAAATAGATGACGCTGGGACAAATCACCGGTGTAGACATAGGTTCCCGGATCGCTGATGAAACTCGTGCCGCAGGCCGCCACCTCCAAACTAAGCGCATCATTGTGCCCGTGCGCACCGCGGCCGGACAAACCAATTCCACTGCCGTTCAGCAGCAGATACGAATCCTGGGCACGCAAGATAAAGGTTCCGGCTTCGGAAAAACCCGCGGACTTTGCCGGACCTGCCTTCGGGAACCCCCTAAACGTCTCCAAAGCCTTT
>JAMQPH010000849.1 GCA_023717605.1 Pyrinomonadaceae bacterium
AGCAGCTTGTGGAAAGATCGTTCCAGCCAGGCGAGATCTCCCTTCCCTCGATGCGCTTTCTCCGTCAAGTAGGTGTAGATCGTTGACCAGGCATGGACCGGAGGGTTCACGTCTCCGAAGTTCCACTCATAGGCGGGGATCTGACCGCTGGGGTGAAGGTAATGAGACCTCAGAAAGAGTTCCAACTGTTCTTTGCCAAAGTCCTCATCGACCAGCGTCAGGGCCGTGACATGGAAGGCGAGATCCCAGGCGGCATACCAAGGATATTCCCATTTGTCCGGCATCGAGATCACGTCCGCGTTGACCATGTGTCCCCAGCGGTCGTTGCGGATGGACCGCTGATTCGCTTTGTACGGCTGAACGCCGTGCTGCTTGAGCCACCGACCGACGTCATAGAAAAAGAACTGCTTGGACCAGAGCATCCCGGCCAGAGCCTGCCGCATGACATTGGCCGCATCCGGGTTCAACGAGGGAGGAATGACGGTCGCGTAGAACTCGTCGGCTTCCTGGAGCCGCGTCTTGAAGACGGATTCAAACGCCTTCCCGAAAAGATCGACAAATGCTTTTGAGGAATCCTTGATCAGCGGATCGCCGAGACGCAGGCGAAACGTGCGGGATTCGCCTGCCCCCAGCTTGAGCGGGTAATGGGCCGAAACTTTTGTCCCCTTCTTCTCGGGATTGACCGCGTCTTTTTTACCGTGAACGATATAGTTGCCAATGCCGTCTTTCACGTAAGGGTATGGATTGGGCGCGCCGGCCAGCCGCTCCGTATTGGTTTCATTCTCCGTGAAGAGGAGCGCCGAAGCGCCTTCTGCGGAAAAGAAGAGCTCACCGAGATCTCGATGCGAGAGCGCAACGATCCCACCGGTTTTATCCTGAGCCACCTGACGAAGGGCAGGGCGGGCGACATCCTCCCCCCACGACCACTCATTGCGAAACCAGAGGGTGGGCAGGAGCTGGAGCGTCGCCGGTTCCGGGCCGCGGTTATGAACGGTGATTTGAATGAGGATATCCTCGGGTGACGCTTTGGCGTATTCCACGAAGACATCAAAATAGCGGTCCTGGTCAAACACGCCCGTGTCGAGCAGTTCATATTCCGGTCTGCCTCGGCCGCGGTCATGGTTCGTAGCGACCAGATTGTCATATGGGAAGGCCGCCTGCGGATACTTGTAGAGGTACTTCATGTACGAGTGGGTAGGCGTGCTGTCGAGGTAGAAATAGTACTCTTTCACATCCTCGCCGTGGTTCCCCTCGCCGTTGCTCAGCCCAAAGAGCCGCTCCTTGAGAATCGGATCCTTCCCGTTCCACAAGGCCAGCGCGAAGCACAGGCGCTGCTTGTCATCGGAAATGCCAGCTAGCCCATCTTCGCCCCAGCGGTAGGCACGCGAGCGGGCATGATCGTGGGGGAAGTAATTCCAGGCGTCGCCCCCCTCGCTGTAGTCCTCGCGGACCGTCCCCCATTGTCGCTCGCTGAGATATGGTCCCCATTTCTTCCAGGGCAACCTCTGCTCCCGAGATTCTTTCAGTCGGTCATGTTCAGCGTTCATGGGGCACCTCTGTTTGCTTCAAAATTGCCTTGCCCACAGTGATCGGTCCGCCTGTACCTAAATCCATAGTATTCGACCTTCTATTTCAAGCAGCAGTTTTTTACACGGGGGCAGTGCGCTCAGACTATTACGGAATTCCCTTCGACCCGATGGAGGAGTTTAGGGGAGAAAGTCAGCTAGCAGGCCAAGTCGCTTACATTCCCAAAACGTCCCCACAGGCCGGTTTCCCACGGAAAAGTGGGCTCCGACGAGAGCCGGAATCCTCCTTGTTTCCAACATGGATGTTGATCGGCATCGAAGTTTGACCCGCTTTTGGAGTGAACCCCTCCCGGTAGACATCCAGCGGACGCCAAGTCAACGCCAAGGTCCCCAGCGCTCCGGCATTCGACACCGCAGCCGCGAGTTCTGCCGTGGTGGCGCTGCCAATCGGGGCTTGAACGATTGGATAACGAATGCCTATCAGTCTGGTGAAGTTTGAGTCAAGCATTGGGAGTCCTCTGATGCCGTCTAACGGCGGGGCTCAGCCGCCGGCGGAGCCGGGCGGCCGGAGCCCCTGGTTATGCGGCATTTTCGAGCATGCAACTCTGATTGACCGCTGTTGGCCGAGATTCGACAGTCACCCGAAGATCACAAACCGGGTTGTGACGGTATGGCATCAAGTCGCGACGGTTACCCCGTTTTGCTTGAGCACCTCTATCACCTTGGAAATGTCGGGGGGGCCCGGGGGGATCTTCTGGCTGACGGCGGTGAACATCTGTGTGGCAAAGCCACCCTGGCCGGTCAGCTCGAGCATATCGCCGCCGCCGACACCGTAGCGAAAGCCGTGCACGGTGCCAGCAGGCACGTGCACGAGGGTACCGGGCATGCACATTACCGTCTGGCCTGCGCAGGTGACCTCGATCTTGCCCTTGAGGACATAGAAAGACTCGTCCCAGTTGTGGCTATGCGGCGGCGGACCCGTTCCCACGTCGCCCTGCTGCAGGGTGATCTCATAGGCCTGTGTCACTGCGTTTGACGCCAGCACGATCACCTTGGTGCCGAGCACATTCAACGCGGGATCGTAGTCTCCGGGTGTCACGAAAAACGATTGGGGCTTCATTGTGTCATTACCTCCGTTTCAGCAAGTTGGTGAT
Source organism: Pyrinomonadaceae bacterium (assembly GCA_023717605.1). Lineage (GTDB taxonomy): Bacteria > Acidobacteriota > Blastocatellia > Pyrinomonadales > Pyrinomonadaceae > PSRF01. The sequence continues at coordinate 2,681 of JAMQPH010000849.1, forward strand.
TCACCAGTGCGGCATAACGGCTGGCGATTGAGCCGCGGCGCTCACGATTCCGATGCGCCGCCGGCTCCAATCGCGGGTTAGGCTCCGCGGTCAGGTTCGCAACTCGCTAGTAGCTCGATCAATTCGTCGAGGGTTGCGTTGCCTGCAAGAACAGCCTCCCG
>JAMQPH010000870.1 GCA_023717605.1 Pyrinomonadaceae bacterium
TGACTCCCGTTAGCCCTGAGTACAAGATAAACAAGCTGGCCGCAGTTGCCGGTGACAACTTGTCGACGCGTGCTGAAAGATAAAAGACGAGGCCGAGCTGACCTATGATCAGCGCCCAAAACACGAGCCGGTTAAGTATCAGCGCTTCGATGAGCGCCGGTGACGCCGCTACCGTAAAAGCGGTTACCGCAGTAACCAGCAATCCGGCAAACATCCAGCCGTACACCCGACTCAAAAAAGCCCCGACACGTTCGTCGCGAACGTCCGCAGTCTGCGGCGAAGTAAAGGAAGATTGGTTCCAGCTCATGATTCCCCTCCGTGATTCAATTAACACTCGCCATTAACCTTGCGTCCTCATTATACGCCCCTTCCCGCCAATCCGCGGCTGCGCCGAGAGCAGACGTGGCACAGACTTTAGTCTGTGGCGCCGATTGAGTTGCTTAGGTCATTGATAGTATCAGGCTGGCTTGAGATCGCAGACTGAAGTCCGTGCCACTTCGACCCAAACCGCGCCAAGTACCCAAAAAAGCCTTGACACGCTTTTCGCTCCCTGCCTATAGTAGCCACTCGCTTCCGATGCGAGGCGGTGACAATCAACGAGAGCCGGCCCGAACGGGCGCTGGAACGAACCGAAAACCAAATGATCAATAGCACTTGCTCATTTTATTACTTCGCTTTTACGTACCGCTACTTCTCCTTTGGGAGGAGCGGGCGGGCGAATTGTGAGCATGACGTGCTGCAGACCTGATATCTAAGCACTAAAGCTTTTCAAACGAGCCAGCCGCGACTCCCAGAGGGGAACCAGTCGCGGCTGGCTTTTTTTGCGAAAAGCAATGGGCGCTTTCGAACCGACAACCGAGTGCTAACTCCGCTCTGGAAGGAACGATACCATCATGAACATCGAATACTGGCGCACAGAGATTGACGAGACCGATCGCGAGCTACTGAGACTTTTGAATCGCCGCGCACGACTCGCAATGAAGGTCGGTGCTTTGAAGAGAGCTGCGGGATTGCCTTGCTGCGATCCAGAACGCGAACGCGCTGTGCTCAGAGATCTTCAAAGAGCCAACGCCGGGCCGCTCGACGGGCTCGCCGTAACCAAACTCTTCCGCCGCATCATCCGGGAGTCAAGGGAGATGGAAATGAAAATGTTGGTAGGAGGAGAAGAACATAACGTGGGAGCTGTCAATGGGACACGCAGAGCAACAGCTCCTGGTGAGGCCATTGCGCCAGGCGTTGGATCACACGAGGTTTTGTTGTGAGCAGTTCGCGTCCACCGAGAGTAGCTTTTCAAGGTGAGCACGGAGCGTTCAGCGAGGATGCCGCGCTCAAGTTGTTCGGATCCGAGATCCAGCTCGTGCCGCGCCGCACGTTCGAAACGCTTTTCACAAGTCTTGATGAAGGCCTGGCGGAATACGTTCTGGTGCCGGTTGAAAACAGTCTTATCGGAGGAATCCGACCTGCTGTCGACCTGCTAAACAGAAGCTCGTTAGTGATCGTCGGGGAAGTGGCAATACCGATTCGCCAGTTATTGATCGGATGCCCGGGCGCCGTGTTCGAAGAGATTGTAGAGGTCGAATCTCACCCGGCAGCCCTCGCGCAGTGCAGCCGCTTTTTTGCCGCTCATCCTCGTATCAAGCAAGTCGAAACAGACGACACCGCCGGAAGCGTAGCTCGCATAGTTGAGGGCCGCAACCGCACCCGCGCCGCCATAGCCGGAAGGCGCGCTGCGGAAGCTTACGGAGGGTCCATTCTCAGAGAAAACCTCGAAGATCGTCCAGAAAACTATACGCGTTTTCTCCTGCTGTCGAGGCAGGACAAGTCGAACGGGCTTCGTTTCGAAGAGTTCAAGTTTGAAACCAATCAAGTTCAGAAACCAAAGGATACAAATCATGATCGTTAATATGTCCTCAATAGCCACCGAAGAAGAGATCCGTCACGTAATTGAAAGGATCAAGGAATGCGGATATCAAGCACACGTTATCCACGGCTCGGAAAGGACAGTGATTGGGGCCGTCGGCAGCAACGGTCGCCGAGCGGAAATTGAAGCCCTGCGAGCAGCTCCCGGGGTCGAGGAAGTAATCCAGATCACACACCCTTTCAAGCTCGTGAGCCGCCAGCTGCGGCAGCGTGGCACGATTGTTGACGTCGGCGGGGTCAAAATCGGAGGCGGCGATCTGGTCGTGATTGCCGGACCCTGCTCGGTCGAATCGGGAGAGCAGTTGATGGCAACGGCGAGGGCCGTGAAAGCTGCCGGCGGTAACATGCTGCGCGGCGGGGCGTACAAACCGCGAACTTCTCCGTATGATTTTCAGGGCCTGGGAGTCGAAGCATTGCATCTCCTGCGAGACGCCAGTGCGGAGACGGGCCTGCCGATTGTGACCGAGGTAATGAGCGAAGTGGACGTTGAAATCGTGGCGGAGTATGCCGACATGTTGCAGGTGGGCGCTCGCAACATGCAGAACTTCTCGCTCTTGCGAAAGCTCGCCACGTTTGAGCGACCAATTCTACTGAAGCGCGGGCCATCAGCAACGGTCAAAGAGTGGCTGTTGGCGGCGGAGTATCTGCTGGCGGGCGGAAACGCAAATGTGGTTCTGTGCGAGCGAGGAATCAAGACGTTCGAAACAGCCACCAGAAACACACTGGATTTGTCCGCTATTGCTCTGGCGAAGGAGCTGTCTCATCTGCCGGTGCTGGCAGATCCCTCACACGGAACAGGCTTACGGAGTCTGGTACCACCGATGTCTAAGGCCGCTGCCGCGGTCGGCGCGGATGGATTGATAATCGAAGTTCATCCCTGCCCGGAACGTGCGTTGTCTGATGGACCGCAGTCATTGGATCTTGCCGGATTCGCGGAATTGATGAAGGGTTTGGGTAAAGAGTATCCAAGAGCAGTGAAGGCCGCGTGAGCGGTGAGATCACATGCAATGGATTACTATCAAAGCTCAAAAACTTAGACAGGATGAACAAGATTTACGGGATGTCGTGCGGCTGCGCCGAAAACTTACCAAAGAGTCACTTCACCGCTTTAGCGTTCTCGGGTTTGGCAAAAAGCGAAGCGGGAAGCGGGCGATTGAATTCGATTGACTCGTAGTTGATGCGACTGGTTTGTTGGCCGTTGATAAAATGGTCGACGACGAAGGCTGCAGTTACACCGTCGATGATGATCGGCTTGGCCAACCTGTCCTCCTCGATTATCTCCTCAGTATCATCGGAGTCTGCCAACTTGCGGTTGCGTTTGTAGATCACTTTCGCGGGTAGTCCATCTTTCGCCCCAAATTCATATTCAATCCAAAAACCGTCAGGGTAGGTGAGTCGCACCGTCTCGTTGCGCCTGGCCAGTCCCGCCTCCCGGCGGCCGACATAACTAAGAGTTGCACTTTCGCGACGCCACCAGCCTCGCAAAAGATTATCGACGTTGGTGCGCATGTTCCGTTTGAAGTCCTCAATCCGTTCCGGCTTCTGATCGTGCAAACTCTTGGTGGCGCCGTCATATAGCCAGCCGGTCGCTCCCGTGTTGGTTTCTACTACCCGCACTCCGGCGTTGAAAAATTCCGTCCGTTCCTTGTCTGGATAGACTATGTAGTCGAGAAACCTGATCGGTAATTGTGACATACCATCCTGAAAGGGCGTGTAGAAACCGCGACCGACCACGTTCTGCACGTTCAGATACGCACTGCCGCCTACGGCTACAATGCCACGCTTGATAATCTCTTCCGCTTTCTCAGTTTGAGCCGGCGCCGCCGGCTTGTTGTCCTGAGCCCGAAAAGGAAAGGATGCAGAACAACCTAGCGCCAGTAGAATAAGAAACTGAAATAGCTTATTCGAAATCTTCATCGCAAACCCTTCACTGCCAAACGTTGAATGTTGGTCCAAATCTAACACAGGAGCAAAGGTAATTTGGAGGTCAGCGGGGCTTGAGCCGTCTCTTGAAGCGAAAGGGTCTCAATGAAGTTAATCATTGAAACCCTCTCACACTCCCACAACAGTTTGACTTAGTTCAACTCCGGCTTGCTGGGCGCGGCCGGTTTGACTACCGTCTCGCCTTCCTCGACGTCGACCAGGAAATTCGAAGCCGTCTTCCACATGGCCGTAATCGGCAGCTTCACTTTTTCGTCAATGTGGCGCTTTAAGAAACGGGCGCCGTAGGCTGTGTTGTAACCCTTTTCGGTCAGCAGGTTGATGGCAGCTTCACTGAACTCGACCGACTTGCCCTGGCGTTCCATCTGCCGGCGTAACTTGTCCAGGTAGAGCCTGGCAATCTGGCGCACTTCGTCCATTGTTAGCGGTGCGAAGACAATGATCTCGTCAATACGATTGCGAAACTCAGGTGAGAAACGCGTCTCGGCGGCCTTCATCACCTCTTTATTTACAACTCGGAAGTCTGAAGCTGTCTTCGTACCGAACCCAAGAGGTTTCTCGAACTTCTTGAAGCTGTCTGAACCCAGGTTCGAGGTCATGATCACAATAGCGTCGGAGAGGTAAACCCTCTTACCGCGACCATCGGTGAGCCAGCCTTCATCGAAGGCCTGCAAAAACAAGTTCATTAAATATGGAGAAGCCTTCTCCACCTCATCCAGCAGGAGCACCGTATAGGGATTCTCCCGAAGTTGTTCGGTCAGAATGCCGCCCCTTTCCGACCCAACTATGCCGCGCGGCATTCCGATGAGCTTTTCAATGCTCACCGTTCCGTCACTGTATTCAGACATGTCGATGCGGACCATTTTCTCTTCATCACCGAACATGAATTCAGCGACCGCCTTGGCGAGTTCGGTCTTGCCTACGCCGGTGGGACCGAGGAACAACAACACGCCATCCGGTTTGTAATGCGATTCCTTCAATGGCCCTTTGTTCAATCTCAATCTCTGGGCCACGGCCTTGATGGCGGCCAACTGGCCTATCACACGATTACCGAGCAGGGCTTCCGTCATGGCAAAACGTTCGCCAGTGTCGCGGAAGATCATGTCGCGCGGAATACGCGACTCCTGCGAGATCACGTCGATCACATGCTCCGGCTTGACGATCATCGTTTGCGGCTCGTTGATTTCCACTTTTACCGCAGCCGTATCGAGCCAGCCGATGGCCTTGTCCGGAAGGTGGAGATTGCGGATGTATTTGGGCGCCATCTCCAGTGCTGTGTTGATAGCCTCATCGGAAATCTTGACGGAGTAGTTGCGCTCGAGACGAGGACGCAGCCCCAGCAGAATTTCACGCGTTTCGGTGATCGACGGTTCGACCACTTTCACCAGCCGGAAGCGGCGCGCCAGGGCCTCATCTTCGGCAATGTATTCTTTGTACTCTGAGAGGGTGGTTGCCCCGATAATGCGCATGTCCCCGCGCGCAAGAGCCGACTTAAACATGTTGGCCGCATCGGATGAAGTGCCCAAAGCCGCGCCCGCCCCAATGATGGTGTGGGCTTCGTCAATGAAGAGAATTAGATTGGAGTGCTCTTTTGCCTCATCAATGATGCCCTTGATTCGTTCTTCGAACATGCCACGCAGCATCGTGCCGGCAACGAGGCCGCCCATCTGCAGCTGCACCACATGCGCACCACGCAGGCGAGCTGGTACCTTCTCCGGTTCCAGCTCAATGGTCCGCGCCAGACCTTCGATCACCGCTGTCTTACCAACGCCCGGCTCACCCACGAGCATGGGTGAATTGGCCCGCTCACGATGGCAAAGGATTTCGACAATTTGCTGGATCTCTTTTTCCCGACCGATGGTGGGCGGAATCTTGTCAGCTCGCGCCAGTCGATTCAGGGAAACACCGAAATGCTTGAGATAAGGCGGGAGTTCAAACTTCTTTCGATACTGCTCCTCTTCCTGTTCCCGTTTTTGCACCTGCGCGCGCACATTTTCCGCGACGGCCTCGGTATTTGCTCCCATGTTTCTGAGCACGTCCAGGAACAGACTGTCGTAGTTGGTGAGCGCTTCAAAAATATCGGTGGCTTCGATGGTTTTGCGACCCTGCGTACGCGCCCGTTCCATGGCCCGCTTGAATAAGTCTGTCGTGTCAGGGGCGATACGGAAACCCTTGCCGACGTGTTGTTGGCGAGTACTCTCAAGTCGCTGGTCGATAGCAATCTTGACCACGAGCGGATCGAGGGATAGCTCACGCATCGTAGAATTGAACATATCCGGTTCCTCATGCATGAGAGCCTGCAAGATATGCTCGACCGCCACGTAGTTCTGATCCCGCTGACGCGACTCGCTCATCGCGTGCTCGAGTATGCGCTGGCCGCTTTCGCCAAACTTGTCTTTGTATGCGCCTAAATCTGCCATTTTCTGACTACCTCTACAGCCTTTGTACGATTATTCGTGTCAGCAAGTTTGACTAGGGCCCTCAAACCCACCAGTAAAGCCGCGGGTTAGATGTTGTGAGCATATGCGCCGTTGCGTTTCGATGCAACAACATTTACCCGGGCAAACTGCTTGCAAATCTCCTGCCAACTGGTTCGACGACAGACCACTTACGAGGAAAAATATTTCTCAGTAATCGTAGTCTTCGCCACCACCCGGCATCGGCGCAGCCGGTTTCTTGGGTTCAGGAGCATCTGTCACAGCCGCGTCAGTCGTCAGAAGCAGTCCGGCGATTGACGCAGCATTTTGCAAGGCAGTGCGCACGACTTTTGTGGGATCGATGATTCCAGCCGCGACTAGATCCTCAAACTCTCCGCTGGCTGCATTGAAACCCCTGGTACCTTTCAAAGCCTCGACTCTCCCGACAATCACGGCTCCGTCAACACCGGCGTTTTCGGCAATCCGCCGTAGCGGTTCTTCGAGTGCACGCTTTACTAGCCTGACGCCAGTTTGAACGTCGGGGTCATCATCGGTGACCTTATCGAGCACTTTGGCGGCGCGAAGCAGTGCCACTCCACCGCCCACTACGATTCCCTCCTGGGCGGCGGCCCTGGTGGCGTTCAAAGCGTCCTCGACGCGCGTCTTGATCTCTTTCATTGCCGTTTCAGTCGGCGCTCCCACTCTGACTACCGCGACTCCCCCGGCTAACTTTGCCAACCGCTCCTGCAGTTTCTCCCTATCGTAATCAGAAGTGGTCTCCTCAATTTGTCGCCTGATTGCCGCCACTCGACCCTGAATCGCCTTGGGATCGCCTCCCCCTTCAACGATCGTAGTGTTCTCTTTGTCGACGATCACCCGCTTCGCCGAACCGAGATCGGATACTTCGACGTTCTCGAGTTTTATTCCTAACTCCTCAGTTACCACGCGGCCGCCCGTAAGAGTAGCCAGATCTTCCAGGATGGCCTTGCGCCGATCGCCGAACGCCGGCGCTTTAACGGCACAGACCTTGATTGTTCCGCGCAGTTTGTTAATTACCAGCGTTGCGAGGGCGTCGCCTTCGATGTCCTCGGCGATGATCAAAAGTGGGCGAGCACTTCGCGCCGCTTGTTCAAGCAAGGGCAGCAGATCCCGCATCGCCGAAATTTTCTTCTCGTGCAGCAGGATCAGAGAATCCTCCAGCACCGCCTCCATGCGATCCTGGTTAGTCACGAAATAAGGCGACAAATAGCCGCGGTCGAACTGCATTCCCTCAACAATGTCGAGCTCTGTCTGCAACGTCTTTGACTCTTCCACGGTCACGACGCCATCCTTGCCCACCTGTTCCATGGCTTCAGAGATAAGCTTCCCAATCTCTTGGTCGTTATTCGCCGACACAGTAGCTACGTTCGTGAGCTCTTCTTTGGTTTTCACCTTCTGTGACATGCGTTGGAGTTCTGCAACCACCTTTTCAGTCGCCAGCAGAACACCTCGCTGCAGAGACATTGGGTTGGCTCCCGCAGTTACGTTCTTCACGCCCTCACGAAATATTGCCTGCGCCAGCACCGTCGCAGTAGTGGTGCCATCGCCCGCGGTGTCATTGGTTTTGACGGCCACCTCGCGGACCATTTGCGCGCCCAGGTTCTCGTAACGGTCTGCGAGATCAATTTCCCGAGCGACCGTAACGCCATCTTTCGTAATCACCGGCGAACCAAATTTCTTCCCCAGCACAACGTTACGCCCTTTTGGCCCCAGTGTTACTCGCACCGCATTAGCCAGCGTGTTTACTCCTTTGAGCATTGCATGGCGGGCCTCTTCGTGAAACTTCATTTCCTTAGCAGCCAATTTTTTTCTCCTTCAGCAATCAATAACTTAATCGCACGTCGGCTTTAGTAGCCCGACACCTCACCTTGCCTTCAAAACGCTTGCCTCGAACAACTCGAAACTGCTCGCTAACTGATAAGCGAATCTAAGTGCTCTGAGCGAATGTTCTCATTCACACCCTGCTTTAGCTGGGTGTTGAAATGGTCGGTAAACCATGGAACCCTTTCAAGGGTTTGGCAGTCACGCCCCGAAAACCGTTGAAACGGTTCCCCGATCTCCGTTCACATGTTGGCACCTATCTGAAGATAGGTGTGAATAAGAAGCGCGAATAGCAATGGCAACGGCAATTGATTTGAACGACACTATTCACTAATTCGCGGGAATTGCGTTTTGCTGCTTGCTGGAAGCCCGTCCGACCTTTACGCGCGCAGGGCGCAGCAAGCGATCGCCAATCCGATAGCCACGGGTGTATTCCGCCACGACTTTGCCTTCGTCCTCGGGCTCGACCGGAACAGTTTCCACCGCTTCGTGTAACTCAGGGTCGAATTCCTGCCCCACGGACTTGAGGGGTTCAACACCGGCAGCGGCAAGCGCGTTTTCAAAACTCGCCGCGGTCCGGCGCACACCCTCACCAATCTGTTCCGGCGTACTGCCCGACTCGGCAGCTTCGGTTGCTCGTTGCAGGTTATCCAGCACCGGAAGCAAACCAGCAATAAAATCCGTCTTTCCCCGCTCCGCACGTTCATCCGCTGCTCGGTTCAAGCGCTGTCGAGTTTCATCCGTCTCTCGTTGGAGTTGAGAACGCAGCTGCTCAAAACGCGACTGCACTTCCTGCGTCAACTTCTCGGCAGCTTCCGTCCGCGCCTCAAGCTCCGCGACATAGCTGGGTTTTAGATTTGGGCTGTCCGCAGTTGCGCCGGCTCCGGAGTCCGCATCTTCATCCAGGAAGCGGCGACGGCGATCGGTTACCCGAATCTCGCTAACCGCATTCTCGTCTCTCTCGGAATTTCGATTCCTTGGTTTATAAAAATCCATGATCTAGTTTGCTCCCCTCCCAACGTCCCACCTTGTGTGTGCTGAGTCCCGGGTCAAGATACTTTGATCTCAATGCGCTTCGAAACTTCTTCCTTCCGTTTCGGGAGGCGGACTTCCAGCACACCATCCTTGTACGTAGCTTGAATGCTTTGCTGATCGACCGAGCCGGGAACGCTGAATGTTCGCAAAAAGCGGCCGGTGGGTCGTTCTGTTCGCGCTTTCGAGGTCTCAGCAGCGGCCCGCGTTCCCTTGATGGTTAACCGGTTATCATCAATGGTAATCTCCAGAGCCGAACGGTCGATACCGGGCAAATCCACGTAGATCAAGTATTCCCCATCGCGGTCGTAAACGTCAGCCATAGGGTACCACTCCGCAGCTTCGATATCGTCACTCACCTGGGCGTCAACCGGCGTGCGCCGCACCGTCGCGTCTTCAAACAGCCGATTCATCCGATCCTGCAAGAGCATCAAGTCCTGCAAGGGATTCCATTGCTTCGACACGTTTATTTCCCCCTTTTACGCCACTGCCGCAACCCCGGTACTGAAAATCATGTTGTCGCCCTCGGCTGAAACTCTCACTACCTGCCCCGGGAGGATCTCCCCGCGCAGGATCTTCACCGCCAGCGGATTCTGAATCAGGGTCTGAATTGCTCGCTTCAATGGTCGCGCTCCATAAGCCGGATCATAGCCTTCGCGCGCGAGGAGTCCTCGCGCCGATTCGTCCAGAGAGATTGTGATGTTCCTGTCCTTAAGCATCTGAAGCAGCCGGTCGAGCTGGACATCTATTATCTGAGCAATCTCCTTCTGTGAGAGCTGACGGAAGATCACAATATCGTCAATCCGATTTAGAAACTCCGGTTTGAAATTCAACCGCAGCTCCTCGAGCACTGCTTCGCGCACCTGCTTCTCATCACCTTCGGCCGCTTGGATCTCGCGCGACCCCAGATTCGAAGTCATGATCAATACGGTGTTCTTGAAATCCACCGTGCGGCCTTTGGAATCAGTCAGACGGCCATCATCGAGGATTTGCAGCAGCACATTAAAAACATCCTGATGAGCCTTTTCTATCTCATCAAACAGGACAACTGAATAGGGCCGGCGGCGCACAGCCTCGGTAAGCTGCCCACCTTCTTCGTAGCCCACATACCCGGGCGGCGCCCCAATCATTCGAGCCACCGCGTGCTTCTCCATATATTCAGACATGTCCAGACGAGTCATCGAGCGCTCGTCGTCAAAGAGAAACTCTGCCAGAGCGCGTGCCGTTTCAGTTTTGCCAACCCCGGTGGGACCAAGAAAAATAAATGAACCGACAGGGCGATTCGGATCCTGTAAACCGGCTCGCGCCCGGCGCACAGCATTAGCTACCGCGGTCAGTGCCTCGTCCTGGCCGATCACTCGCTGGCGGAGACGCTCTTCCATGGTAACCAGTTTCTGCATCTCGCCTTCGAGCATCTTCGAAACAGGTATTCCCGTCCACTTGGCCACGACTTCGGCCACATCCTCCTCGTCGACTTCCTCTTTGAGCATTACACCGTCGCTTTGAAACTTCGCGAGCTTCTCTTGCTCCGCTGCCAGCCGCTGCTCGAGCTCCGGAATTTTTCCGTACTGGAGTTCAGAAGCCCGGCCCAGGTCGCCCGCATTGCGCGCCTGGTCGAGCTGAAGCCTCAATTGCTCCAACTCCGCTTTAGCGGCGCGCATACGCTCAATCGCCTCTTTTTCCGACTGCCACTTGGCCTTCATGCCGGAGGATGTCTCTCTGAGATCAGCAATACGCTGTTCAATCTCTTTCAGCCGCGCCTTGGATTTTTCATCCTCTTCGCGCTGCAGGGCTTGCCGCTCGATTTCAAGCTGAATCGTTTCCCGTTCAAGCTGATCAATCTCCTGAGGAAGCGAATCGATCTCGATGCGCAGCCGCGAAGCAGCTTCGTCAATCAGGTCGATTGCTTTGTCGGGAAGAAAGCGATCGGTGATATACCGATTTGAAAGCGTCGCCGCGGCTACGATTGCCGAGTCTTTTATGCGCACACCGTGGTGCACTTCGTAGCGTTCTTTCAGGCCGCGCAAAATGGCAATCGTGTCTTCTACATTAGGCTCGCCGACATAGATCTGCTGAAACCGGCGCTCCAGAGCGGCGTCCTTCTCGATGTATTTCTTGTATTCGTTCAGCGTGGTGGCACCAACACAGCGCAGCTCGCCCCGGGCTAGTGCGGGCTTCAGCATATTGGAGGCGTCGATTGCACCTTCAGCAGCGCCGGCTCCGACCAACGTATGAAGCTCATCGATGAATAGGATTATATGACCCTGGGCGCTTTCGATTTCTTTGAGGACTGCCTTCAAACGATCCTCAAACTCGCCCCGATACTTGGCTCCGGCAAGCATTGAACCAAGATCAAGGCCCACCAGGCGTTTGTTACGAAGGGTCTCGGGAACATCCCCCGAAACGATTCTCTGGGCCAAGCCTTCGACGATTGCAGTTTTGCCTACGCCTGGCTCGCCAATTAGAACTGGATTGTTTTTCGTGCGTCGCGAAAGGACCTGGATAGTCCGCCGAATCTCGTCATCGCGGCCAATAACAGGATCGAGCTTTCCCTTACGGGCCAGGTCCGTAAGGTCGCGGGCATACTTGGAAAGCGCCTGGTAATTCGCCTCAGCGTTCTGGTCCGTAATTCGTGAACCGCCGCGGGTTTGCTCGATGACTTTCACCAGGTCATCACGCTTGACACCATGCTGGCGCAGTACCTTTCCCGACTCACTATCCTTTTCGTCTGTGATGGAAAGAAGCAGATGCTCGGTGGAAACAAACTCGTCCTTCATGTCCTCCGCTTGCTTTTGCGCGGCAGTGAACACTTGACTCAGTCTGGGGCTGAAATACTGCTGTCCTCCCTGGACGCGAGGGAAGCGAGCGATAGCAGCCTGCATGTCGTTGAGCACAACCGGAACGTTAACGGCCAACTTTCCCAGGAGCGGACGCACGATGCCTTCAGGTTGGTCAAGCATCGCCGCCAGCAAATGCTCAGGCTCGACCTGTTGATTCTGGTTGCGCTCAGCCAGCTCAATGGCTGCCTGAATCGCTTCCTGGGCTCGCAATGTAAATTTATCTAAGCGCATGCAAATCTAGACTAATTCTAATTCTCTTAACACGCGAGCGGGGCTTAAGCTCAGTCGAGCACCCCGCTCCTTCGCTGCTACCAAGTTCCTGAATCCTAACGTCCGCCTGCTATCTCCTTCGACTTCTCACCGGACGCCGGTTTCTCCGCTTTTGCTTCGATCGTCTTGCTGCCACCGGTGGCTCCTTCGCCACCAATCTCAATGCGACGCGCCTTGGTCTCCTGTCGCTTGGGTAACGTCACTCGTAACACTCCGTTGCGATATTCGGCAGTTGCTCCCTCCGTGGAAACAGTCTGCGGCAGGGTGAAGGAACGAGTGAATGAGCCATAAGATCTCTCCACGCGATGGTAGTTGTCACTTTCGTCCTTCTTCTCAAACTGACGCTCGCCGCGAAGAGTTATGACGTTGTTTTCGACCGTGAGTTCGAAATCATCTCTGTTCATACCCGGCAGTTCCGCTTCGAGCACAATTTGATCCTTGTTCTCGTAGATATCGACACTAGGGTTCCAGGCCCCTCTGCCGATCCCTTCTTCGCCGAATCCTCGGGTCAGGTTAGTGGAGAAAAGGCGGTTCACCTCCTCCTGCAGACTTCGCAAGTCGCGGAATGGGTCATATCTAAGGATACTCATTTGGAATTCTCCTCCCTCTAAAGTCTTGAAAACGCCCGCTCCGAAATCCCGCGTCCGCTCATTTGACCTTGAGTTTTAGGGATTTTAGTTGCTGAGCGTGTCGCAATAATAAAGATTGAGTCTTGCCGTGTCAAGTCTCCAAAAAGGAGGTTATTTGAGCCCGAAAAACCGCTTTATCGCCGACAGAATCCCGGCGGGTCCTTCAGTTCCGGTGTCCACGGTGTCTGCCCGAGCAGCTAGTCCCTGCCGCCTCTCGACAATTATGTAGCTTAGCGATTCCACCAGGTCCGGATTTGTGTCAAAGACCTGCTTCATCGCTTTGTGCCCAATCTCTAGTACCTCAGTCTCCTCGAGGGCAACCACGTTGGCGGTCCGGGGCTCACCGGTAAAAAGTGCCATCTCCCCAAAGAAATCGCCTTCATTAAGAGTAGCAACTGTGCGAAGTTTCCCGTTGTCATTAATCTGAACGCAAACCCGGCCGTTGTGGACAACGAACATCGATGACCCCGGATCACCTGCCCGTATCACTGTTTCGCCGGGAGCAAAAACGTGGCTCACCGCGGCTTCGGCGAGCATCGACGTTTCTTCGACAGATAAAGGAGCAAAGATATCAACGGCTGAAAGCCGTTCAACGATTCTTCCTCCTTCCCCATCTTGAATCCCACCCTTGCGTATTCGCTCAACATGTAGGGTCCTGGTCGGATAAGCAAAGTTGAGCCCAGCGCGCCGGAATGCATACCAGATTCGCTGGCGAATGAGCGCGTCGGTGTCGTTATACTTCGCGTAGTCTTCCAACCAGTACTTGAGCTCGTAGTCCACCCCGTTGTCGCCTAGATTTCTTATGCGCACAATCGGCGTAATCATTGGTGAGACGTTGTCCGCTTCACGCACGGCCTCCCTTACAACGTGGATGGTCTTGGCCGGGGAATCAGTGTAGAGCGTGTTGAAGAAAATCAGACGAGCGTTCAGGTTGCCACGCGGGCAAACCTCAAGAGGCTCCTTGGCCGCACTTGTGTTATTGATCTCTATTACGTGGTTTTGGAAGGTCCTGATCTTTACAGCGCGCCAGGTGATTTCCTCGACGACCCCGGTGTGCTTTTGAGCCCCGACTGTGATCACGTCCCCCACTTGGAAAGGTCGATCAGCCTGTAAAGATATTCCGGCAAAAAAGTTTCCGAGAGTGTCTTGCAGGGCAAGTCCCAGGATTACGCCAAAGATTGCCGAGGTCGTGAATAGTGCGCCCAGATCAACGTTCTCGAATAGCGCGGAGAAGATAAGTAGAAATAACGCAGTGAATGCAACGATCGAAAAGATGTTACGGACCAGCGTAGGCGCTTCAAACCCTTTCCGTAATCGAAACACCAGCCCGAAGATGAAGTTATTGAGTGCACGTACCAGGAGGTAAGCAAGAATCCCAAGTAGGACTAGGAACAAGACATCAACTACTGTATCTGCCCTGGAAGCAAGACCGCCCATCTGGGCCGCCAGGAAGTCACGAAGGCGTTCTTTGAATTGAATGAGAAGAGCGAGGCCAAGCAGCGCTAATGTTGCCGTGACTACAAAGAGTATAAGTTTGTTTTTGGAAGGAGAGCGATTCACGTGGATGCAACGTTCGGCTGCGGGAGTTGAATACCGATAGCTCTATTACGGCTATTCTTTTATCACCGTTTGGGCTAGTTGGCGAGCGTCGCTCTTAGCATTCAGCCGGACGTCAATAGCGGAAAAGATTTGGGAAGAGTGTCACCAGCACCAGCAGCAGTGATAGGGAGGTCACGATGATTGCGGTCAGCCAGGCGCCAAAATTGTAGACCCGGCCATTCACATGCTTACCCATTAGTTCGCGATTATTAATCAGCCGCAGGATCGCAAACAGAATCACCGGCAAAAGCAGGCCGTTGATTACTTGAGTGACCAACAGGACCCTGATTAGAGGCAGATCGGGAATCACCGCGATTGCGGCACCGACCGCTACTAGAAAAGTGAAGATGCCGATAAAAGTGGGTGCCTCGCGAAAGCTGCGCGACACACCCTTTTCAAAGCCGAGCGCCTCACTAACCGAGTAGGCAGTTGCCAATGGCAAGACGCCGGCTGCAAGCATGGAAGCACCGAATAAGCCAATGCCGAACAATGCCTCCGCATAGTTTCCGGCCAGCGGTCTGAGCGCTCGCGCCGCGTCGGCGGCGCTATTGATCCGTATGCCATGCTTGTGAAGTGAGGCGGCAGTCGAGACTACAATGAAGAAGACGATCAGGATCGCGAAAACCGTTCCCACCCAGACGTCCATTCTGGTCCGCTGATACTCTTCCGCAGTGACGCCCTTTTCGACCACCGAAGACTGAACATATACCTGCATGTATGGTGAGATCGTCGTACCCACAATGGCCACCACGGTGAACAGGTACGCTCGATCTAAACTGAAACTGGGCCTCACCAGCTCAGCTGCGACCGTTCCCCATTCTGGACCAGCAAGAAATGCCGATGCCACATAACCCAGGAACACCAAAGTCATCAACAGAAACACACGCTCAACATGCTTGTATGAACCCTTAACAATCAGCCACCAAATACCGATTGCCGCAATTGGCACTGAGATGAACCGTGGAATACCAAACAGTTCCGTGGCCGCGGCGATCCCGACAAACTCGGACACGGTAACTCCACCGTTGGCGATTAAGAGGGCGAGCATTACTAACGCAGTCCATCTAACGCCGAAGCGCTCTCGAACCAGGTCCGCGAGACCCTTTCCAGTGACGGCGCCCATGCGCGCACACATCTCCTGAACTAACCCCAGGCTGATTGTGATGGGAATGAGAATCCAGAGTAGACGATAACCGTGTTCGGCTCCGACGGAAGCAAAAGTGGCGATACCCCCGGCATCATTGCCGGCATTGGCAGTGATCATTCCCGGGCCCAGAATAGCCAGGTATCCGAGTAACCTCTTGCGTCGCGCCACGACGCGTGCACCGCGACCGCCACGCCGCAACAAGCGTCGGCCCGCAGCCTGCAGAGTGCCCTTTTCCGCCACTTGGAGGTTCTCCGTCGTTCATAGTTATTCGAGTCTACAGATTCCTAACCGAACAGTCTCGGTAGTCTCTGCCGCCAGTCTTTGGGCAAGAGTATTTCCATCGCGTCGTCAACGGTGATGATCCCCAGGATATCTCCAGACTTATCCACCACCGGCAACGCGAGCAGATTGTACTCGGCTATCCGTAGAGCTACTTCTTTAGCCGGTTCGTCCGGATGCGCTTTCTGAAACTCACTGCGCATCACTTCATCAAGTGGAACTGCAGGATCAGCGCGGATCAAACTCCTGAGGGCGATCACCCCGGAGAGTTGCCACGAACCTTCACCTTCGACCACATAAAGGTAGTAGATCATGTTTGGCGTTTCCGCCATCTCACGTAGCCGGGCGAGTGCATCACCGACGGTCAACTCACGCGGCAGCGTAACAAACTCTGTAGTCATCAGACCGCCCGCAGTATCGTCTTCATAAGGTAGAAGCTCGGCAACCTCAGCCTGTTCTTCATCCTCCATCAGGCCGAGTAGCTCTTCGGCCTTACCTTCCGGTAAATCCCCGAGCACGTCGGCCGCTTCATCAGGCGACATCCATTCGAGAATATCGGCCGCGCGCTCCTCGTCCATGTCTCCGAGAATCCGAGCCTGCCGTTCGGCCGGCATCTCCTCGAGCGTTTCAGCAGCAGTTTCATCGTCGAGCGATTCAACCACTTCCGAGCCATGGTGATACGAAAGCGCCTCTGCCAGCCGTGCGATCTCCACCGGATGCAAACGCGCAAGCTTATCGCTTGAGGACTTCAGCCTAACCGTAGCTTCATCGGTAGCGAGGTACCCGACGTTAGACCAATCGATGACTTCCACAGGCTTTCGCGTGCCCATTAATCCGGCTGGCGCAAGTCGTCTCCAAAGGCCTTGCAAGCTTACGTCTGCTCCCGTAACTCGCCACCCCCCGGCCGCCTGAATTATTTGCACATCGTTGACTCTCACCACGCGCTTGCC
>JAMQPH010000897.1 GCA_023717605.1 Pyrinomonadaceae bacterium
GCCCGGCAGTGGTCCTCAACGTAGATCCAATCTCGTACGTTGCAGCCATCTCCGTAAACAGGAATCGGCTCGTCATTCATTGTATTGGATAGTATTAGAGGAAGAAATTTCTCGGGAAACTGGCGCGGACCATAGTTATTGCCACAGCGGGTGATCACCGTGTCGAGACCGAATGTGTGATGCGCTGCGCGGACCAGATGTTCGGCTGCCGCCTTGGAAGCCGCATATGGGCTGTTTGGGGTGAAAGGCGACTCTTCGGTGAAATAGGCGTCTTCATTCTCCGGCGAACTCCCCATCACTTCATCCGTTGATATTTGAATGAATCGTTTCACACCGCGCGTACGAGCGGCATCGAGCAGTACCTGCGTTCCGATGATATTAGTACTTAGAAACTCTGCCGCGTTCGCAATACTGCGATCCACATGCGATTCAGCGGCAAAGTTAACGATGGCGTGCGTGCCTTCTTCGAGGGCCGCGAGCACGGCTTCTGAGTCTGTAATATTGCCGCGGACAAAACGATGACGTGCCTGGTCCACGCCCTCAAGGTTGTCCATATTTCCGGCGTAGGTTAGAGCATCGAAGTTTGTAATTTTGCAGTCGGTAGTTTCATCTAACAAGAGGCGGGCAAACGCCGAGCCAATAAAACCGGCGCCGCCAGTAACAAAGATTTCATGCGTGTTTTTTGTCAATTATTCACCTTATGCTGTTCCAAAATGACTTCTCATGGTAAAGAGAAAGCGCCAATTCTCAAAGCGGGCGCACGGACCAAGAAACTGATGGCAAGAACCCTTGCATATTTTTGTTGACTTATCATAGGAAACAGTCTATTTAGAGCGTCCTCGATTTTGCGGAGTGGCCGTGACTTTGGCTGTCAGAGAATTTAGTGGATGTTTCCTCCTAAACTTTCAGAGAGGCCGAACGAAGCTTTGACCCGCGATTTCAGAGTTGATACCGCAACCTAACGACTTCTGCAAGCCTGTGAAACTCAACCGACTGAGGGACACCCTGCTCTCGAATTTCATTTAACTAATCGCTTTCATTTTTGGCGCATTTTCGACGCCACGAAGCGATCCGGCAAGTTAAAAGCTCGCGAAGGACCAGAGCTTAAACAGTTAAGTAGAGAGACCCCCATTTGAAAGTACTCCCCCATTTGTTGCTCGTGTCGCTCGCACGTTTGTTTGGAACTTCGCCTCTCCGATCTAGTCGCGCCTTGCCTTTCGACATCATTCCATTATTGTCATTATCCTCTGCAACTCATTCCAGCCACAGACGAAGCGCCTGCGCTTGATTAACACGAGGAGTCCTCTAATGAGACCGAAAAACCTGCGACCAAAATTGAAATCAGCCCTAAATACTGGTGCTCGTATGCTCGAAATGCCTTCCGCTGGTATGTTCCTGCGTCTTGGCGCCATCTTGATTTTGACCGGCTTGCTGGCCAGTAGTTTTTATTGGAGTTCCGCTGCCTTCACCTCCGGAAAATCTTCAACAAGCCACCGCGCCGCTGATGCGCGCGATGAAATTACAGCACCGGTGGCCGCTGCCGGGCTTAGCAGTGTGGCATCAGTAGGAGTTGGAAATTATTCGTCCTTATTCAACCTTCCTCAGAGCCCTCCACCCATAACCGTTTCCACTTACGCAAGTGACTGTTCAACCCCAAAGACGGTTTTCAATCTCCAGGATACCAACAAAACGGTTTGCGCAAAGGTCACCGGGGCGCAATTCGGTTGGTCGATCATTTGGTCCAACGCTAATTTCGTCGCGGTTCAGAGTGTCCCTGTGGAATCGGGTACTAGTACTTTCACGCTTACATCAGCTTCAAGCTTGGGAGACTGGCGAGTGATTCTCTTCGAACCGTTTGGCGGCTCGGTGCAAAAGATAGCTTCCTTCACGGTGATCGACGCGGCAAACCCACAGGCTGACCTTTCGATTTCCACCAGTTCGATCTCGGGCAGTGTAACTTCGGGTGGTCAAGCCATCTTCACGGTTCAAGTCAGCAATCCCGGACCCGACGCCGCTGCAACTGAGGTGTCAGATACGATCCCGGCGAACACCACATTTGTATCGTTTGGCCAGCTTTCCGGGCCACTCTTCACCTGCACCAGTCCGATGGCTGGCGATACCAACGGCAGCACCGTCTGTACAGTCGGTCGTTTAGCTCGCGGCGAATCAGCCACTTTCATAGGCATCTATGAAATCGGCGCAGTTGCAAGCGGCACTGTAATTTCGAACACCGCTTCCGTATCAAGCACGACTAACGACCCAAAAACTTCCAACAACAGTTCTACTGCAGAGCTGAAAGTTGGGTTAACACCCTGCCACTTGTCTTCCCCCGCTAACATCACTGTCGACGCTGCCGGGCAGGCAGGCGCTGTCGTAAACTATGCGACCCCAACTTCGACGGGCGACTGCGGTCAGCCCCCTGAAGGTCAGACTTCGCCCATTAGTTGCAATCCAGCATCGGGCTCTTTTTTCGGGGCTGGAACAACTACCGTTATTTGTGTCGCCCAAGCCGGCCCCGCAGTCAGCTTCCAGGTTGTGGTTAATGATCCGGGTGCGCTTTCAATCTTGCTCAATGGTGCGAATTCAATGACGGTGGAATGCGGCAACGCTTTTACCGATCCAGGGGCCTCGGCTGTCAACGGCACAAGTCAGAGCGTGCCGGTAACCGTGACTTACCCATCTGGCTTTAACCCGGACGCACCTGCTGTAGGAAACTACGAAGTTGCCTATACGGCTACCGAAGGTCAGAACTCCGTCTCAACTACGCGCACGGTTATTGTCTTTGATGCTGAGGCGCCGGTGATCACGCTTGCCGGGCAGAACCCGATGACAGTTAGATGCGCGCAGACTTTCGTCGATCCGGGTGCTTCGGCCAATGATGCCTGCGAGGGTGCCAAGCCGGTTAACAGCTCCGGCACGGTGGACACAAATACTCCGGGCGTCTACACCATCACCTATACGGCTTCAGACAGCCAGAATCACACGAGCACTACTACACGAACCGTGACCGTTGAGGGTCCCGGTACACTTTCGATCTCACTCAACGGCGCGAATCCATTCGCGCTGGAATGCGGCACCGATTTCAATGATCCGGGCGCCACGGCGGTTAATTGCAACGGTGATCCTGTCCCGGTCACGATTTCAGGCGAGGTAGATAATCACACGCCTGGTAGCTACATGCTGACTTACATCGCAACTGAAGGTCAGAGCACCGTTTCAACTACTCGCACGGTCAACGTCTCGGACACTCAGGCGCCGGTGATCACGGTGGTGGAACCGAACCCGATGACGGTTAGCTGCGGAACCGCTTTCGTAGATCCGGGGGCTTCCGCCCTTGATGCTTGCGAAGGTCTTAGAATGGTTACAAGTTCGGGCGCAGTTGAAATGAGCACTCCCGGAACATACACCATCACCTATACGGCCTCGGACAGTCTGAATCACACGGCAACTGCCACCCGAACCGTGATTGTTGAAGCGGGCGGCGGAACTGCGCCGCCGACTATCACCATCAACGGTGCTCCACAAATGACAATTGAGTGCGGCGCTGCATTCACGGATCCAGGCGCAACGGCAATCGCGGGTTGTGGGGGTTCCGTCCCGGTTACAACGTCCGGCACGGTCAATTCACAAGCACCGGGAACCTACACCATTACCTATACCGCCTGTGTGGAGGCTACACCTGGTCAATGCGATCCACTTCAAACCGCTCAGGCGGTACGCACGGTAACAGTGCAAGACACCACTGCTCCCGTCATTACGCTCATCGGTGCAAGCCCACTGCTGCACGAGTGTCACACGCCGTTCACGGATCCCGGTGCAACCGCTCAGGATGCCTGCGAGGGCAGCGTCCCCGTCACATCCACTGGCACGGTCAATGAAAACACTCCTGGAACGTACACGATCACCTACTCAGCCAGCGACGACGGCAACCATAGCGCCACGAAGGTGCGAACCGTGAACGTCGTGGATACGACAGGCCCCATGATCAATACTTGTCCGGCCTCGCGGTCCGCTGACGCCAATACCGATTGTACGGCGCCAGTTCCGGATTTCACCGGTGACGTCCAGGCGAGTGATAGTTGCGGCGGCGCGGTGACGATCACCCAAAGTCCGGCAGCGGGAACCCTGGTGGACGCCGGCGAGACCGTCGTCACCATTACGGCTAGAGATATTTGGAATAACAGCAGCACGTGCACCACGACTTTCACGGTTAACGCGCCACAACTGACGGAGTTAGGGACGGCCGACATTTGGGTTGGCTTAAAGAACAGCGACGACGTGGGCACAAAGTTCGATCTGTTGGTTGAGATCCTGCGCAATGATGATGGGCAACCTGCAACTCCTGACTTCGTGGTTGGCTCGGGACAAGTTAACGGCGTAGCGGGTGGCGGCAGCGGCTTTAACAACGCTATCCAGCGTGCGATCAGCCAGGCCTTGTCGGGACCGGCAAGCTTCTGTCCGACAAACAGGCTAAGCATCCGATTGTCGGTGCGCGTCGCGGCCGATAGCTCTCACGTTAGCGGTACCGCGAGGCTGTGGTATAACGATGCTGCGGCTAACAGTCGTTTCACTGCGACTGTTAACGGTTCGAGCAACACTTACTTCCTGCGCGACGGTTTCGTTCTTGCCACTGCTGCTGGCCCGGGACCAAAGAAGACTATTGATGTCTTCGTACACCGGAACCAAAATGATAATCCGTTCAAGCCCTTCGGCACTTGGACCAAGACGTTCTAAAAGTAAAGCAAGTTTGCAATAGGACTTGAGCAAAGGTTTTTATGAGAACTTATCTCTCTTCAACACTGGGAAAACTCGGCGCAGCAGTGGCCGGAACTGATCCGTGTTCTACTGGCGGCCATCCCCCTACTTCAAAAAAAGGAGACTCCAAATGAACAAGTTTCGGTTCACTATCAAACTACTGGCAATCGCTATCTTCATGGTCGCTTTTGCCTCCGTTGCTCACGCGCAGGCGACCCGCACCTGGGTGTCTGGCGTTGGTGACGACGCCAACCCGTGCAGCCGTACGGCACCCTGCAAGACTTTTGCCGGTGCGATTTCCAAGACCGCGAATTGCGGTGAGATTGATGCGTTGGATCCGGGTGGCTTCGGCGCCGTCACTATCACCAAGTCGATTACTATTGACGGCACTGGAACCTTGGCCGGTATTCTGGCCTCTCTGACCACAGGCGTCATCATCAACGCTACCGCAACCGACGTAATCACACTCAGAGGGCTGACAATAAACGGCGCGTGCAACGGCAT
The DNA here is from genome assembly GCA_023717605.1 of Pyrinomonadaceae bacterium. Taxonomy (GTDB): domain Bacteria; phylum Acidobacteriota; class Blastocatellia; order Pyrinomonadales; family Pyrinomonadaceae; genus PSRF01. Next base: position 5,260 of record JAMQPH010000897.1, read on the forward strand.
TCGAGGCATGAACATCCTGCAGGCTAAGACCGTGAACATCGAGGACTGCGTGATCTTCAGATTTGCAAACGAGGGCATTCTGGTTAATGAGTCCAGTGACATGGCCCTCAACGTTAAAAACTCTGTCATCAGGGACAACGTGGGTGACGGAATCTCAACGGTGACGAGCTCAGGGTCTCTGTCGATCAAGACCACCCTCGACAATGTCCATTTGACGGGCAACGCAAATGGCCTGCACGCAAGGTCCGGCTCAAGAGTGACAGCCCGCAACTGCGTGTTTTCCAACAACACTGTTAATGGCGTTTTTTCTGACGCTGCGGGCACTAACTTTGTAAATGCCTTCATTTGGTCAAGTCAGATCTCAATGAATGGCGCCAATGGAGTTCAGTCCGGCAAGGCCGGAAATCTCGGAATTTCTGGAGCCACGGTTTCGCAAAACCAAATCGACCGTAATGTCGGTAGCGGCGCGTTGATTAGCACCGGTGGCGTCGTTAGCACGTTCTCGAACAACTCGATTTTCGGCAACGGTGTTGACGGTTGTGTGGGCTGCACCAACGTAGGACCGGGTAGTTAACATCTCTCTGTTGCTAACGTTTGCTCTTTAGAACGATGCAGGGGCGCGAGATTGCCCGAGATGAGGCGGCTAGTCTGAAAGGACTGCCGCCTTGTCGTTTCTCCGGGCGGGGGACTCTGCTAAAGCTATTTGGATGGAGATCGAGAAATGGAGGGACAAATGAGGTTTTCATTCACTGCCCTAATCCTGATGTCAATACTTATTGTCCAAGGGTCTGTTCTCCCGGGTCTTTCCCAAACAAGCGCGCCGCCCACGTTGGCTACAAAGCTCGATGGACAATGGCGCGTAAAGTTCATCATCTCTGGCGTAGAGAAGAACTTAATATTCGATGCGAAGGCTAAGGGGTACGGCCTCTTTCTACTTCTGGATACTGGCGTACAAGATAGCCCAACGCCTAATCCGCTGCCAGGCACGTGGTCACAGTTAACAAATGACCGCGTAAGCTTTTCCGGCGAGGCAGAATTGCCAATAGGCACCTGCTGTCGGGAGATGGGCACGATACTCTTCAAAGGAAAATTCAGCTCCATGAACGCAATCTCCGGGAGATTGATCTTTGTCACCAGTGTCGACGAAGAGGAAAGCCCTTATAAATTCCATACGATCATAGGAACCTTCACCGGGACGAGAACCCTTAAGTAGAATTCGTTGAGCTCAGCATCCCTTTCTGCCTTTCTTTGCTGTTTCCGAAGATGGTTTCACCGCCAAGACGCACGGACCCAGCGTTGATTGCGCGACTACCGGCGATGTGGGTCATAATTGACAGTCAAGAATGCATACCATTAGACTACCTTCTTGCACAATCAGCTTCTGCTATGTCAGGAACAAGGTGTATCGTCTGGTAGATCGATTTGCGTCGATCGACGTCAGAGCAGCCAATTGGACGTTACAACCAGCGATGTCCCCCGGATTCCAGACCTAACCGCCACCACCACTTCTAACACTACCGAGTTATTGCCAGCCACTTTGATAAACACACTACCAGACAAGCCTCTCGTAACGATTCAACCGAGTAGTTCGTGGAGCGCACTGAACCTGCGCGACCTCTGGGCATACCGCGAGTTACTCTATTTCTTAATATCGCGCGATGTGAAGGTGCGTTACAAACAAACTGTTCTGGGCGTCATGTGGGTCGCCCTTCAGCCATTGATGATGACGCTGATTTTTACCGTCTTCTTGAGCATACTCGTGCGGGTTCCATCGGACGGCGCGCCTTATCCGCTCTTTGTCTATGCGGGACTACTGCCCTGGACTTTTTTTTCTACCGCCGTTACAGCTAGCAGCAGCAGCGTCACCGGCAACGCACAGCTGATTACTAAAATCTACTTTCCGCGCATGCTTATACCGACCGCTGCCGTGGCCGGAAGGTTCCTCGATTTCGCCATCGGATTCGTAATTCTGGGTGGAATGCTCGCCTTCTACCGCGTCAGTCCCACATGGAACATTCTCATGCTGCCTGTGTTCGTCGCGCTAACGACCCTGGTTGCTCTGGGCTCCGGCCTGCTGCTTGCTGCCCTGAACGTCAAGTACCGGGATGTTTCTATCCTGCTTCCTGTGGTCATCCAACTCTGGATGTACGTCTCTCCAGTGCTTTACCCGTCCCGGCTCGTTTTCGAGAGGCTCGGCGCGTGGGGCTGGGTTTACGCACTTAACCCACTCGTTGGTATTCTCGACGGGTTTCGCGCCGCGCTTTTCGGTGGTCCGATCAACGGTCTCACCATCGCTTTCTCGGTCATCTTTACGTTCGCCTTGCTGTTCTTTTCAGCATACGCTTTCCGTCGCGTTGAGAGGAGTTTCGCAGACATAGTCTGAGGCGGATGAAGTCAATCATCACAGTCGAGAATATTTCAAAGAAGTACCGCATCGGCGCGCGCGACCCGTACCAAACTCTGCGTGACTCCCTGGCCGACGCGTTCCGAAACCCGCTTGGCAAACTGCGGTCGCGCTTAAGTGCGCCGACCATGTGGGCGCTTAGCGGGATCGATTTCGCCGTGCAGCCGGGCGAAGTGCTGGGACTCATCGGCACCAACGGCGCCGGCAAATCAACCCTGCTCAAAATTCTCTCGCGCATCGTCGAGCCTACTTCGGGACGGGTAGATCTCTACGGTCGGGTCGGCAGTTTGCTCGAAGTGGGGACGGGATTCCATCCGGAGCTGACCGGACGAGAGAACGTATTTCTCAACGGAGCAATCCTCGGAATGAGACGCGAGTACATTAAGAGAAGGTTTGACGAGATAGTGGAGTTTGCTGAAATTGAAAAATTCATCGATACTGCGGTCAAATACTACTCGAGTGGCATGTACATGCGCTTGGCCTTCGCCGTAGCCGCACACCTGGAACCCGAGATCTTAATTATTGATGAGGTATTGGCGGTCGGTGACGTTGCGTTCCAAAAAAAATGTCTGGGGAAAATGGGAGAGGTCGCCCAAACGGGGCGCACCGTCCTCTTCGTCAGCCACAACATGGTTGCAGTACAAAATCTTTGCAGTCGCGTTATCTGGCTCAACCAGGGGAAGATTTCGGCGGATGGTGAACCTCGCGAAATTATCTCAATGTACCTGCGAACTTCGCTCTCGGTCCGTGCCGAACAGACGTGGGAAGATATCGAAAGCGCTCCCGGCAACCACGAGGCCCGCATCAGGCGCGCGTGTGTCCACCCCGCTGGTGGTACTCCCATGGATGCAATCAACATTAGAACGCCGGTAGTGATCGAGTTCGAGTATTGGAACCTTGTGCCAGGCGCGTTCTTGAACTTGAGCGTCGTAGTGAGTACTGAGGAAGGTTATCCGATCTTCAACACGGGCTCGGGCAACGAGCCGGTGTGGCATGGCCGGCCATTCCCAGCAGGCCTGTTTCGCAGCGCCTTCTATATCCCCGGCGAGCTACTTAACGATGGGACGCACCGCGTCCATTTATATATCATTAAGGATCGAAGCATCGTTCTCTTCCATCTAGAAGACATCCTGGTCTTCGACGTCGAAGACAGTTTGGAGCGGGACGGATGGTTCGGTAAATGGATCGGCGCCGTGAGGCCTAATTTTACTTGGCAGACGGAGTTGGTCGAGGGTGGGAACTTAAGCAGTACCGGATTTATGTATGGAGAAGAATAGTAAGAGAGGCACGGCTTACTCGGTCTTAAGGTTGGGTTTCAGGAGGTTGCCGCCGCCGCTCAGGTTGACGCTGTTGAGTGCGCTTAATTCCGGGGTGAACCTACCCGCCACGGTCAAACTTCGTTTGAAAAGACTTAAGTTAAAGGCCCTTTCAGTTTCAGGGCGATATCGCTGTTCGGTGTGCGGCTCTCGTGTCCGTAGTTTTGAACCAATTGATCCCTACTTTTTTGAAACTGCGAGGAAGTACGGTTTCAAGTACACCGCTGAAGAGGCTGAGATGTGTAACGTCAAGAACTACACGTGTCCGTTCTGCAGTGCGTGCGATAGAGATAGGATGTACGCACTATATTTGTGCGACTATTTTAAGAGTGTTGTATTGAACGGTACCTTCAGATTTATCGATTTTGCCCCTGGCACCGCCTTC
>JAMQPH010000899.1 GCA_023717605.1 Pyrinomonadaceae bacterium
CGGCGGCGCATGGAACGCGAGGGAGTAGTGCTTACCGCAACAAACACGCTCATGGCCGAACTCGCTCAGGATTGGAGTCGGCCAGAAGGTGGCCAATTGCTTGGCATACTGTTTCAAGACGTACTTCCACCAATCGCCTAACAAGGCGCATCACCGGACGGCAATTCCGCTGCGCTCCATTGCCGCCGGTGCGCGTTGCGTTAGGCAGCCTCACGAACGATGCCACCAACGAGACAATTCTCTCCAGGCGTAATCGACTACAACGGTCGAATGTCGGCGAGCTATCAGTCTGGGCGGGCACTTTCCTCAGAGGCTGCCAGCACTTGGGCTGCGGTTGTTGCGCCGTTCGTTGACCGGAGGACAAATACCAAGATTCTCGATCTTGGTGCGGGCACCGGTCGGTTTTCATGGCTGTTTGCCCGAGCGTTCGAGGCGCAGGTCGTGGGCATAGAGCCCTCGACAGCCATGCTCGCAGTAGCAGACCGTGAGGCCAAGGTGAAGAATCTTGCGTTCGCGGCGGGTTCTGGCGAGGCCATCCCGTTGCGAGACCAAAGTTGTGATCTCGCCTGGTTGTCCCATGTGTGGCATCACATTCGCGACCATCAGGCCTGCGCGCGCGAGCTTCAGCGGGTTGTGTCGGCTGGCGGCCACGTTCTCGTCAGAGGAACCTTTGGCGATCAACTCGACGGGTTTCCGACGTTGTTTCGCTTCTGGCCGGCGACCAGACAGATCTGCCAGCAACTCCCGACCATTCAGCAGACAGTCGTTGTCTTTGAAGCCAATGGGTTTGTGTTGGCCGAGCATCGGCGCGTCCAGCAGACGACCTCCGCGAGTCTTGGTGCGTTCGCCGAGCGAACCCGGTTGCGTGCTGATACCGCTCTTGCACTCATTTCTGACGCGGAGTTTCGGGAAGGACAGGCCTCAATCGAGATGGCTGTTGCTCACGAGCACGTGCCCGGCCCCGTCATTGAAGGGATCGAATTCCTTGTGTTTCGGGAGAACTCGATTCGAACGAGCGCTGCCTAACCTTGCAAAGGAGTGGAGAAAAGGAATTAATGACGTCGCTTCGGATTGGAACAAGCTAGATAAACGACAGCGCTTCGCGACATTGCAGCAAGCGGGGAGCGTTCTTCGGACGAGCCTTGTCAACGACCTGGAGAGCCGTGTCCGTTGAATGAGAATGTTCCACCGACATGCAACCAGCGGATGCCGGTCGGTTGAGCAGTTGCTACCCGGTGATAGCTGTCGTTAGCCGCCTAAGAAAGGACGTATGCGACTAATCGGAATGCTCGACTCGCCATATGTCAGAAGAGTCGCAATCTCTTTGGAAATTCTCGGTGTGCCGTTCAAGCATGAAGCGGTTTCGGTATTCAGTACATTTGAGAGGTTCCAGAGCATAAATCCGGTGGTAAAAGCGCCAACGCTTGTCTGCGAAGACGGTGAAATCCTCATGGACTCATCGTTGATCCTTCAATTCGTTGAGGCCACAGCAGCGCAAGGCCGGTCTCTGTGGTCCTCAGACCCTCTAGAACTTCAGCACGAATTCCGCGCAGTAAGTCTGGCGTTGGCAGCTTGTGAAAAGAGCATCCAAATCGTCTATGAGCGGAATCTACGACCAAAAGAGGCGCAGTACGAGCCTTGGATGGGGCGCGTGACTGGCCAGTTGTTAGCGGCATATGCTGCGTTAGAGCACGAGGTTCAACTCAGGCCGGGTGTGTTCTCGGCCCCTCACAATCAGCCCTCGATTACAGCAGCAGTTGTCTGGCAATTCACGCAATCAATGTTGGCGTCAGTAGTGCCGGCCTCGAATCATCGGGGTTTGGTCAACCTGTCGGAACGGCTTGAGCAAACATTCGAGTTCCAGAAATATCCACCTGTTGGCCCCGGTGTGTAGGCGGCTAACGGGAGACTGAATGCCTAACCAGGGGGTTGAGACGGTCGCGGTGGACCCCGCGCCTCTCACCCAAAGCGTTCGGTGGCGACGATTAACGGCGGTCACAAACTCGGCCCCGACTTGCGGGCGACAAACTGGGAGATTTGGTATGAAGATTGTGGTTATCGGCGGCAGCGGGCTCATCGGAACAAAGCTCGTGAACAACCTTCGTCAGCATGGCCATGAGGTAGTGGCTGCGTCACCTTCTTCGGGCGTCAACACCCTCACTGGCGAGGGGTTGGCTGAAGCGCTTGCAGGCGCTCAAGTCGTCGTCGACGTGGCGAACTCGCCTTCGTTCGAGGATAAGGCAGTTTTGGAGTTCTTCGAGACGGCAGGGCGCAACCTCCTTGCCTCGGAAGCGACCGCTGGCGTGGGGCATCACGTTGCCCTGTCGGTTGTCGGCACCGATCGCCTGCTTGCAAGTGGGTACTTTCGCGCGAAGATGGCCCAGGAGGACCTGATCAAGGCCTCTAGTATCCCCTATACGATTGTCCGCGCAACGCAGTTCTTCGAGTTCGTGAGCAGCATCGCCCAATCGGCCACCGAGGGGCAAACGGTTCGGTTGTCACCTGCGCTTGTGCAACCCATCTTGTCAGATGACGTCGCTGCCGCACTGGCCGAGGTCGCAGTCGAGGAACCGGCGAACGGCACGGTCGAGTTGGCGGGTCCCGAACCGATACGTCTCGACGAACTCCTCCGACGATTCTTGAGTGCAAACCGAGACGCCCGGAAGGTGACCACAGACGTCCACGCACTCTACTTCGGAACAGAGTTGAACGATCAAAGTCTCACCCCCGGTGATAACCCGCGCATCGGCCCGACCCGTTTCAAGGACTGGCTCAGCCGCTCCATACCTCAGGGGTAAGCCACCAGGCAGGATGAACGGGAAGTTTACAGAAAAGAACCAGAAAAGTAGTCTGACCTTGTATCATGCTATTTGTGAGCCGTTGAGTTACTTGCGCTAATTGATGGCTCGTCCTCTCAGACTAGAATTTTACGGTGCAATCTGCCATTTTACCTCGCGCGGCAACGCGCGCGAAGACGTCTTCGACGAAGATGGGGACCGCAAACGCTCGGATTGTCCAGGCGGTGCATCGTTACGGAGAAAGTCAGAGAGAGGTTGCAAACTTTCTGGACCTGCACTACGCTACGGTCAGCCGGTTGGCAAACAGGATTTGATACAAGAAGCGATTCTGCTGAATAACCCTAGGAATGCTTCGGTAAGCTCAGTAGAACGGAATATCACCAATGATTTCAACCACCCCTCCGTTCGTCCTGAGGTTCTCGAAGGATGAACGGAGGGTTTTTCAGCAGAATCAGAAACAATACCTGACCCGTTCTCGAAGCCATGCTGGCGATGGTTCGTGGTGATACCCCTGGGCTCGTATCCAACCGGATGGCCCGTGTCGCACGACTCGCTTTCGAGCACAATGGCATGGTCGATTGCAAGGTGTCTGCACTTGTCGTGGCTGTTTTTGGCGTGCTGCCTATTAAAGACTCTTCCCCTGGCGATGCGCGAAGGTTGACGCAAACACTTCTTGAAGAACTCGTGGACAATGTAAATGTAAAGGTGGCGTGTACGGCCGGTGGTGCGCAGTTTGGTGCCTTCGGAAGCGAATTGCGAGCGGCATACCCCTTGCTCATAGCCGGCTTTTGCACGGCGCTATCGATGTTGTGCGCTTTACAGTTCGGAGAAGCGCGTGATGTAGGAGTGCGGCGTGTCGCCTAACTTCACGTTTCAGCCTGATCGCTAGGAGCTCCGGCTGAGCGTAAACGTTAGGCGTCGCATATCCCTAAACCTTAATGACAAAGGGAGTATTGATTAATGAACCAGGAAGTCTCCCAAAAAACTACTGCGGAAGGCATGCATCCCTTAACTAAAGACAGATTCGACGTGGCTTCTAAAACGGTAGCAATAATTGGAGGGCTGATCTCCGCTAGCGTGCTAATCCTGACACTACATTGGAGTACAAAACAAAGAGAGAGCGAGTTACGATGGAACCAAGCCAGGTTAGCGACGGAACTTGTGCGTGGAATGTTGTCTGATCCTCAAGCATTCAATGCGCTACGGATGACTGATTGGACCAGGTATGAATACAAAATAGAAGAAAAGAAAGTAGTGATTACTTCCGAGGAGGTACAAGAAGCTCTCAAGGTTGAGAATAATGATAAGCTTCCTCCAAACGGTGTCTTTATAAGGGAAACCTTCGATAGGTTATTCTATCATATGGGGATCATAGAGCGAGCGTTGGGAAGTAACCTGATACTGATTGAAGATGTTCGCAGTCCAATGGATTATTATATTCCATTCCTGCGCTCTACATACGGAAGGATTCTGATACCGTACATGAAACCCCCCTATGTCAGGAAAGATGTCGCATCTAGAATTAACGTAGCGGGGGCGAGAGAGAAGGACAAGCAAGTGAGTCAGCAACGATCGGAGGAGTTTAGAAGAGCGGCTGTTGAGAAGTTTCGCAGTCGAGGATCGCGTTCAGTGCAAGACGTGTCGAGAGTCCTGGGAGTGTCGAGTTGGTCACTTTATCAATGGGCGAAGCGTTATGGTAATGATCAAGGGATGGTGAAAAGGAATCGAAGACCGGGAGACCGAAGTGCCCAAGAGAAATTGAAGGCGGTGATCAAGTTCGAGGGATTGGAAGGCGACAAGCAGGGGGAGTATTTGCGCCGGGAAGGATTGCATAGCGATCACATCGCGGCCTGGAAGAAGAGCATGGAGGCGGGGCTTGAATCCGGGCGAGGAGACAATCAGGCAACGCGCACGGAGAGAGCCCAGGACAAGCGCAAGATCAAGGAATTGGAGAAAGAGCTCCAGCGCAAGGATAGAGCGTTGGCGGAGACCACGGCGCTGTTGGTGCTGAAAAAAAAAGCGGACTTAATCTGGGGCAACGGGGAGAACGAGTGAGCGTGGAAGATCGCCGCAGCTGCATGGAGTTGGTCAAGGAGGCCAACGGGAGTGGCGCAGAGCGGGGGGCTTGTTGCCAGGTGCTCGAGGTGAGTCTCAGGACGTTGGAGCGCTGGGAGAAAGAGCCAGAGAAGGGGGATCAGAGACGGGGCCCCCATAGCGTTTGTGCCCACGCCCTGACTGAGCAGGAGAAACAAGCCATCGTGGAGGTCTCCAATAGCAGCGCCTATCGTGATCTGTCGCCCTGGCAGATCGTGGCTCAGTTAGCCGACTGTGGGCGTTATCTGGGCTCGGAGAGCAGTTTTTACCGGGTGTTAAAACAAAAGGATCTGCTTTCGCACCGTGAAAAGAGCAAGCCTCATGTCCATAGCCGGCCCAAGGATTTACTGGCGAGAAATCCCAATGAGGTGTGGAGCTGGGATATCACGTATATGAACAGCGCGCTCAGAGGCGCCTATTATTATCTGTACTTGGTGGAAGATATTTTCAGCCGGATGATCGTGGGGTGGACCGTTGAAGAGGTGGAGAGCGCTGATCATGCAGCCAGGCTGATCGACCGGGTCTGCCAAGAGCAAGCAATTGCCCTAGGCAGCTTAACTCTACACTCCGACAATGGCGCACCGATGAAAGGGGCTACGCTGCTTGCCACCCTGGAGCGGCTCGGGGTGGCTCCCTCTTTCAGTCGCTCCTCGGTGAGCGATGATAACCCGTATTCTGAGTCGCTATTCAAGACCCTGAAGTATCGTCCATCCTATCCGCATGGGGCCTTTGGCGGACTCGATGAAGCCAGAGAGTGGGTCGGCCGCTTTGTTCAGTGGTACAACACCGAGCATCTCCATAGCGCAATCCGCTTTGTCACT
>JAMQPH010000903.1 GCA_023717605.1 Pyrinomonadaceae bacterium
CGGCGAGTGAACGCGCGGTCTCCACACCAATACCTGAAGAAACACCTGTAACCAGGACTCGCTTGCCTTTAAGGTTTACTCCAGACAGAACCTCATCTGTCGTTGAGGTCTCTCCAAACACTTCTGCCATCGCCTTCCCCCTACTTGCCGAACTGTCCGAGTTCAACGACCCTGGAACTGTGGCGCGCGCTTTTCGAGAAACGCTCGCGTGCCTTCCTGCTTGTCTTCGGTTCCGGCGCAAAGGCCAAAGAAAGAAGCTTCGAGAGCCAAGCCCTCAGTCTGGCTCGTCTCCAAACCTCTATTCACTGCTTCGAGTGAGTACCTCACTGCCAGCGGAGCATTCGCGAAGATCTGTTTGAGGATCGCTTCAGCGCGAGGAAGGAGATCGGCAGCCGGAACAACTTCATTGACCAGTCCAATCCGATAAGCCTCCTGCGCCGAAATCATTTCACCGGATAGAATCAGTTGCAGAGCCCGGCCCTTGCCGACCAAACGTGGGAGGCGTTGCGTTCCACCACCCCCCGGGGGCACTCCCAATTTAACTTCAGGCTGGCCAAACCTGGCGGTCTCTGTGGCCAGCCTGATTGTGCAAGCCATCGCGGTCTCGCATCCCCCGCCCAATGCGAAACCATTGACAGCTGCAACCACGGGCTTGCCCAGATTCTCAATCAGGTTGAGAACTCCTTGCCCCAAGGTGCTGGATTCTTCTGCTTCGACTGCAGTCACGCGAGACAGTTCGCCAATGTCGGCTCCGGCGATGAACGCTTTATCGCCTGTTCCGGTAAGAATGGCTCCTCGCACATCCGCGTCATCTCGCGCATCCTCAAAGGCCGCTCTCAAGTCTTGCCAGGTTCTTTGATTAAGAGCGTTGAGCACCTTAGGACGGTTAAGCGTTACATAGGCGATTGGCCCTTTCTTCTCATATAAGACATTTTCAAGCGTCAATGCTGCTCTTGGTGAACTCATCAGTGCGACTCCCTTTAGGCCAATTAGTTATACAAAGGCGCTAAACCCGGTGATCGCTTTGCCGATGATCAGGTTCTGGATCTGGTATGTGCCTTCGTAGGAATAAAGTGCTTCCGAATCCGCGAAGAAGCGCCCCACGTTATAGTCGGCGGCGATACCATTGCCGCCCAACAGCTCCCGCGCCCACGCGACCGTCTCGCGGCACTTGGCCGTCGTGAACGCTTTGGCAATGGCTGCATGAGCGTCAGTCAACTTCCCTTCCGCTTGAAGTTGAGCAGTGCGAACTACCATGCATTGCGAAGCAGTGATGTTGGCGAGCATCTTGGCTAGAAGGTCTTGCACCAGTTGGAACGACGCGATCGGTTTTCCAAACTGCAAACGCTCCTGGCAATACTTGAGCGCATTTTCGTAGGCACCCATCGCGCATCCGGTGGCTTCCCACGCAACGAGATAGCGCGTCATTTTCAGAACGTGCGCCGTGTCGCGAAATGATTTGTCCACTTGCAGACGGTTCTCCTCGGGTATGCGGCAGTTGTCCATCGTGATTAAGCCATTTTGGACCACCTTGAGAGCAATCTTGTTTTGGATTTTCTCGACGCTGAACCCGGGCGTAGTCTTGTTCTCGACGATAAAACCCTTGACCTGGTTGTCAGCGACATCACGAGCCCAGATGATCGAAATGTCGCACCAGGGTGAGTTGCCGATCCATTTCTTCTGACCGTTGATGATCCAAGTGTCTCCGTCGCGTTTCGCGGTTGTCGTTAGTCCGCCTGAAGCACCTGAGCCTACCAGCGGCTCGGTAAGACCGAAGCAGCCGATCTTTTCCCAGCGGGCCATCGGCGGCAGCCATTTCTGTTTCTGCTCTTCCGATCCGCCAAGATAGATGGAACCCATCGCGAGGCCATTGTGGACACCGAAGAAGGTCGCAATCGAGGAATCGAAGCGCGACATCTCCATTGCTACTAATCCAAAGAGCAGTTCACTTCCGCCCCGACAGCCATACCCTTCCATTCCCACACCGCCGATGTTGAGCTCCTTTATCGCCGGCAATAATTCAAACGGAAATGCATCGTCAACCCAGTATTTTGTGATGATTGGTGCGACTTTCGTCTCCATGAATGTACGCACCTGTTTCACAACCGCCACTTCCTCAGCGGGCAAGGTCTCCACAAGTTCGTAGAAGTCGCTATTCGGCGCCGGCAGCGGCTTCGGTTGCTTAATCTCTTTTCTTTCTGTTGCCATTTTCCTCTCCTTCAAGTTCGTTCATCGACTCGGCAGTGGAATCTTTAGTTCTTCTGTATCGCCAGTACTCACCGTACTCCCAGTCACGGAATAAGACGTGGACCATCATTGCGTTGAGTTTGTTTCATTTGCGCAAACTCCACGTAGGCAACGCCGGTGAGATTTCCCTGTGCTGCGACCAATGCTTTCTTTTCCGAACCATCGACTTTTGCGGCATAAACAGAACCACCCAGATCAGTGAAAAACATTCGACCGTTCTTGAGATCGAGTGACAGTCCTATTCCCTCCATTAGATCGTTGACGAGGACCTCCTGATCTGTACGAATCTTGTCGATCGATGCTCGACTTACGGTGTTGCCTTTTGGCGCGTTACCGCGGTCCGTCCAATAGATCATCCGATTATCGAGATCGAGATCCAGATCGATCGGCTCAGGCAATTCGTCGAAGAGCACTTCGATGTCGGTGCGATTCGCAGGACTCTGCCCTTTTGGTATCTCGAGATTGGCACGAAAGATTCGACCCTCGTTGGCATTGTCGCCCCCTTTCTGAGTCC